>JAWCNE010000025.1:0-23992 GCA_038849025.1 Bathyarchaeia archaeon
ATTTTTATTTGGGCAGGAAATTCAAATATTATATCTGGGAATCGCATAGAAAATAACATAGTTGGCATCCGTCTAGGATATGGCACTAAGGGCAACATTATATTTAGAAACAACATAACAAACAACAAATATGGGATCCAGCTTTGGGAAGCTTCAAACAACACATTTCACCATAACCTCTTCATCAATAACACAGTACAGGTTTACGATGCTAGTGTAGTTTCTCCCCATTACGTGTCTCCTTCAGTGAATACTTGGGACAATGGTGTTGAGTGTAATTACTGGAGTGACTACAACGGCACAGACAATAACAGAGACGGCATCGGAGACACACCATACATTATCGACGAGAACAACCAAGACAACTATCCGCTCATGAAAACTGGAATTCCTCCTTTTCAACAATCAGAGTCTTTCCCAACAACATGGGTTGTAGCCGCAATAGTGGTAGCGGGCGTAGTTGGAGCAGCCCTATTGTTCTTCTATTTTGAAAAGGTCAAGAAGAAAGCTGGAAAGTCGAATATTAAAATCCCAAACAGGGCAGCTGGATAGGGCGAATTTAGAAACATCTATACCAGACCCCCGCACAAATTTAAATTAATTCTTGCATGTGGTTTAGAGGGTTTAGATGCCTTTCAAAGACGAATGCAAAATCTGCGGCAGGGTTTTACCATACAGTTATCTTAGGCGGTGCTGGAAGTGCGGAAAACTTTTTTGCGTTGACTGCATGGTTCCAGAAGTCTCCACAGGCGACATTAAAAGGCTGCTATGCTTAAACTGTGCAAGAAGAATTGTTTCCCCAAAAACAAAAACGAAGTATGGGGCGCTTACAAGCTATCTAAAGTTTAGGGCAGCCTTCACAGACTCTGTTAGGCTTTCTTTCGCCCAAATAGACGGCATAATAGGCGACAACCTACCCATGAGCGCATATCGCCTTGAAAGTTGGTGGGAAAACTTTCCTGAAAAGGAACATGCAAAGGCTTGGCTTGAAGCAGGATGGAAAATCGGCGAAGTAAACCTAAAAGAAGGCTATGTAGTCTTCCAAAAGGTGAAAGACGCGCCAGCAGCAACCCCTAAAAGAAAAGCTGAAAGCCAACCTAAAAAGCCCTTTAAGCCAGTCCCCTCAAGGATTATGAAAAAACGAAAACCGTCAAAAACAAAAATATCAAAACTCTATGCAAGGCTAAAAAACATCGAAAGACAAAGGGCGGCTCCGCTAAAGCTTAGAGGAAACCTTAAGCCTAAATCCGCACAAGAGAAAAGAATATTCAAACAGAAGGAAAAAACCTCAATAAGGGGCTTATGAAGAAATTTTATCTATCCCCCATTAATATAAAATCAATGCCATGCTGAAATCAAAATGCGGCCGTCGTCTAGTCTGGTTAGGACACAGAGGCTATAACAGCACGTGAAAGCCTTCCAAGCCTGCGATCCCGGGTTCGAATCCCGGCGGCCGCACCATTGTTTGGACAAAACATCAGCACTTTTACTTGCACCTCCTCAATAGTCTAACGCCTTCAATTATCGCAAGCATATTCAAATTCGCCCTTCTATAAGCCGATAACCTGCCCGTTTTGCAAAGAAAACGTATGCATGAGGCTTTGTTTCTTTGCGTGAGGCACACCATTTCTTTGTAGCTATTGCTTTTCTTTTTCAAGGATTTTGAGGTCATCTATTGTGCAGTGTCAAGTTTTGTTTATTTCGCCAATTGCACGATTGCTTCTTGCTTTGCATGAGTGCCCCAGTTTTTCTGCGCTCCATTCTCTATTAAAGCAGAAGTGGCTGTTTGTAGTGTGTGAACGTTAAATTCCGTGGAGTTGTCATAGTCACACTCTTCTCGTTTTTCATCGTTGTCAATGGAAGACGTTCTATATGCCCTATCAGCTTGAATAATCTAAGTATTTTTGTAATGATGCATGTTTTATTTGATTTTGTTTCCCTCATCAAATTTGTTCTTCTTGCTGCTGAGATTTTACCGGGCAACTTGTTTATTGTTTTTCTTGATTTTGGCAAATTTGAAGGCTATGCCTATTAGTATGGCGACTACTGATCCAGCAGCCGCCAATGTCCATGTGAGCGGGAAAGGTTCTGACATTTGAGTTTGTGGGGTTAAGTTTGGGTCAGGTAAGGGGTTCGGTGGGGAAGATTGGTTAGGTTTGGGTTCCGGTGAGGCATTCAGTATGGTAAGTGCCCACTCTGGCAATTCCATAGATATAGTATTAATGTCAAAGGGAGACATGAGAGGATAATTATCTTGGCCGAAAACGAATTCTACGTGCCCTCTGACATTTTCATCCCATATAACTCCTTTTACAATGTATGGTGTGTCGCCTATTCCGTCGCCATCCGCGTCTGTGCCGCTGTAGTCGTCCCAATAGTTACCTTCTTTACCGTTGTCCCAGTAGTTACCCGCGCCTAAAACTTCCCAGTTGGTGCTGACGTGTCTGTTATTGTTTATAAAAATGTTTCGATAGAACATGTTGTTCTCTGCTATCTGGCCATATCCTCCTAGGGCTATGCCGTAGCCGCTTTATTCCCCCTTGTAATTGGATATTAAGTTGTCGTGGAAGACGTTGTAGGCGCCTGTGCCCATCGAAATTCCCCAAATTCCAGGGCCTGTAAACTTGTTTTTACATATGGTGTTGTTTGAACAAGTATGCCCGTAAAACCCGACCCATAGGCAGAGTAACGAGTTGTTGCAGATTATGTTCGAATGGGCATTTTCCATGTAAATGGTTGAAAAGGAGTTTCCAGCAATTATGTTGTAAGCGCCTGTGAGATGCATGTCGCCTTCAGCCTTGTTCTCGGCGACGATACTGAAGGATCCATCTAAGCTGATGCTTCCATAATTCCGCATGACCTTTTGATGATCACCCTTAAGTGATATGCTTGCTATAGTGTTATCTGATATCACTGAATGCGCGCCAGTTATGGAGGCGCTGGGCATCTTCGTGTGAGTTACTGTTGTTCCATTGCCATAAACCGTAATACCTATATCACATCTTTCAATGGTCACGTGCGAAATTCTGAAGTTGCTCGCGTTCACCTGAAGGGCTACTTTTGGAGGAATAATAAAGTTAGCTGGGGTTATTTCTCCGTTTAAAAGCATGTATGTGGGTTTATCCCTTTCCGTGCTGCTTGGGAGAGGAAAGAATTCATAGCCATAGCCAGGGCCTATCAAGAAAGTGGATGCAGCATCCTCGCCTATAATTGAAAGCGTCTTGTTAATGACTAACGTATCGTTGCTGATTGTATGCCGCCCCGACCTCACGTATATTGTGTCGCCTGGAGAAGTCTGCCGCACCGCGACTTCTAACGTTTCATAATCGTCTGGAACAACAATCGTTTTAGACTTCGCAGACACGAGTAAGCGTGCGATGTTCATATGTGCTGCCTAAGGTTAGGAGTAGAAGGCAAACGGCTGAAAATCCAGTACAAGCATAGCCCCCATTTTCGCTGGTGGAAGTTTTAGATTCGGTTATAAGGTTTAAGCTTCATTTATGGAGATGTGGGGTTTCGCTTGCACTTTTCAGTTATGAAGGAAGAAGTTATTCAGCGTCTTAACCCCGGGCCTTGTAAAAACTTTGTGGACTGCACCGTGGGCGAAGGCGGCCACGCCATGGCTATTTTAGAGCGTACAAAGCCCAGCGGAAAGATTTTAGGCGTTGACTGCGACCCCGTGCTCATTGAGAGGCTTAAGCTTAAAATTGAGGGCACAGACTATGCGAATCGCTTAATCCTCGTCTGTGACAATTTTGCAAACTTGCGCTCGATAGTTGAGGGGCATGGTTTTGGGCGGGTTTCAGGCGTTTTATTCGATTTAGGATTTTCGAGTTGGCACTTGGAAGAAAGCCGTCGAGGTTTCTCTTTTCTGAGGGATGAACCGCTGGATATGAGGTATAACCCGCAACAGAACACGCTGACCGCTGAGGCCATACTGAACTATTGGAGCGTAAGGGATATCGAGCAGGTTTTGAGGGTTTATGGCGAGGAGCGGTTTTCAAGGAGAATCGCCGAGGAGATTGCACGATCTAGGCCTTTGAAGACGACTGTGGACTTGGTTATGGCGGTTGAAAGAGCCACGCCTGCCTGGTATCACCGTAGGAGAATCCATTTTGCAACAAAAACCTTCCAAGCCTTAAGAATAGCCGTTAACAGCGAACTGGAAAGTTTGGCGAAGGCTTTACCCCAAGCCCTTGACATAATGGAAAGCGGAGGCAGACTCATCGTAATAGCCTTCCACTCTCTAGAAGACCGAATAGTCAAAAACTTTCTAAGGGAAAAGTCTAAGGAAGGCGTCTTAGAAATTTTGACGAAAAAGCCCCTTAGGCCATCTAAGGAGGAGATTGCAAAAAACCCTAGGTCTAGGTCAGCAAGACTACGAGCCGCCACAAAAATTTAATCCAACCGCTCCTTCCAGGGTCTGTTCTGCATTATGCTCGCTGCATACAGATATGTAAATACTTAATCATATCCACAATTTTACGAACTAAGCGCAAACGATATATTATGTTAAAATAACACGTAAGATTGGGCGGATCAAAAATGGTTAGAGGATTTTGCTCTGCTTGTGGCAAACAAGTAGGCGGAGTATTTAGACCACCAGCATGGCAATGTCCACGATGCAAGAAAATATTTTGCGCTGATTGCTGTCCAAAAGTTGGTTTAGTATTCAAAAAACCCGCATGCCCAGAATGTGGAATTGAATTGCAAAGGTGAACATGACGGTCTCCCTTTCCCCTGGCGAACAAATCATCCTACAGGGTAATGCAAAATATCATGGAACAAAAGGTATGCTTTATTTGACAAGCAAGAAGATTTCTTTCGAGTACGAAAAAAGGGGGATAATTTTTAAAGGCCGATATTCTGCGGTAAATTTGCCTCTGGAAAAAATATCAGAAGTAACGATTGTCGGAGCTGGCCCATTTAAGAAACTTGCCATAAATATGATTAGAGACAAAGGTACATTTGGTCTCCCAAGATATGAATTCAATGTAGATGATGCGGAAAACTGGAAAGAAAAAATAGACTATTCTATGCAAACCGTAATTATTACTTCACAAAGGGAAATTAAAGAGACAATAAAAGAAATCGTAAAGATAAGATGCCAATATTGTGGAATGCTTGTCGATTCGGCGCTTTCACAATGCCCTAATTGTGGTGGTACAATTAGATAGTCTGCGTACAAACACAATTTTATTTTCTTTATTTTTTAAGCTCGCCGCATTTTGGCATATCTAAAAACCCATTTCCAATATGCGATCAAGCATTTCCTTTCGGCTTTCCTCTTTTTTGAATGACACTCCATCCTAGATTAAGCTATGTTAATGAATGTTTATTGCCTTTAGTGCGCTTTCTAGTTCTTCTATTTTCTTAATGGTTATGTCTGAATGCACTATTATCCATGGGCTTGGGCTTTTGAGGCCGCATATGCATATGGTCTTTTTCCCCTTCATTTTCGCGTAGAAAAGCTCCATGCATGTTCCCGCCGAAAGCTTACGCATATACGCAATTAGAACGCTGCATTTTTCAATGTCTTCTAAATCCCGTTTTATAAAACCGTCCGCTGGAACTTTCTCCCACCAACCGTTTTCAGTTCCTTTGTAAAGTATTTTTTCACGTTTCCACGGGTCGACGGGCTCGTATCCGCAGCGAACACAAATCTCGCCAATCCTTTCTCTATACGACTGCCTTGTCTCCATGCCTTGAATCGGACCTGAGATGAAAGCCTTCGCCTTCATATATGGCTAAACTCCTTTTTATGCGTTTAATGGCTTTTATACGCCAAGCTTTTATGGGTTTTCACCATCTTATCTTTTTAATGTCAGGCAAAGCGTTTTTCATAAGCCGCTACCGCAGGCTTGGCTGGGAATTCAGAGAAACCAAGCTTAAACAAGCTATTAGGATAAACACTGTGAACGTTAAGGGCTTTAACCTTATTGAAAGGCTTGAGGGTTTAGGCTTTAAACTTGAGAAGGTTCCCTTCCTTGAAAACGGCTACTGGGTTGCTGCATCAAAATTCTCAGCTGGAGCAACCATCGAATACCTCTTAGGATACTATTCAATCCAAGAGGCAGCCGCCCAAATTCCCGCGACGCTATTCACTGATTTGAAGGGAAAAACTGTTTTAGATGCATGTGCTGCTCCGGGCGGCAAAACCGTTCAGTTAGCCGATTTAATGGAGAACACAGGTGCTATCATAGCCCTAGATGTCAACAGGCGGAGACTTAACGCTTTAACAAACCAGCTAGAACGTTGCAGAGTCAAAAACACTGTGGTCTATCAGTGGGATGCCCGACAAGCCTCAAAGCTTGGCTTAAAATTTGACCGAATACTGCTTGACGTTCCATGCAGCGGCAATTTTGCCACAGACAAGGAGTGGTTTAAACGAAGGACATTAGCTGATGTTGAACGAAACGCAAAGCTGCAGAGGGAAATCCTCGCTGAAGCTGCAAAAATTCTCGCTGGTGACGGCGAACTCGTTTACTCCACATGCTCCTTAGAACCTGAAGAAAACGAACTTAACATAGACTGGGCCGTCAAAAACTTGAAGCTAAAAGTTGCAGAAGTAAAGTGCCACGGAAAAGAAGCCCCAACAAAAATTTTCGGAAAACAGATTGACAGTTCCGTAAGGGATTGCCGACGGATCTGGCCGGGGGAAACCCAAGGCTTTTTCGTATGCAAACTTACCAAGGGATAAGGAAAATGGCAGAGCAAATAAAAAATTTCATAAAACTTTTCGATTCCGCCCAAATAAACCTAGACTGGGAGCTTGTGGCGAGAAAAGGCAACAGGTTTTTCTACATACCCCCTAATCTTAGAAGTTTAGTCAAAAAGAATTGGTATTATTATGCGGGTTTCCCCCTCGGAAAAATGGAGCGCGGAAAGTTCCTTCCAAGTTTTCCTCTACTTTTATTAATTGCCGAAAAGGCAGAAAACCGAATAGTTGTTGATGACAAGGCTGCTTGGCTCTTCGTATGCGGAAGAGACATATTCAAACAGGGCATTACGCACGTTGAAGGTTCAAGGGAAAAAGGCAGCTACACTTTAATTTTGAACAAGCATGGCGAATGCCTAGGCTTCGGCAGAATCAGACAAAACCTCGATGAATTAAAAAGGGGGGTGGCTGTGGAAAATGTTCTGGATATTGGAGATTTTCTAAGAAGAGAAAAAGCCCCAGAGGCTTAATTCAGCCCAGTTCCAATGGCCTTCGCCAACTTCTCAATTTTCACTAGGCGCTGCTCTTTTCTTTGCATGTCTCGAAGGATAACCGCCCCCTCCTTCAGCTCCCTCTCCCCAACTATAACCACGTAGGCTATTCCCCTTCTGTTAGCAGTCTCCAAAGCCTTGGCAACTTTTCTCCCCATAACCTCAACCTCTACAGGTATGCCTTCCGCCCTCAGGATTTCCGAAATCCTCAAGGCCTCGTGGTTTAAGGTTTCGCTCACAGAAACCACCATAACCGTTTTTTCCCCTTGAATGTTTAGGGATGCCCTTTGTTCTTGGAGGGCAAGCATTATCCGGTCAAGTCCATGGGCAACGCCTACGGCTGGAGTGGGTTCGCCTCCAAACAGCTCCACAAGCTTGTCGTATCTTCCTCCGCCGGCTAAGGCTATGTCCAGCTCTGGAACGTAAACCTCAAAAATCATTCCTGTATAGTATTCCAGACCCCGTGCGAAGCCAGCGTCCACCATAATATCCAGATCATGAGCCTTTGAAACAAGTTCTATGATTTTGGTAAGGTTGTCGACGGCTTCAGAAGCCTCACCATAATCTTCCACAAGCCTTTTCATCTCGCCTAAAACATTGGAAAGGTTGCAGCCTCTCACATTCACCATTTTCTGCAAAAGCATCCAGCATTTCTCTGAGACGCCAGCGTCCTTAACTAGGTTTAGGGCGTCTTCATACTGTTTTTTATCCATAAGCTGCAAAGCCCTGTTCTGAACGTCTTCCGTTAAGCCTTCACGGTTTAAAATTCCCCTTAAAACCCCTATATGCCCAATTTTGAAGGCGTAATTCCTCAATCCAACGGACTTCATGAGGCTGTTGGTTAAAAGCAGTATTTCCGCGTCCGCCTCTGGTTTTTCAGAGCCCATAAGCTCAAAGTTTGACTGCCAAAACTCTCTGAAACGGCCTTTCTGGGGCTCATCATAACGGTATAAGCTTCCAATGCAAAGCAACCGTAAGGGTTTAGGCGCGTTCCGTAGGGTGGTTGCCACGAGCCTTGCCACTGAAGCCGTAAACTCGGGTCTTAAAGCAACTTTTCTTCCGCCCAAATCTTTAAAAGCGTACATTCTGGAGCGCACTTCTTCCCCTGATTTTGCGGCTAAAAGCTCGTAGGATTCCACAACAGGGGTTATTATCTCTTTATAGCCGTAAAGCTTAGCTATTTTTCTGGCTTTGCCTTCAATAAGCCTCAGCATTTCAGCTTCTTGTGGAAGGAAATCTCTCATTCCCCGAACCATTTTGAGGGTTTTCACGGCTCAGCCCTCCCTTATTTTAGGGTTAATTGGGAAACTGAATAGTAAACTATTTCCCCTCGGCGGCTCATAACCGCCAAAATTAGCTCTTTTTTTAGGCTTTGGCACTGTTTCAGTGTCTGGGTTAAGGCTTCCAGCGTTAAGGGTTTTCCCTCTTGAAGGCTTAGGATTAGGTATTTGGCTGTGTCCTTTCCATATTCGCCTCTTTCGTAGGCTCTGAAGTCTACTCCTAAGCCGAAGCCTTCGCGAACCACGTATCCGCGACTTCTCAAATCACGGTATACTAAATATTTGGACCAAGCGTTTTCGTCGGTTTTCTCTGCAGCTTGTAAAAGCATGTTAAACGCCATTTGGGCTCCTTTTTCGTCTTTCACTTCCAATAAGCCTTTATCCACCAAGTATAATGCTTCATAAAAGTTTAGAATTAAAGCGTCCTCCTCGTCTGTGCCATACCCCTTAGCCTTAAGCTCCTCCACGCCTTGTTTTTTTGCAATTTTCACTCCCTTTTCTGCGAGCACGCCCTCAATTTTTGTTTCTTGACGTGGCGGTGCTTTTTCCTTATTTTTGCTCATTTAAGCGCCTCTCAGCTAGTCTTTATTGTTTTGCTGGCTTTAAACTTGACAAGGCCTCCTTATATATGGTGCTTCTTCGCAGATTATGGCTGTCACATATTTTAACGGAGTTATATCAAACGCTGGGTTTAGGGCTTCTACACCTTCTGGGGCTATCCTCTCTGAGCCTATAAACGTGACTTCTTCGGGGTTTCTCTCCTCTATGGTTATTTCTGCCGCTTTGTGGACAAGGTCGAAAGTTGATTTGGGTGCGGCAACGTAAAACGGAATGCCATGTTCCTTGGCTAAAACCGCTATTTGGTATGTTCCTATCTTGTTGATAACTGCGTCCTGCACAATTCTGTCTGCTCCCACAACAACCTTGTTAATCATGCGATTATACATGGCGTAGCCAACCATAGTGTCAGCTATTAAGGTGACTGGTATTCCGTCGCGTTTAAGCTCATAGGTTGTCAGTCGTGCGCCTTGAAGTTTCGGCCTTGTTTCAGTGGCTATAACCCTAACTTTTTTGCCTTGTTCCACAGCGGCCCTTATAACGCCTAATGCTGTGCCGTACTCGACTGTTGCCAAGGCTCCTGCGTTGCAGTGGGTTAGCACAGTGTCTCCGTCTTCTATGAGGGCTGCTCCATGCTTTCCTATCAGACGGTTTGCAATCGCATCCTCTTCGGCTATTTTTTCTGCTTCCATGACCACTGCTTCGGCTAACTCTCTAGGGCTTACATGAAGACTTCGTGCCTTGTTTAGAACGCGATCTACAGCCCAGAAGAGGTTCGCCGCAGTAGGCCTTGTCCTTTTCAAGGTTTCCGCAGCCCTTTCCAACTCGCCTATTAAATCGTTTGGCTCCTTTGCTTTTGAATGGTAAGCCGTTAAAGCAAGTGCATAGGCTGCAGCGGCGCCTAGTAGGGGTGCACCCCTTATTTTCATGGTTTTTATGGCTTCAGCCACCTCGTTGCAGCTGCACATTTCAAGAAACTCTGTTTCCCTTGGAAGCTTCAGCTGGTTTATAGTTACTACTTTTCCGCCGCGCCACTCTATTGTCCGCATAAAGGGGCCTCACTTAACCGTTTTATGCTTGTGCAGTATAAATTCGTTAAATAGAGGTGACGCCAAAATTGAGACGGGAAAGCCTCGAGTTTTTAGTGGAAAATTTTGGGAGGAAATACTCTGAAATTTTAGGCATAGATTTAGAAAGCGGAAGGGAAGAGGAGATTTTCAAGTGGTTTTTGGCGGCTATACTTTTCGGGGCTCCTATAACAGAGGCTTCAGCCATTAAAACTTACAAGTGCTTCCAAAAATACAATGTTTTAAATCCTAAAAGAATCCTTGAAACTGGATGGGACGGACTTGTAAGGATTCTAGACGAGGGAAGCTATACTCGCTACGATTTTAAAACAGCGGATAAACTTTTGATGGTTATGCGAAACCTCATGGAAAAGTATGATGGGAAACTGACAAAAATTCATGAAAAAGCCTCAAGCCCAAACGATTTAGAAGCGGAGCTAAAAGCTCTTGGAAAAGGCATAGGCGACGTGACCGTCAACATTTTCCTAAGGGAACTCCGAGGCATTTGGGAAAAAGCTAAACCGAACCCTACAAGCTTAGTTATTCTTGCAGCCCAAAACCTTGGAATAATAAAAGATGAAAAGCCTCAGGAAGCATTGCAGCATCTTGAGAATTTTTGGGCTGAAAACAGGGTAGCCGATAAATCTTTCGTAAACTTTGAATCCGCCCTACTTCGTTTAGGCAAGAATTTCTGTAGGAAGCGGAAATGCGCTTCTTGTCTTATGAGAGGCGACTGTACATGTTTTAGGATTTTTTAATGTAGGTTATGACTTCTACTGGGCATCCATCAGGAAGTTTCATTTTCTCTTTCCACTCGTCTCCTATGGCTATGAGGGAAAAAACCCCTGAAATTTCAGCCTTAGCCTTGCGCACCAGATTTACAAGGGCTGCTTGTGTTTCTCCAGTTTTAATCATGTCGTCAACTATTAGGACGCTGTCCCGCTTTTTGATAGCGTCCTTAGGCACATAAAGAGTCATGGTGACTCCAGAATCTTTAAGCGCGTAAGTCTCCTCAAGGAACTCTTTAACTCCAACCTCCTTGCTTCTTTTGGCTATTACAAGGTTGACTCCAAGGGCGTTTGCCACCATAGCCGCCAAGGGGATCCCGTCTACAGCAGCTGTGAAAACCTTTGTAACTCGTTTTCCAGCAAAGTTTGCAAGCGCATGGTTGGCTGCTTGCTGAAGAATGTTGCAATCCCCTATAATTTCAGTATTATCAAAATAACCGTCATCATTAAACTTTATTCTACTGCGAAGCTCATTCTCTAAGCCTACAAATTTTGTTAAAACCTTCCAAAGCTGCCTCGCCCTTTCCGCATTAGGCAAAACATGCCCTTTCGCATATCTGCTTAAAACCGTCACGGGCAAACCCGTTTTAGAAGACAGTTCACGGTAAGTAATGTTACGTTTATACTTTGCAGTTCTAAGAAGCTCAATAGTCATTAGGCGAAGTTTCAACTCTTCTGCGTGTGTGCTCATAACCTTACTCCCCTTAAACAAGTAATAGTTAAATCTTAAGGCGTTTATCATCTATTATTACATTACCAATTTATAATTTCCGCTCACAACCGAAGTCTCTCCAGTATAGAGCTTTTACCCTTTATTTGTTAAAAATTAAGAGTGGCGGGTCCGCCGGGATTTGAACCCGGGATCTCCGGCTTAGAAGGCCGACGCGCTTTTTGGAGTTCAGCCCTTGTCCATGCTGCGCCACGGACCCGTTTGCTAGGATTTCATAGTAAACTGTTGAATATAGTTTTATCTTTGTGAAAGATACAAATTTAACAGAGAGAATCGCTTGGCTGATAGGTCACTCCACATAGATTGCTGGACGTAATGGCTTAGCCAAATGCGCCCTATTTTTGGGATCATAACGCTGGGCATCCTTCTCCCCGTAGAAATGTATTTCCGCATTGATTTCCTTTTTTAGGAAGTCTTCCGCGTCTTTCAAAAGTTGTTTTTCGTCGAGCCCTCCGATTTTTAGTAGCTTCTGCTTCTTCTCCGGGGGCATTCTATTGATTTCCTCCACAATTTTGCCGGCGAAATCCGCCACTTCTTTGGCTTTGGCGCGCAGCTCTGAATCCTTCATTAATTCTCTCATCAAATCCTTTTGCACAATTTTTCCCGCTGCTGATTTTTCAAGCGCCATCCTATAGATTTTCCATTTCCACGGAGCTGCCACATAATAGAAAACCTTCTTAGGCATTATGTTGGTTGCTTTAAATATGTTTTGAGTGTCCTCCAGCAAGCCCATAATTAAGGCTTCGTTTTCTTCCGCTTTAACATCCAATTTCGCCTCGTCGACTGTTGGCCATGAACTTAAGGATACAAAGCCTTTTCCGCCGATTTTTTCCCAGAGCTCTTCGCATATGTGGGGCGCCACAGGAGCCAGCATTCTTATCTGGGCGTTTATAACTTCGCTGAAAACATGGTTTATAGCCACTTTTCTTTCTGGGTTATCCTTTTGGTCTTTTATGCGCTTTTGGTACCATTGAAAATCTTGTTCTAACTCGTAGAGAATTGTGTGTATGGCTTTGCGCACCGCCAGCATATCCATGAATTCCGTGGCGTTTTTTATGTGTTCTTGCAAGCGGCTGAGCATCCAACGGTCTATTGTTGTAAACATGCTTTCTGAAACTTCAGTTTTCCTGTTTTCTTTGGCGAATTCTACGACGAACCTGTAGAGGCGTTCTATTCTATCCTGCATGGATTTAGCTACTGCTTGGCTGAATTCCGCGTCTTGAAGAAGTTCCGCGGTTGCAAGGACGCTTAATCGCAGCGGATCTGCTCCGAACATTTTCAAGGCTTCTCTTAGGGGGATTATGTTGCCGAAAGACTTGCTCATTTTCACCCCCATCATTGTCACGCTGCCGTTAGTTACAATTTGTCTAGGCCATTGCTCTTCTGGGAATATGGCTACGTGGTTGAATATCATGAACGTCAAATGGTTTGGAACCAAATCGCGTCCAGAATGGCGGCTGTCCAAGGGATAAAAATAGGTGAATTCGCTGCGCATTTTCTCCAGTATTTCCTCGTTGAGCCCAACTTTTTGAGATATCTGTGCAGCATCGCCTTTTCCCAAGAATATGTAGTCGAAAACTTCTAGTGTTAGCTGGTTTGGCTGTATTCCATGTTCTTTTATGTGCCTTGCTATGGTATAGTATGCCATGTAAATTGTGGAATCCGAAAGCGATTCGATAATCCAGTCTTCATCCCAAGGAAGCCTCGTGCCTAAGCCTGACTTTCTTGCGCATGCTCTTTCATGAAGCCAGTCTATTACATAGTTGAATTCTGTGCGCAAATCTTCTGGGAGAATCCTCATTTTTTCTAGGCATTTGTGGGCTAGGGCTTTCCATTCACTGTTGCCATAGTCAATAAACCACTGGTCTTCAAATATTTTCACTACGCATTCTGTTCCACAGCGGCATCGGACAGGCTTGTTTAAAAGTTCATACATTATGGTGGCTTTGCCTTCGCTTATCAGCTCTTGTTTAACCCTTTCTTTTGCTTCAGCCACCGGCAGTCCAGCGTATTTCCCGGTGTTTGCCTTCATTTTCCCGTTGTGAAACTCGTGTCTGTAAACCTCTTTCGTGGCGTCTTCCAGTTTGGAGTCTGTCTGTTGGGTTATTCCCATTTTTATGACAACGTCTTCCGCCGGTATATCTGAGTAGGAAGGAACCTCGATTATTGAAACTGCTTTTATGGCTTTCACAACTGTTTCGTTCAAGGCGTATTCCTTTATTTTCGCTGAATCATGCTTGAGGTTTTCCAAGGCAACATAATCGTAAGGTGCATGTCCAGGCACAGACATCACAACGCCCGTTGCGTTTTTGGGGTCAACGAAGTCTGCGGGTAAAATTAATACTTCATCGCCTGTAACTGGATTTTTAACAGTTTTGCCCATAAGCTCTTTTCCTTCAAAGCTTTCTAGCACTGTGACTTTGCGATTCTGAAAAGTGAGTTTTTCTGCGCATTCTTGGCTTATTATCCAGTTCTCTTCATCCACATGAGCCTTTACATATTTGGCCTTTGGATTAAGCCATATGTTAGTCACGCCGAAAACTGTTTCTGGACGCAAAGTAGCCGTGGGCATAAACCAATCCGCATAGTGAAATTTTATTAACGTGAAATCGCCTATTTCCGGCTCAACATCTCCTACAGTGTCATGTTGACTGACAGGGTTTCCGTCTTTTGGACACCAACCCACTGGATGGCTTCCACGGGTTATATACCCCGCTTGGCTAAGCTTTTGGAACTGCCATTCTATGAAGCGGTTGTATTGGGGATCTATGGTTGTGAATTCCCGTCTCCAGTCTATGGAATAGCCTATGTGCTTCATTCCTTCTTTAATTTCTTCATGGAAATATCTTGCCATAGCAAGGGCATTTGTCAACTCTTTCAATTTTTCCCTTGGAACTTTATAGACGTTTACAAAATCGTTTATAAGTTCTTCATCGTTTTCTGCCAAGCGTTTCGCCATGGCTAAAACAGGCGTTCCCGTGTAGTGAAAAGCCATGGGTAATAGCACGTTGTAGCCGCGCATCCGCATATAACGCGCGTAAACATCAGCCAAAGTGTAGGTTCGCGCGTGCCCTATATGCTGTGGGGAGTTCGGATACGGATAAGCCACTGTTATAAAGAATTTAGGCTTCGAAGGGTCTGGGTTTGCCTCAAAAATTTTAGCTTCTTCCCAGCGTTTCTGCCATTTTTCCTCGATTTGTTTCAGAATCTCCATAAAACTTTCTGAACTGTTTTTAGGAATATTAAAGGTTTTGTCTTCACCGATGGAGAACTTTATCCCTCATATGTACCCCATAACTTAGTGTACACTATCGCCCTTAAACTTTTACCTAAAATAAGAATTTGGGGGTATTCTCAATTTTCTGTTTCTTGGGTTTTAGGTTGTTGTGTAAGCCAGTCTGCCAAGACCACTTCATTGGTGTTTCCAACTCTTTTCAGAGATAGCAAGCCTCTTTCGCTTAAACGTGATAGAATCCTGTGTGTTTTCAGCCTTGTCAGTCCCGCCTCTTTCCTCAAGTATTTCTGCAAGTATTTTCCATTGTGAACCATTAGAATTTCAATGATTTTGCGTTCCTCTGGTGTTAATGCTTTCAAAACAGCCGAATAGGGGGTTGTCAAGTTTCCTTGAAAACTTTCCATGTGGTTTTCTGAAGGCTTACTTGTAATTTTTACTTCTGGAAATGCTATGAAATAGATTACTCCAAACACGCTGAACACTGTAAGGATAACAAGTCCGATAAAAAGCGCTCCAAAATACGGCGAGACTGGATTTTGCGTTGGAACTTGGTAGTTTCCATCCATCATGCCACCCATGTGCATCCACATCCAATTCCATGGATATTGAACACTTGCTGTAAAAAAATAGAAACTTACAGCTACGAGAATAATTAAGGAAATTATAGAGACCGTGAAGAGCGTTAAGAAAGCGTTTATTTTGCGCATTTTACTTTCAAAAAGAAATACTTTTCGACGGATTTAAGCATTATCATGATGACCGTTGCATTCTTTTGCATGGTAAAATATGTCGTTAATCTATCGTTTCAGAATGTTTCAGCATTTGTTTCGCTTATGTTTCAGCGAACTATTTTATCCCACGCCATGCATGGTTTAAAGTGAGGTGATTCGAATGGAAAAATGGAAAATAGTCAGCATTGCAGTGCTCAGCGGATTAGCATTCGCAATCCTAATAACGGCGGTCTATAGCCACATGGGCGGATGGAACATCTATGGATATTCGCCAACATACGGCAACTATGGAGCTTACCCCACATATCCGGCAAATCCAGCATATCCAGCGTATCCAGCTTACCCCTACGGCGGCAGAGGATGCCATGGAAGAAACGGCTGGAACGGCTTTGGTATCCCAACGTATCCCGCTTATCCTAACACACCCACAGCCCCAATAACAATTGACAAGGCAGCAGAAATTGCTCAAAGGTATCTTATATCACTTAACAATCCTGACTTGGCAGTTAGCGAAATAGAGGAGTACTCGCTGAACTTTTATGTGCAGTACTATGAGCGTAGCACTGGCATAGGCGCCTTTGAAATGCTCATTGACAAGTACACTGGCAGCATTTATCCTGAACATGGGCCTAACATGATGTGGAACACAAAATACGGCATGCATAGCGGAACAGGTGGCTGGTATGGCATGCATGGCATGATGGGTGGATACAACTGGTATGGAGCAGCACCTACATCAACTATGCCGGTAACTGTAGACCAAGCCAAAGTCTATGCACAGCAATACCTAAACACCTACTATCCAGGAACAACAGTAGGCGAAGTAAAACCCTTCTACGGCTACTATCATGTCATGGTCGAACTCAACGGTCAGCCATATGGCATGCTCAGCGTCAACGGCTACACAGGGCAAGTCTGGTACCACACATGGCACGGCACATTCATCCAAGAACTAGAGTTTGACTAAAGCAAGACAATAATTTCCTTATTCATTTTTATGGCAACTTTTTGTTGAATCCTTGCATTTTGTTACGTGTGTTTAAGTATTGATTTTTGGCAGAACTAAGCACGGAAAATTTTGAGGCAGTAGTGTTATTAGCTTTTGCGAGATTATTTATCAGAGGTTGTGATTACGAAAAGGCTTTGGCAAAACTATATGTTAAGCCATAGAAGCGTGATTTATGTTAGAATGTGTTTAAAATGGTAGAAAATGATGAAGAGGTTTGCAGGTGTTTAAGCTGTGGAAGGAAAATTTCCAGAGAAGAATATGAAACCTATGATGGGTTATGTGAGGAATGCTATGAACTGGAAATTACAGAACTAGACTTTGAAGACGAATAATCTGGCTCTAAAAACATATAATTTTGTTTAGCAGACAGTTAAACGAGGCCTTCACTCATGGAAAATTGGGATTTAATAATAATTGGGGCAGGCGTTGCGGGCTTAACAGCGGGAATCTACGCAGTACGAAGTGGATTAAAAACCCTAATCATCGAAGAAAAGATGACTGGTGGAACCACCGCAGACGCACCCATAATTGAGAACTATCCAGGATTTGAAAGAATAAGCGGTTCAGAATTGATGCAAAAGATGGCTGCTCAGTGTAGAGGGTTAGGGGTAGTGATAAATGAATTTGAAAAGGTGGTAAGCCTGGATCTCAAGGGTGAAGAAAAAAGTGTAAAGACAAACAAAGGCGTCTATAAAGCTAAAGCGGTCATAATTGCCTCTGGGACAAGCTATCGCGAGTTAGGTGTTCCTGGTGAAAAAGAATTCAGAGGAAGGGGGGTAAGCTACTGTGGAGTATGCGACGGGCCACTGTTTAAAGGTAAACGTGTTCTTGTTGTTGGCGGCGGGAACTCTGCAGTGATCACGGCCCTATACTTGGCGGAGCTTGTCTCAGAGGTTAAAATTGTCCATCGTAGAAACGTCTTCCGCGCCGAAGAAGCCCTAGTTAAAGCGTTAATGGAAAAAAGCAACGTAGAAGTGTTGTGGAATATGGAGTTGAAAGAGGTTAAGGGCGAGAAATTGGTGAGCAAGGCAGTGCTTTTTGACATGAAAACTGGAGAAATTAGGGAACTGCCTATAGACGGGGTTTTCGTTCAAGTTGGAGAATCTCCTAACAGTCAAATAGCCAAAGAAGCAGGCGTAGAGGTAGATGAGCATGGTTACATTAAAATTGATATTCGCCAAAGGACAAACATCTCTGGAGTTTACGCGGCAGGCGACGTTACCAATCATCCAGTTAAACAAGTTGGGACGGCGGTGGGGCAGGGCATAACAGCTGCCTTAGAGGCGTATGGATACATTCGTCGACCATATTACTATAAGCAATAGGAAAATTCGAAATTTTGCTCCAAAAACATTATATTCCACGTAATCCCTTTTTCAAAACTTCTAGCGCTCATCAGCGCTTATGCAATTGGCATGGTATTGGAGAAATGCCCCGATGAGCGAAGACCGTTTCGCTGTGGTAAGTATAAACCAAGATTACTGTAGTCGCTGTGCAATTTGCTATTCCATATGTCCCTATGAGGCTATCCAGCGCGACGCAGAAACTGGTAAAGTGGAGATTGATTTGCAGAAGTGCCAGGTCTGCGGTATATGCTACAGTGCATGTCCAGTTTTTGCCATAGAAATAGCCTATTACAACTATGACAGTTTACTAAAACATGTTGAGCATATGCTAGAAAAGAGTAAGGCGGAAACCCTTGTTTTCATGTGCCGCGGCAACTCCCCTTCAACATACGAAATTGAAGAAGTACTGACAAGCCAAGGCTTAAGCATTAAAGATTATATTCCGTTACGTTTGCCCTGTTCGGGGCGAATTCCAACAGAATTCATTTTCAAGGTTTTAGGTTTAGGCGTAAAGAAAGTAGTGTCCATCCAATGTGAAGATGAGTTTTGCCGCTTTAAAGAAGGAACAAAAATCAACACTCGCCGACTAGCCTTGGGCAGAAAAGTCCTTGAAGATTTAGGCTTCACCGGAGACGCAATTACAGTAGTAAAGTATTCGCGAAAGGCAGTTTATGACACTGAAAAATGTGTTGGCTGCGACAAATGCGTTTTCATATGCCCTTACTCCGCCATAGAAGCGGAACCCTTTGCAACGCCTAAAATTCTTTACGACTCATGTATGGGCTGCGGCGCATGCGCTTTGGTTTGCCCTCACCATGCAATTCAAGTTAAAGGTTTCGAGTTTGAGACTATTCTAAGACGTTATTGCGATTCGGCAATTAAGCTGAAAGCTGAGGGCAGATTTCCTTTAGTTTTGGTTTTCTGCTGTCAATGGTCAGAGTTTTCCACCCTCGATAACCCCGAAAATGTTTCCTTAAAAAGAAACGCTGTAACAATGGAAGTTCCATGCTTCAAAGCGCTTGACCCTGTTCACGTAGTCAACGCGTTGCAAAACGGTTTTGACGGAGTGATGGCTGCTGTTTGTTCAGCTGAAGACTGTAAGCTCCAAGAAGGCAGAGACACTGCCGAAAGAAACATGGCTGTTCTAAAAGATGTTTTAGGAAAAATGGGTCTTCTTGAACGGTTTGAACTTTTTGAGGCTTCTCCAAGGCTTGTAGGCGAATTCGAAAAGAAGTTAGATGCCTTCGTAAATAAAGTCGCTTCTATTTCCACTGCAAGACTTTTGAAAAAGGAGGCTTAGCGCATGTATGAGATTTTAACGGCTAAAGAGGTTGCTCCAAAAATCAAGTTGTTTGAGGTTTATGCTCCGGAAATTGCGGAGAAGGCTAAGCCCGGACAATTCATTATAGTTATCATCGACGAGAAAGGTGAAAGGGTACCTCTAACCATCGCTGGTTACGACAAAGAAAAGGGAACAATAACATTTGTCTTCAACGAAGTGGGGAAAACAACAAAGCAGCTTGGTCTTCTGGGAAAGGGCGATCGAATATGGAACATTACAGGACCTCTAGGTAACCCATCTGAAATTAGAAATTTCGGCAAAGTTTTATGCGTGGGCGGTGGAGTGATGGTTGCTCCGATGCTTTTACAAGTTAAAGCCTTACGCGAGGCTGGAAACACTGTGATTACAGTGATTGGCGCCCGGATAAAGAGCCTCCTCCTCTTTAAAGAGGAAATGAAAACCTTAAGCCATAGGCTTTATGTGGCGACAGACGATGGCTCTGAAGGTTATCAAGGTTTAGAATTTTTGAAGGAAATTGTAGCTGAGGAAAAGTTTAATCGCTGCATTGCCATGGGGCCTGTTCCACTGCTCAAGAACGTTTGTGAAATTACTAAGCCCTTTAACATTCCAACCGTTGTGACTTTAATGCCTATTATGGTTGATGCCATGGGAATGTGCGGCGTCTGCCGAGTAACTGTTGGCGGACAAATGAAGTTCGGCTGTGTAGATGGACCAGAATTTGACGGGCACCAAGTGGATTTTGACGAGTTAATTAAGCGTCAACGCATGCTTCTCCCAGAAGAGCGTCTAAGCGCATTATTGTGGGAGCTTGGAGGTTGCAACTGTGGCGGAGAGTAAACCAAAACCTAAAGTTAAGAAAGAGGCTGTTCCCATTCCAAAGCAGCCGCCGGAGGTTCGCAGAAGAAACTTCAATGAAGTTGCTTTAGGATATACGGAGGAGCAAGCCATCGAAGAGGCTAACCGTTGCCTTCAATGTCCAAAACCTCAGTGCATTCAAGGTTGCCCCGTTGAAATTAATATCCCCGCGTTCATCAAGTTGCTGCGGGAGGGAAAATACGCAGAAGGCATTAGAAAAATTAAGGAGAAAAACAGTCTTCCAGCCATTTGTGGCAGAGTTTGCCCCCAAGAAGAGCAATGTCAAAAATTCTGTGTTTTGGGCAAAGTCGGCGACCCTGTAAGCATCGGTAGACTTGAAAGATTCTTAGCTGATTGGGAGAGGGCTAAGGGTTTTACAATTCCTGAAAAGGCCCCTCCAACGGGCAAGAAAGTAGCCATAATAGGCGCGGGACCTGCTGGTTTGACGGCTGCGGCTGACTTAGCCAAGCTTGGACACGAAGTTGTAATTTTTGAGGCTTTACATCTTCCAGGAGGCGTATTGGTTTACGGGATTCCAGAGTTTCGTCTGCCAAAAAGTATTGTTCAAGCAGAAGTTGATTATATTAAAAAGTTAGGCGTAGAGCTTAAGCTAGGCTACCTTATAGGAAGAACCTATACTATTCCAGAACTTCTTAAAGAGAGAGGGTTTGACGCGGTTTTTATTGGAACAGGCGCTGGCTTGCCCCAGTTTCTAGGAATACCTGGAGAAAACCTTGGCGGAATCTACTCGGCCAACGAGTTTTTGATTAGAGTTAACCTCATGAAGGCTTATGCGTTTCCAAAGTACGATACACCCATTAGAATTGGCAAGCACGTTGTAGTCATTGGCGGCGGAAACGTTGCCATGGACTCTGCCCGCTCCGCTTTGCGTTTAGGCGCCGAAGAAGTCTGCATAGTCTACCGCCGTTCAAGGGAGGAGATGCCTGCGAGGAAGGAGGAGATTGAAAATGCTGAAGAAGAAGGGATAAGCTGCAAGTTTCTAGCTGCGCCTACACGGTTTATTGGCGATGAAAAAGGCTGGGTTAAACAAATGGAATGCATATGCATGGAGCTGGGGCCTCCAGACGAGTCAGGCAGGCGCAGACCCGTTGCAGTTAAGGGTTCAGAGTTTATAATGGACACAGACACGGTTATAATAGCCATTGGGCGAACGCCAAACCCAATAATCCAACGTACCACCGAAGGCTTACAAGTTACTAAGTGGGGCACAATAGTGACCGATGAAAATGGAAAAACAAGTCTTGAAGGTGTTTACGCAGGCGGAGATATAGTGACTGGAGAGGCAACAGTCATAAGCGCCATGGGTGCTGGAAAACGAGCGGCAAGAGCCATACATGAATACTTGATGAATAAGAAGTAGCCAAATTCTATTTTTGAAATACCGTTGTACATTGTTCTCCCACATTTTGGTTTAGAGAACCCGCCATTTGCTCTTTCTATCATTTTTGTGCTGAATCTTCTTTATCAAATGAAGTTATAGTGTTAATGCATAAAGTTTTAATTGTGGAGGCTGAATCTTCAAGTTGCTGGTGTTTAATATTGGTAACCGTGTATCTTGACAAGATTTTTAATCCGAAAAGCGTTGCCGTGGTTGGTGCAAGCGATGAGGTAGGCTCTGTTGGATATGCCTTAATGAAAAATTTTCTTGATTTAGGCTTTGAAGGGGAAGTTTATCCTGTTAACATTCGAAAAAAGGAGATTTTGGGGCTTAAAGCTTATGAGAGCGTGGAGCAGCTTCCAAAGACTGTTGATCTTGCGGTTATTGCTACTCCTGCAAAAACCGTTCCAGACGTTGTAGAGCAGTGCGGCAGAGCTGGAATTAAAGGTTTAATAATAATCTCTGCTGGCTTCAAAGAGGTTGGCCCCGAAGGTAAAGCATTAGAGGATAGACTCCTAGAGATTAAACGAAAGTATGGTTTACGAATTATTGGGCCAAACTGTTTAGGCATAATAAGGCCAAGTATACAGTTGAATGCAACTTTCATAAATAGGATGCCGAAACCAGGCAACATCGCATTCATTTCTCAAAGTGGCGCTTTAGGCGCAGCCATTCTCGACTGGGCCATTGGTGAGAATATAGGCTTCAGCAACTTCATATCTGTAGGCTCTATGATTGATGTGGACTTCGGAGACCTCATAGATTACTTAGGTACAGATCCAAAAACAAAAAGCATCCTCATGTATGTTGAAGGAATAACGGATGCCAGGAAATTTATGAGTGCCGCAAGGCACTTTGCTAGAACAAAACCCATAATTGTGGTTAAGGCAGGAAAATTCAGCGAAAGTGCAAAAGCAGCTGCATCTCACACAGGATCCCTCACAGGCGAAGATGACATTTACGATGCAGCCTTTAAACGCGCCGGCATAGTCCGCGTTGAAGAAATAGCCGACCTATTTAACTGCGCCGAGGTGTTGGGGCTTCAACCGTTGCCAAAAGGGCCAAACTTGGCCATAGTTACTAACGCTGGCGGTCCAGGAGTTATGGCTACAGACGCGCTTATAGCTAGGGGCGGCAAACTTGCAAAGCTAAGTCCGCAAACCATAGAACTTCTCAATGGCATCCTTCCCCCTTACTGGAGTGGAGGAAATCCGGTTGACATTTTAGGAGACGCTAAAGCTGACCGTTATGGTGCGGTTTTGGAGGCTTGTCTTAAAGATGAGAACGTAGACGGTGTACTGGTTATTTATACTGCCCAGGCTGTGGCTGAGCCTGTTGAAATAGCAAAGGCTGTGGTTGAAGTTTGTAAAAGCGAGAGATATCTCAACAAAACAGTTTTAACATCCTTTATGGGTTACGGAGCGGTGGAAGAATCAAACCGCATTTTAAACGAGAATGGTCTTCCAACATATTCTACGCCGGAGCAAGCTGTAAAAACGTACCTTTACATGTACCAGTACAAGCGGAACCTTGAACTGCTTTACGAGACTCCTGAAGAACTTCCAGTTGATATTTCACCTCCAAAACGTCCACTATTAGTGGCTATGCAGAACGCTGTTATGGAAAACCGGGAACTTCTGACAGAGGCTGAAGCTAAAAAACTCCTTGAATACTATGACTTGCCCGTCGTAAAAACTTATGTTGCTAGAACAGCAGATGAAGCAGTGCGGATAGCATCGCAAATTGGTTATCCAGTAGTGCTGAAGATCCTTTCTCCCCAAATCACTCATAAAACCGAAGCCGGAGGCGTTGTCTTTGATCTAAAAAGTGAATCAGAAGTTAGGGAAGCCTTTGAACGGATAATTAAAAATGCTAAGGCGTATAGCCCAAATGCTAAAATCTTCGGCGTTACAGTCCAGCCTATGG
Source organism: Bathyarchaeia archaeon (assembly GCA_038849025.1). Taxonomy (GTDB): domain Archaea; phylum Thermoproteota; class Bathyarchaeia; order Bathyarchaeales; family Bathycorpusculaceae; genus WUQU01. Next base: position 23,437 of record JAWCNE010000025.1, read on the forward strand.
TTAAGAAGAACGGGTACGAAGTCATAATAGGCGCCAAAAAAGACCCTCTTTTCGGACCTGTAATCCTTTTCGGAATGGGCGGCATAGGCGTAGAACTTTTCAAAGATTATGCAATAGGAATACCGCCCTTAAACCAAACTTTGGCAAGGCGGTTGCTGGAGGAAACAAAAGTCTACCAACTTCTAAAGGGATACCGAAACATGCCGCCGGCCAACATGAAACTTCTTGAGGAAATCCTTGTGCGTTTTTCACAGATGATTATTGATTTCCCGCAAATAAAAGAAGCGGACATAAACCCGCTTTTGATAAATGAGAAAGAGGCTTATGTTCTAGACGCGCGAATAGTTGTAGACAAGGATTTAATCTTCAAGAAAGTTGAGCCCCATCAGCATTTGATAATAAGTCCTTATCCCAAGAAATATGAAATTTTGTGGAAGCTTCGAGACGGTCGAACGGTACTATTAAGGCCTATAAAGCCTGAAGACGAGCCGCTTTGGCTTGAAATGTTCCAAAACTTCTCTGAAGAGTCCATACGCTACAGGTTTTTCCAAATAAT
>JAWCNE010000026.1:0-23857 GCA_038849025.1 Bathyarchaeia archaeon
ACTTCTGCAGCTGTGGGTTATGCGCCTATGACTAGAACAGAGAAAATAGTGTTAATAACAGAACGGTTTCTAAATTCGAAGGAATTTAAGCAAAAGTTTCCAGAATCAGGGGAAGACATAAAAGTTATGGGTTCCAGAAATAACAATAACCTAAACTTAACAATTTCAATGGCTTTCGTAGACCGCTACATAAGCGACGAAGAAGACTATTTTGAGAAAAAAGCGGAAATATTGGAGGAAATCGACAAGTTTGTGCGTGCAAACACGGATTTTGACAATGTAAATATTCAATTGAACACTTTAGATGTGCGCGGCAGAGGGTTAGACGGAATCTATTTAACAGTTTTGGGAACAAGCGCAGACAGCGGAGACTCTGGGCAAGTTGGCAGAGGAAACCGTGTAAATGGATTAATATCCCTAAACAGGCCATTCTGCTCAGAAGCCGCAGCTGGCAAAAACCCAGTAAGCCATGTTGGAAAAATCTACAACGTTTTAACCTTCAAGGTTGCTCAACATATTTATGATGAAGTGCCAGAACTTGAAGAGGTTTACATATGGCTTTTAAGCGAAATTGGACGCCCCATAGACCAGCCAGCCATTGCAGCAGCCCAGGTTGTAATGAAAGGCAACAACTCACTGGATAAAGTCAAAAATGAAATCACTGAAGTGTTAGAGTATGAATTGGAAAACATAGATAAATTCTGCACAGAACTAGCACAAGGAAAAATACCAATTTGCTAAAATAAAAGCGAAGGCAAACGAGAAATGACTGGAGCAGATGAAAGATTACCCATATCCGACTTTTACAAAGTTGTCGACTATGTTACAATTTTTAAAAGCGAGAAATGGTGGGAGGCCATAGTTGTCTTCGAATCCGTCGGTAAACGGTCCATCGGTTTATACCTATGGCAAAAAAGAAACGGCACTTGGAAAAGGAAGCACAAGTTTAACATCAGAAACCTAGAGGAATGGAATAAACTTAAAACCGCAATAGAAAAGCTCACACCAAAACTTTTATCTAAATAGATTTCTTGGATTCTGAATTAATATTCTGAATAATAATCTAAAATTGAATAGTTTTATTAATTCACCAGCAACAAATCACAAGAAGGTGGTAAACTCATGGAGGCTAAGCAAGAAAATCAAGAGGAAATACAATTTTACGAGGAAAAATCGGAGCAAGAAATTGAAGAAGCCCAAGAGTTCATTGCAAATGAGCAGCCATCTCCTGAGCAAAAATTAGAACAGCGAGAAACACCAGAAACCGAAAATGAAGTGGATAGAAGTAGTTTTATGCACGGGCTTGCTGTGGGCTTAGGAATGGGATGTATTGCCACCTTTGTCATAATGTGGATCGCAGTATTCTTTACCCCACAAATACCACACTCGTTAACCTATGAATCCTTGCTTTCAATATTTATTTATCCAATGCTATACTTGCTGACAATAGGACTTGTTGCACTGACGGCAGGCATAATAAGGGAATACTACACAAGAAGATAAACAGCAGTAAAATATTACAAAGGCTTATTTTCTAAAATTTAAATAATTTTAATAATCCATAGGCTAAGTATAATTGTGAGAGGTGTATGTCAATTAAAATTAAAAAATTTTTAGAGAAAATCGCAGGAGAAAAAGCTCCTGGACCAACCCCAACATTTTCAGTGCTTCATATATTACGTACAATAGAGCTTATCGCCGAGAAGCCAACAGGCCGAAGCAGACTTGCTGAAAAGTTAAGGGTTGGGCATGGTGCTGCACGGACAATAATTAACAGGTTAAAGAATGCCGGATTAATTTCAACATCAAAAGATGGTTGTAAACTTACAGGTAAAGGAATGAAAATTTGGGAAGAATACAGAAAAATTTTTAGCAAAAAAATTGAAATTGAAAGGAATAAGCTGATACCAGCAAACTACAATTTTGCAGTCTTAGCTAAAAATTGCGGGCATAAAATAAAATCCGGCATAGAACAACGCGACGCTGCAGTAAAAGTTGGTGCAAAAGGTGCCGCAGTAATCGTATACAAAAATGGACGCTTCACAATCCCATCAGTAAGCGACGATACTTCAAGAGATTTCCCAGAGCTCACGGAACAGTTGATTAAACTTCTGCAACCAAATGAAAACGACGTAATCGTAGTTGGAGGTGCCGACACCGTTTACATGGCTGAATATGGAACCATAGCCGCAACATGGACTCTTATAAACGACTGCTGAAAAAAGGCTTCCATTAATATGTGTATTTATCTCCTCTGGCAAGTATACGTTCTAAAGCCATGTTAAGGTTCACCATCCCTTCATTGGTTTTCGCTGAAACGGGTATAAGGAGAAATCTTAAACCAAGCTGATAAATCGCCATCATCATATTTCTGCTCAAAAGGCGTTTTGTCCCCTCAAGCTTCTGTTCAATTGCATTTTCCAAGGCTTTTGGATTAGCAGACCATTCTACAATTTTATTGATTTCATCTTGTGGAAGTAGGTCGCACTTTGAAAGTACAGAAAGTTGCGGAAGGAGAAAACGGTTGTAAACAGCTGCAGAAAGGAAAAGGTTTGAAACATAATTTAGCGGATTCGATGAAAAAACAGCGTCAAATAGGTAGACTATGACTTTTGGTTCTTTTGTAAGTTCGCTTGCTATGAAGGGGCCGCTAGCTCTGAAAGCGAACAATTCCATCTGTCCTGGAGTATCGACTAGAACAATGTCTGACTTTAAGTCTTCAACCTCCAATGAAATTTTTTCAATTTCATCCGCGAGCAAATCAGCAGCCATTATTAAGGCGCCATTAGGTCCAAGACCATACTCTTCCATTAATCTGTCCACGCTTACGTAGTCGCGGGCGTCAATGTCAGGCGAATAGGGGAGCGCTAGAGTTCCAGGATCCAAGTTTACAATTGCAACATCTTGCTTTAACATTCTTAACCATTCACTTAGGGCGGCGGTGAGCAAAGACTTGCCAGACCCTGCAGTTCCGATAATGAACACAATGAACATTTGCAGCTAATCCCCCTTTTTAAATTAGGACTTGTTAGATAAGACCTAAATATTGATGGTAAAAACTTTTTCCTATTTTAACAAAGAAGGAACTTCTGGAATAAGGTGCTCTTCTACCTCCGGGTATTTTTGCCTTTTAAGGATAAATACTACGGCGCCTGTGCATATTAAGGCTATTACAATTGCTAAAGACACGAGGAATAGCGCTGAAAGGGAGGTTATGCTTATTACTGAACTATCTGCTGCCATATAATGATCGTTTCCGGACCAGCTTGCACGGACATAGTATAAACCTGTTTCATTAACGTTCAAGGTACTTGTGAATCTTCCGTTGGAATCAGTCGTCGCCGTGGCCAACATAGCCCAGGGCGAGCTGCCCCTCTTAAAGTAGATCGTTATTATTTCATTTTGAAGGTTTGGCGAGAGCTGCCCGAAGAGAGTAACAGTGTTCCCTTGGTAAACAAAGGTGGATGAAGCCGTCAACGTTAGAGTTGAAGGGGTTAAAGTTTCGTAGCTCGCGGAAACTTGTCCTGGAGCCCATTGCTCAGAGTTTTCAAGGGTGATTATCTGGATCTTTTCCCTTTTTAGGTCCGGGGGGCATTCTCCAACCCTCCAACCATCTTCCCAGCTTCCCCCAGTACTTTCAGCTATATAATATCGAACCCCATTGTAAGTTACATAATAAGGTGGGGTCCTTGCATCTAGGGGTGTATGCGAAAGATGAACACCCATATTCATGTGAGCTTTATCTTCATAGTATAGGAGCACAACATCAAGTCCGCCGGCTTTCATGATTGAAGCCGCAATATAACTAAGCTGGTCACAATCTCCTTTATTCTCAACCAGTGTTTCTGCCGGATATTTAGCTGGTCCACTTGCGTCGTAAGGTATTTGATGCACAATCATTAAAACCCCATTTGCGAAATCTTCATCATCTTTGTAAATTTCTAGGAGTTGGTCAGCTATAGGTTTTAGAGCATATGGGGTAACGAACTTGGCAAAGTCTTCAACTGAAACTTGTTTATGGTCTTTTCCTTGATAATATTCGTAAAGTGACTGAGGGACAACGACATTAAGATTATAATAAACAGAACCATTAGGACTGTCTAGAAGTTGATAAAATAAGCTATAGCTGTCGGAAAAGCATTGGGGAATTAAGTAGGAAAGCGTAACTAGGATAACTAGGATCATGACTAGGGTAAATGCTTTAGGATGTTTCAGTTTCATTTTTGCTCTATAATACTGTTATACTTTCTGCTTTATGGCTCTTACGGAACACAAATTAGTAATCGAAAGTTGGATTTAAACGGTTGCTCCAGACACCCGAATTTTCAATCATCACTATCAGCGTCTAGCCTACTCTCATCGCAACCAATCATACTTAGCGTCCTTTCACTGGATAAAGATTTCTTTGGGAAAACCTTTTAAACTTTAACTTTTCCTCCCTTATTCCTTATTAGTTCTGAAAGCTGAATTATCGTTTTTCCCAAACGATCCTTCGCAATTTTAGAGTCCTTTGCTGTTGTTGAAAGGTGGATCTCTATGTGGGGTTTTTTCTCTTCTCCTCGCGGGTGGGATTTTATGTAAACATAGGGGTTGTCATGCATTGTCATGTCGATTAAAGGAGCTAAAGTTGACTCCATGATGCCGTCTGCGTATATGCTGACTTCGAAAAACATGGCTTCTCCAGCCTCTTTTCTAAGCAAAACTGCAACAGAATCGTCGAAAATAGCTTCCATTTCTTTGGGGACGCCGGGAAGGGCAACTAAAAATGTATCTTCAAAGCTTATTATTACTCCAGGTGCTGTTCCAACAGGATTCGACAGAGGCTCAGCCCCCTCAGGGAGCATGGCCATTTTAACCCTGTGAGGGGTCATCTCAACCTCTTCAATTTTTCCCTCTTTGGCGTAAGCCTCATACTTTTCTTTTACCATTTGTAAGGCTTTTTGGTTTAATTCCAGTTTGCGGTTTAGGGCTTTGGCGATCCCCTCAAGAGTTTTATCATCGAAAGTTGGGCCTAGTCCGCCTGTAGTTATTATGAAACGGGGTTTTCGCTGTAAGGCTTCGCCTATGGCATGTGAAATTTCCTCAACTTCGTCGCCTACTACGGTTATCCTTTTCACGGTTATTCCCAATGAGGTTGCACGTTTAGCCAGCCACTGGGCATTCGTGTTTAGGGTCTTGCCAATTAAAAGCTCGTTGCCAATACATATTATCTCCATTTGCGCGCCTATTTTCACATTCCCACCTACCAAACATTAAGGGAGTAAGCTGACCCTTTTTATGCTGTTTGCTAACAAATGCCTAAATAAGCAGTATCGGCGTTTTCACTTTTTCTTGCTAAGCCACCATTTTAAGTATTCTTTTTTGCGTTTTTCTTTCTCTTCTTCTTCGGTTTCAAAGGAGGGCTTCAGCTTTTCTCTTAATTCCATAAGCTCTTGCTGAGTCACTGAAAGGCCGCAGCTTTGGCAAACGTAGTGTTTGGTGGCCATTATGTATAGCATTTCTCCACCGCATTCTGGACAATAGGGCATCTTAATCACTTTTCTGCTTTAGAAGTGGGTGGGCTTTAAGAAATAGCTTTCGTTAAACTTACGCTTATATCTATGTTATAAAGTTTTTTAATCCCACTTCTTTCGCCAATTTAATGGCTGTTTCCATTTCATCCCTGGTTAATCTTCGACGCAGCTCTGGAATTTCATGCGCCCGCCACTCTGGCCTATATTGAAACATAACATTCACTCTTGTTTCCTCGCCTAAATTTTCAGCTATCCAGTTCAGTATCGGCTTTGTGCAACATTTAAGGTGGTTTGGCAAGACAAGAACGCGTATTATAAGGTCCCCGTATTTTTTAGCCATCAAATGGTTATATGTGCACACATCCCAATATTTTGGAGCTCCAGAAATTCTCTCTGCGCACCCACCGGGCCCATACTTGAAGTCTAAGAGGTAAACATCGACAAAACCAGCTAAAAGTTGAGCTGTTTCAGGGCTATAATAAGTGTTTGAGTTCCAAACCACTGGGATATTTACGTTCACATTTTTGAAAACTTTGAACCATTGCTCTAACCAAGGCGTTGGTTCTCCGCCTACAAGATTCACGTTTCTGCAACCGCTTTTGCGCAAATACTCAACTTCTTCTGCCAGTTTTTCAGGCGTGAAGACTTCGCCTTTTTCTATCCACTGAGATATGGTCCAATTTTGGCAATGCCTACAGCGCATGGTGCACCCCATAGTGAAAATGGTTCCGGAAGGAACTAGTTCAGGTTCTTCTCCCATGTGTTCAAAAATACTTGAAACAGTTATTTCAGCCCCGCACTTGCAAAAGCCCAACTTACCGTTCAACCTATTGACACCGCATCTTCGAACGCAGAAATGGCACTTATTGAGAATACGCTTCGCGATTTCAATTTTTAAGTCTAAGTAAGACTTTTTAGGAGTTAACATGCTACGCAAGCTTTTCTGGTTATTATCAATTTCTTTTTCGAGTTCTTGGAAGGCGCTGGTAAATTCTACATGTTTTTGCCAAAGGGTTTCTAGAGAAGAAGCCTCACTAAAATCTGCTGGAAGCTTTTTTGCTATGAGAAACTTTGCCGGCTTTTGATTTTGCATTACTTCGAAATATCTTGCCAGGCTTTTTCTTGCCAACTCATCGTTTAGAACAGCCATTGCATCTGGACGAAGAAAACTCCACATATATATTCAACCGAAATTTAGGGTGAACTCATATTAAAATAGAGCGTAGGGATAGGCATATCCGCTTGTGTGCAGCTTTCCTTTTATGGGGATTTCTTGCCCACATACGGGGCACCGCATATCCTTAGTTAGGTTCCATCTTGCAATCTCAAAGCTGTAACGCTTAATCAAAAGCTCACTGCAGTTTGGACAATAGGTGTTTTCAGCTGGATGCCCCGGAACATTTCCAATGTAGACATAACTTAAACCAGCGCTTTTTGCCGTTGCATAAGCCTTCTCTAAAGTTTCCACGGGCGTTGACGGAATAGTAGTTAATTGGTAGTCTGGATGAAAACGCAACAAGTGAAAGGGTGTATCTTCTCCCAGTGTGTTCTTTATCCATGCCGCAAGCTCCCTTATTTTGTCAATGGAATCTCCTATTTTCGGCACAACAAGATTCGTTATTTCAATGTGAACGTCGTTCCGCTTCATTTCTTTCAAAGACTCATAAATAGGCTCGACAGATGGAACCGATGAAAAAGTTTTGTAAAAGTCTGGGTCACCCCCGCCTTTAAAGTCCACTGTCGCTGCGTCAAGGTATGGAGCTATGGTTTTAACGGCTTCCGGCGTCATATACCCGTTTGTCACAAAAGTGTTAAAGAAACCCACTTGGCGTGCAAGCTTAGCCGTTTCATAAGCATATTCAAAAAATATCGTTGGCTCTGTGTAAGTGTAGCTTATTCCTTGACACCCATTATCCATCGTAGCCTTAACAACTTCTTCTGGCGGAAAATCTCTGCCGACTATTTTCTTTTCCTGGCTTATCATCCAATTGTCGCAGAATTGGCAACGGAAATTACAGCCCACAGTGGCAATCGACATCACTGAAGCACCAGGGTTAAAATGGGAAAGCGGTTTTTTCCCTATAGGATCTACACATGCAGATATAGCCTTTCCATAGACAAGGGAGTAAAGGGTACCGCCCTCATTTTTCCTCACTAAGCAGAAGCCTGTTCCACCATTGCTTATTAGGCATCTTCTACCGCACAGGTTACATTTCACTTTTTTGCCGTCTAATTTTTGGTAAAGCATAGCTTCACGCAATTCTATTTTCACCTCACATGAAAGCCACTATTGTTGAAGCTTATGTTTACAGCTTTCTGAACTGCTCTAAAACCTTTTTTATGCCCGTCGGTTACTATTAACCCAGCCTCCCGAAGCTTTTTCAAATGGAAAGATACTGTTGTTGGCGAAATAGAATTATGGAAAATCCTTTCTATCTCACTGATTTTTCTAGCCTTCGGATACTCCTGTAACAGGTATTTGAAAATTTTTGTCCGCGTAGCGTCGCTTAAGGCTTCACATATTTTATGGCCGTCGAACTGTTTCCTCAAGCTTATCCCACTATTTTCATATATTAATAAAACAATATTATTTAAGGCTTACAATTTCTGACGAGCCACATGTCCCTAGTAAAACGAGATATTTATCCGCAGCGGCAGCCCTCTAGCCGCTTGGCTCAGATTTTATCTCGAAAACAAATGGGGGAGTGGGGGTTTTTATGTCCAATTTTGCGCCGAATAAGCCTTCGAGGAAACCAGCCCATATTTCAGGTTCATTTATGAATGGCGCTTTTATGAGAATGTATTTGTCTTTAAGGTAAAAGTCTCCAAAGCCTTGAACTCTTAGGCGTTTGAAAACTTCTTGCCATTTTTCACGGCTTGTTGTTTGAATGCCAAGAGTTGCCTCCATAGAAACCTTTGTGGCTTCACCCATTTTCTTCCCCACCTCGCGGTATTTCTCTCTCGGAATGTTTTGGATTAAAATGTTGGTTAATTCTATGTTCATGAAAGTTATCCGGCTTATGCCACAATAATATTCCCCTGGAAAACGCCAATCATATATCATCATACTTCTATAAATGTCAAGCATCTTAGAAATAAGAGGTTTGATGCCGGGTTCCTTTCCCTCTCGAATTAACGCATCTATAAAATCTCTTTCATCTTTTTCGAGAATTATTGTTGTCCTTTTTGCTGAACTTTTTTCTTTATTCGGGATTTCCCGTTTTCCTTCCTTTTGGCTTTGCATAACTATGACATATTTTGACATATTTTATATGCTTTGCTCCCTCATAGATATAACCGAACACTTTTTAACACCCTTTCAAAACTACTCTTATTAGCCGATGAAGAGTTTAGCTGCTGAAAAGATGATGCTCCCTGGGGTATCTGAGGCATAACATCTAAGAAATGATCTTCTTCTTAATTAGATACCACATGAGTGCCAAGCCCGCTACAAAGAGAACAAAACCTGTAACCATGGAAACGGCATAATTTATTTCCAGAACGTTAAAAAGTACAAGAACCACATATGTGGGTCCAGCAAAGGTCAGCAGTGCGGCGAGAAGCGTAAGAGAAGTCCTCCAGAACTTTGACGTTAAATCAAGCTTTAAGGATTTCTCATATGAACCCTTTTTCTTTTCCTCGTTCACGCTTTCACTTTCCAACAGCTTACAGCATTTTAAGCTGCACCATTTACTTATAACCCTTCCTTTACCTCGTTTCCAAGAGCCTTCATTAGAAACTTGAAAACTGAAAAGCCTGCCCCACGATCTGCCTTAAAACCGGTTGTTGCGCCAAGCAAGCATATGCCATCTAAACCTCTTTCTTTGGCGAGGCCTAGCACCAGCCCGGTAGCTCCAACAATTCTGCCTTTACCATATATTATAGCACCTTTCTCCATAAACTCGACCGCAAGCTTTGAAGAAGTAGCAGCAACGTAAACTTGAGGCTTATCTTCCGATGAAGGCGCTCCGCCAATCGTAATAATAAAGCTGCAGCCGTGTTTTATAGCGAAATTCAGTATCTCGCTACATAACTCGTAGTGGGCAACAACATCATCAAATGAAGGCTGAGTATCACCTGTCATTATTATGAAGTCGTTTTTCTCCATAGGTGCAGCGTAAAACTCGTATTTTGGCAAGCGGCAAATTCCATCAGAGTCCACGGAAACATAATCAGGAAAATATGGCGAATATAACTCCGCAAAGGGTTTGGCTCCGCAAAACTTTATAAGAAGATGGGCAGCAATTTTTCCAACGTTTCCAAAGCCTGGAAGCCCTTGAACAAAAATCGGATTCTTAAGCATTGGATTGAAAAACTGACGGAAATATGGCTTATCCATGACGCCAAACCAAACTTGATAGGGACAGCTGCAATAATAAACCTTTCTAGCCTCCTAAAAAGATTTAAGAAAGTTTTGTTCAGCATACACATAGCGGGGTGGGGTAGCCAGGATTAACCCGCTGGGCTCATAACCCAGAGATCGGTCGTTCAAATCGACCCCCCGCTACCATTTATGAATGAAGCCCTTAGGCTTGTTAGATGTCTCCAGATAAAACTATGATTTATGGAATGTTTTAGTAAAGAGGGTTTTAATCATAGTTTGTGGTCAAAGGAGAGTCCTTTCAAAGAATCTGTCTCGCAATAAACCGTCTGTCCATTTACCACTATGCTTTCAAGTTCTAAAAGAGAGTTCCACATTTTTGCCTCAATGATTTTTTGTCTAAAGCTTTCCTTCAAATCCTTAAGTATTTTAATTCTTTCGACATCTGAAATTTCAAGCAGATTACTATTTTTTCTTTTAGCTTTTTTTGAAACCATTTCGGGCCTCCTCAAACACATTTCGCGTATCTTAATAAAGCCATTCTTTCCTTAGCTGATACGTATCAAAATACGATAGGTTATAGATTTTGATCCATATTTAGGGAATTATTAATAAATTTAATTATTTACTGCTATTATAGAGAGAAAGTGACCAGTATGAATGTTAATGCTGTTGAAGGCGCATTCTTCTCGGTCACCGTTAACCCTATTCTCAAACATCTAATCAGTCGTTTTGATAAGGAGTGCCCCTATGATGGTAGCCTACTTTTGAACTCCTTAAAAGATTTCTTAGGGGAACCTGTTTCCCTTTGCCCCACATGCCAGCATATAAGCCGTACCGTCGCTAGACCTTTCTATGAAGTTGGCAGCCGCCTTTTAAAAGCGGATAAGGGTTTCATGAAGAAACAGTTTATTCGGGATCAGTATGGTGGGGCTTGGTTTAAGGGTTTTGGCTTAATGATGAAGGGTATAGAGAAATACGGCATACGTATACCTTTTGTGCCCGCTGGACCCTTTGAAGTCGTTTGGAACTTCACATACAGATGCAACTTAAAATGTAAGCATTGCTATGAAAACGCCAATAATGATAAACATCTGGAACTGACAACAGATGAGGCTAAACAGGTTATTGACAAACTTTCAAAGACTGCCGGAGTTGGGTTGCCCGCTCTTTCATTTAGCGGGGGCGAACCCCTAGCGAGAAAGGATTTCTTTGAGTTGGCAGCATACGCTAAAAAACGCATTCCGTATGTAAGCATAGCCTCAAACGGAACTTTACTAACTAAGGACATCGCAAAGAAAGTTAAAGATGCCGGTGTGGACTATGTGGAGATAAGCATAGATGGCGCATCCCCGCAAACTCACGACGAGTTCAGGGGGATAACCGGAGCCTTCGAGAGGGCAATTCAAGGGGTTAAAAACTGCATTGAGGAAGGCATCGATGCTTGTATCGCAACAGTATTGCATAGAGATAACCTCGCTGAAACAGAGAAAATCCTACAACTAGCCAAGGATTTAGACGTGCGTTTTATGCACTTCAATTTTATTCCAACGGGAAGAGCAAAAGAACATGTGGAACTAGACTTGACCCCTGATGAAAGACTCCTTGTTTTACAAACCATAGGGAAGGAAATAGTTAGTCTATATCTGCAAGCTAAAGAGGAGGAGTTGAAAACTGGAAAGTCAAAGGTTAAGGTGGACAGATTCTTTAGCACATGTCCCCAATATGCAAGCGTGACAAAGGAGTTATCCCAGGAAAAAGGCCAAAAATTCATGGTTGAAGCCCATTATGCGGCTAAAAAGGGTGTGGAAAACGTTGCAAACTTCCTAGGCGGATGTGGAGCTGGACGACTTTACTGCGCCATTGAGCCTAATGGCGACATAAAACCATGTGTATTTCTTCCAACAGAGCGGAACACGGTCATAGGCAACATGTTAAAAGACAATTTTGAAGAAATCTGGGATAATAACCCGTTATTATGGCAACTTCGAATAAGGGAGAAACTTGAAACCTACATTGTGAACGGCAAAGAAGTTGGATGTGGAATCTGTCCAGATAAATACATTTGTGGAGGATGCAGAGCCAGAGCGTACGGCTATTTTAACGGAAATGTAAAGGCGCCGGACATTGGATGCATCCACAATAAGCCTTTATGGGAAAAAATGGTAGGTTTTAGAGCCAGATAGCAATTCTAGGCTTTACCTTTTTCCTCTTTGCCGAAATAAGTCGTCCATTTAAGCTTGCGCGCATCTCTTTTAAGCTTTAAAGAATTTTTTCTACACTTGCTTGAGCAGAACCAAAATATAGAACCGTCATTTTTAACGTACATCATGCCCATACCTACTGGAAATTCGTTACCGCAAAATGAGCATTTCCTAAGCTTAGGCAAAGTTCAACCCCCCCAGCATGTTATTGCTTGGTTATCGTGTGATTTTCTTAGCTTCCCTCTCGGTTTCTCTAAGCATTAACACATCTTGAACACGTACAGGTCCTTTTACATTCCGCGTTATTATGCGCCCTTTATCTTTGCCTTCCAAAATTCGAACCCTAACTTGTGTAATTTCTCCTGTTACCCCAGTGCGTCCAATAACTTGAATAACCTCTGCTGGAGTTAGTTCTTCCTCCACTGCGCTTGTTTCCTTTTCTTTACTCATTACTTAGCTTCCTTCTTAATTTGCTCAATCCTCTTAACTATTTCCTTAACTAGTCCTACCGCTTCTCCTTCGTTAACGATGCAAGCTGAAGAGGCGGATACGTCGATTCCAACGGCGCTTCCTATTTTTTCTTTACTTGGAACAAATACGTAGGGGATTTTTCTTTCTTCGCATAGAAGCGGCAGATGAGCTACAACCTCGGGAGGGTCAACATCCTCTGCAATGACCACAAGCTTCGCCTGAGCCCTTTCAACAGCCTTTGTTGTCTCATTAGTGCCTTTCCTTACCGTGCCTGTTTTGGCGGCTATTTGCAGGGCTTCATAGGCCGCATCTGCAACTTCTTTTGGAACTTCAAATTTTACATAGAATGGTTTGGACATAAGCCTCACCCTTTAAATGCACAGTCTTTATCAACAACACCTATTTATGAATGTTTCGACTGAAACATGCAAAACTTTTACTACAAAAAGCAACGTAGAAAGGTTTAAATAACATGTTCCGTTGAAACCTTTTTGTTTTCGAGGGGAATCTCAAAGATTGATTAGATTAGGTTTAGTCCTTCATATAAGTTCAAACCAGCACATCATAGTTAAAATCGAAAACACTCCAAAAATTGGTGAAATGGTGGTGGACGAAAATTTGAAGCCGGTTGGAGAGGTTTTTGACATTTTTGGACCAGTATCCGCGCCTTACGCGGCAGTTAAACCGAAAACCTCAAAACTTGAAAGTTTAGTTAAAAAGACAGTGTATATCATCCCCTCGAAAAAGAAGATGGGGAAGATCTAATTGGATGATTTAGAGACTGGAGAATCCGACTCCGCATTGCCCATTCAACAAGCGAAAATACAATTTTGTCCAGAGTGCAGAAGTACGAGACTTATGCGGGATTATGAGTGCGGTGAACTGGTTTGCATGGACTGTGGCTTTGTCATAGCCGCAAAAATAGCTGATAGAGGCCCTGAATGGAGAGCCTTCGACGACGAGCAGAGGGCAAAGAGAACAAGGGTTGGAGCCCCATTAACATACACCATTCACGATAAAGGACTATCCACAATGATTGACTGGCATGACAGAGACATTTACGGGAAAGGTTTATCTCCGGGACAAAAGGCACAAGTTTATCGTCTTAGAAAGTGGCAGCGCCGTATAAGGGTTTCCGATGCAACAGAACGAAATCTTGCCTTTGCACTGTCTGAAATAACAAAAATTGCCAACAATTTAAATTTGCCAAAAAACATTTTGGAAACAGCATCCTTAATATATAGGAAAGCTGTGAAGGAACGCTTAATACGCGGAAGATCAATTCAAGGGGTAACTTCCGCAGCAATTTATTTGGCGTGCAGACAATGTGGACTTCCAAGAACATTGGAGGAAATCGCCCAGGCGTCAAGTGTAAACAAAAAAGAGGTGGGGCGCAGCTACCGTTTTCTAATAAAAGAACTTAACTACTTCATTCCACCCCTTAAACCAAGCCACTACATAACCAAATTCTCAAACCAGTTAACCATGCAGGGTAAAGTTGAAGAAATTGCTCATAAAATTTTGTCAGCTGCAAAAGAGTTGAAACTCACTTCAGGTCGAGGCCCCACGGGCATTGCGGCTGCGGCAAGTTATATAGCTTCTGTATTAACTGGCGAGAGAAAAACGCAGAGGGAAATTGCCGAAATAGCGCAGGTGACCGAAGTTACTATTCGAAATCGTTATAAGGAGCTTGTAGATCGGCTAATGTTCCATATAACCCTCTAAATTTCCACTGATTTTTCTTTAATAAGGGCAAACTACTCTAGCGGTTCTTCACACAGTATTCCACTGATTAATATTTATGATACAAAACGCATTTTAGCCTAAAAGTTATACTATAATAGGGGGTAATTTGGTAACATGCCCTAAATGCGGAGGGGAAACAGCTACTTTGGTTAAGACTTGGACTATTTCTCCGCGGAAGTTTAAGGAAAAAGAGGGTGAACCCAAGATTATGGGGGTTTTTGAATGCTTAAATTGTAAAACAAGGTTTAGAGCCATCGCAGAATCTGAAACTGGAGAAACAGTAAGTATTAAAAACATGGTTGAAAGAATTAAAATTATAAAGGGGGAACTCATGCAAACTTTAAAAAATTTACGGGAAAAGATAAAAACTTTAGAAACTGAACGTGCAAATTTAATGATAGAAATTGAAAAGTTAAGAAAGGCTGCAGAGTCAAAGGTCAACGCGCTTGAAAGCGAAGTGAACATGCTGCGAGAAGAGGTTAAGTCCCTCAGAGAACTTTTAGGCTACTCAGAGGAAAAGGGAAAATAGAACACAACGAAACTTTAAAGCTAGAATCGCAGCAGGCTTTTTAGAGATTCAAATCTTTCAAGAATACATTTGATTCCTTTCTGAAATTCTAAGCTAATCATTTTAAAGAGTAGTTAATTTTAAAGGTTTGTTCGTCTACCATTTAGACTATGCCTTATAAGTTCACCTTTGACCTTTCAAAAATTCCGCGATTCTTCTTTAAAGAAATCACTAAAGTAAGCTATCAAAAGGGAATGCATAGAAAAGTTGGCACCGCCTTGCAAGACATTATTAGAAAGTTTAAGATTCAAGAAGCAACGGGGCTAAATTTGTCTGACGCGGTCCAGCTTTTAGAAGACTTAGTGGATATGGAGGTTAGAAATCTATTGGAAAAAGAGAGATTCAGAAAAACGAAGAAAAGGGCATTGTTTTTGCCACACTGCTCCAGAAAATATATGGATAACCGTTGTAAGGCCAAGTTTGACCCAGATATTCCATCCTATGTTTGCACCCATTGCTCTTCTGACTGCTTGATTAATAAGGCGCTGGTCCTCGGTAGAAAAAAGGGATACGACGTTTATATTCTGCCTGGTGGCTCCTGTATTTCTAAGATTTTGAAACTTAAGCGTTATGAGGGTGTTGTAGGGGTAGCCTGTGGGGAAGAGTTAAAATTAGCTGAAGAAACGCTGAGTCACACAGATGTGTCTGGTCAAGCTCTTCCTTTGCTGAAAAACGGTTGTGCAAACACCTTCTTTAATATTGAAACTTTGCAGAAAATTCTAAAAGAAAAATAATGGAGAAACGAATTCAGAATCAAAAATTAACGTTTCACTTGCCGCCTTTGCCTTCTTCTTAGTTGTCTTTTTCTTGCCATCTAACAATTGTACATCAGAAGGACGAAAATTAATGGCAATTCTAACATCATATAGGTTTTACCATTATTTTGCAAATCAACAGTGTAGCCTCGTTTTAATATCACTTTACGATCTCCCTTTTCTTCCAACGAAGGTTCTTGCTTCGGCATTTTCTACATTTAATTGCAGATGTGGCGTTTCGTGCACCACATTCCCTGCAAATTTTCACATAAAGCCTACGCTGCTGAGCCAAGGTTTTTTTAAACGGGTCCATTATTGGCATTTTCTTCAATCCTTCTTTTGCAGCTACAACTCACAGAAAACGTATCAAATATACTTTTTGCTGTTATATCCCAAGTAAGTTTCAGATTATTTTTTCTAATAAGACAGTTACTTCGCTTGGCTTTTCGGCTACTGCAACACCAGCATTCCGAAGAGCTGCAATTTTGCTTTCAGCGGTTCCAGCCTTACCCATTATTATTGCACCAGCGTGTCCCATGCGTCTCCCAGGAGGGGCGGAGCGCCCAGCTATAAAGGCTACTACAGGCTTTGGATACTTGGAACTTGCAATATATTTTGCGGTAAGTTCTTCAAGGTTGCCGCCAATCTCTCCTATTAAGACTACCGCCTTAGTTTGGGGATCTTTCTCAAAAAATTTCAAAATGTCTATGAAGTTTAAGCCTACAATGGGGTCTCCTCCAATACCCACACATGTAGACTGCCCCATTTGATTTTTAGTTAAATTGGCAGCTATTTCATATGCAAGTGTACCACTTCTTGAGACCATCCCTATAGATCCGGATTTGAAAATGTGAGCAGGCATTATTCCAAGCTTACATTCTCCAGGAGTTATTATTCCGGGAGTGTTGGGCCCGATTATTAGGGCACCAGCTTGTTTAGCGAAAGCTATAATACTTATGGTGTCTTTCAGCGGCACATGTTCAGTTATTATGATAACTTTTTTAATTCCGTTTTCTATGGCTTCTGATGCGGCGTCTTCTACGAAGGGAGCGGGAACGAAAATTATTGAGGCCTCAGCTGGATTTTCCTTGACAGCTTCTTCAATGGTGTCATACACGGGGACATTGTGAATTTTGGTTCCGCCTTTTCCAGGCGTTACACCAGCCACTATTTTTGTTCCATATTCTAGCATAAGCTTGGTTTGGAAACTTCCTTGTTTTCCTGTTATTCCTTGAACTATTACTCTAGTGTTTTTGTCAACTATTATGCCCATTCATTTTCCCTTTGATCATGTTTTACCATTTTCACCGCCAGCTTTGCTGCCTCTTCCATATCATCCATCACATACATTCCAGCTTGTGCCAGCATATGCTTTCCTTCTTCCTCTTTTGTCCCCATCAGCCGTATAATGAAGGGTTTTTTAGCGCCTAGCTTTTCTTTAGCTTCTATAATCCCCCTTGCAATTTCGTCGCATCGAGTAACTCCGCCGAGGATGTTTATTAAGACGACTTCCATGTTTGGGTCTGAAAGCACTATTTTTAAAGCTTCGGCCATTTTTACAGATGAAGCCCCACCGCCCACGTCAAGAAAGTTTGCGGGTTTTCCTCCATAAGATTGTATAACATCTAATGTTGCCATTACAAGTCCCGCTCCGTTGCCTATAACGCCTATGTTCCCGTCAAGTTTAACGTAAGCTAAACCACTTCTTGCAGCTTCCAATTCTTGTTGGGAAAGGGCATCTTTTAAGATTCTTTTCTCATATTCTGGATGGCGAAAAAGCGCATTGTAATCTAGTATTATGCGCGCATCCAATGCAATAAAATTTCCATCAAAAGTTTCAGCAAGAGGGTTTATCTCCATTAGTTCTGCATCATAGTCCGTTCCTGCTTTGAAGAGATTGTAAAAAACTTTTCCAAGCATAGATAGCCGAGAACCAGAGTAGCCCATCTTCTTTGCTATTTGAAGGGCATGGTATGGCTTAAATTTCTGTTGTGGGTCTACAAAAAATCTTATGACTTTCTCCGGAGTTTTCTCTGCAACCTCTTCAATATCTATTCCGCCTTCTACCGACGCAATTACAACATAACTTTGGTTAAACCTATCAATTGTCACGCCGAAATAAAGTTCCTTTCTGACCTGTACTTTTTCTTCGATCAAAAGGCTTTGGACAAGCATACCCTTTATGTATGTGTTGAGAAGTTTTTCTGCAGCCTTCTCGACTTGTGAAACCGAATCTGCGAAGATTATCCCTCCAGATTTCCCTCTTCCAGAAACGGTAACCTGAGCTTTAATAACAAAGGGCGGTTTAAGTTTAAGAGCTATCTCACGTGCTTGTGCTACGCTCATGGCTAAGGCTCCTTTTGGAGCGGCGATGCCATACTTCCTTATGATTTTCTTTGCTTCATATTCAGGAATACTCATTAGGAAACACTCTTTTATCTACGCGTTATTAGAATTTACACTTTTATATCCTCAACTAACGTTACTTTGATTCTCTAATGAATGATAAAAAAGTACTTTAAATATACAACTCAACATTGAAAAACTTTTGCGGGCATAACGAAAACCATAAGATATTTATTTACCGATAAAATGGTTATAGAACTACCGAAAAGTGAGAACAAGGAGTGAGGCGGTACTGAATGTCTGAAAGCAACTCAGTGTTGATCGGGAGAAAGCCAGTAATGAACTATGTACTGGCTTGCATAACCCTCTTCCACGGCGGAGCAAAAGAAGTGAACGTCAAAGCTAGAGGAAGATCCATAAGCCGCGCTGTCGACGTCGTTGAAGTTGTGAGGCGCCGATTCCTACCAGACGTTAAAATTAAGAAAGTAGGCATCGGAACAGAGCAGGTGGCACCCAGAGAAGAGGGTGGCACGGCCACAAACGTCAGCACAATCGAGATAACTCTGGAGCGTTAGGCTATTTAATACAAAACTCAAAGCTCCGCCGCCCCTCCTTTATTTGTGGAGGGCGTGCTTCTAGTTGAAGACGGTGTTATGCAATTTCTGTTTGAAAAGCGGAATACTGTGCCAAAAGTGTTCAAATAAAGTTAAATCTGGCGAAGTTACAGAACTCGATTTAAAAATTGCTCGTTTGCTCTTGTCTCTTGAGGAAACTTATCCTTCTCTTCAGAATGTTTATTTTTACAAGGCTGTGGATGCTGGAAAAACTTTAGCTATAATTGTTGGGAAAGGGGATGTCCCCCGCCTCCTAGGTTATGGAGGAAAAATTGTTAAAGCATTGGAGGAAAAAACAGGTAAAGCCATACGTATTCTAGAATATGGAGTTGATGATAGAAAATTTTTGGAAGATTTGTTTGCTCCTTTAAGCATAATCACTATAAACACTATTTGGTTGCCTGATGGAACAACCGAGACCAGGGTTATACTACGGAAGAAAAGGGGTAAACAACTGCCCTTCGATATAAAGGCTTTAAAGGAAATTGCTCGTAAAGTTCGCAACATGATACTCAGGGTGGAGTTTACGGATTAGCTGCGTGAATTTGATGGAGTTAGATTCGATTGGAGACTGGCGTAGAACCCACTACTCAGTGGAGGTTAAACCTGAGCTTGATGGGCAAGAGGTTACGCTTTTTGGTTGGGTAAAAGAAATTAGGGATTTGGGCGGAATACGCTTCATAATATTGCAAGACAGAGAAGGAACTGTGCAAATTACCGTTCCCCGAAAAAAGGTTAGCAGCGAAGTCGCATCGAAAACCGATGTCTTACAAAAAAGGTATAGTATCGGCGTTAAGGGCATTGCGAATAAAACTGATATAACGCCTAGAGGAGTTGAGGTTATACCGAAGGAAATTAAAATTTTTAGCACAGCCTCATCTCAACTTCCCATAGACATCACTGGAAAAGTATCAGCAAAATTGGATGTTCGACTGGACGCGCGTGCATTAGACCTTTGCCGTGAAGAAAACATCGCCATTTTCAAAATCCAGCATACAGCTGTAGAAGCGATACGAGAATTCTTATTTGAAAAAGGCTTCATAGAGGTGCACACTCCCCGCATAATTGCTTCAGCCACTGAGGGAGGAGCAGCCCTTTTTCCTGTGGATTACTTCGAGGCTAAGGCTTTTCTCGCTCAAAGTCCCCAACTATATAAGGAACAGCTTGTGATGAGTTTTGAAAAGGTTTTCGAGTTAGGCCCGTTTTTCAGGGCTGAAGAATCCCATACACGCCGCCACTTAAGTGAGTTTGTATCTGTGGACATTGAACAGGCTTTTGCCGCTGCTGAGGATGTTATGCAACTTCTAGAACAGCTTATACAATACACGTGTAGAAAGGTCAACGATAAGCGTCGAAGGGAACTGGCGACGCTGAATTATCGGCTGGAAGTGCCGAAAATCCCCTTTAAACGCTTAACATACAATGAAGTTCTCAAGGACTTGAGTAGAGAAGGCGTAGAAATTCCATGGGGCGAGGATATACCAACGCAAGCCTTCCGAACACTGGGCAAAATCCATCCATACTTTTACTTCATAACCGACTGGCCAACCCATGCCAAAGCCTTCTACATAAAACCAAAAGATGACAATCCAGAACTTTGCGAGGGATTCGACCTCATGTGGCGGTGGGTAGAACTTGCTTCAGGCGGAACAAGAATAGCCTCAAAAGAACTCTTGATAAAGCGTCTAGAAGAGAAGGGCTTAAACCCGGAATCCTTTAAGCATCATCTGCAAGCCTTCGATTATGGAATGCCGCCGCATGCCGGCTGGGCTATAGGCTTAGAAAGGCTTACGATGATGCTTACTGGTAAAAAGAACATCAGAGAAGTAACGTTGTATCCGAGGGATAGGTTTAGGCTTACACCATAGTCCTGGCCGGAAAATCGTCCAATAGAGATGACCTTACCAGATTTCGGTGATGCTCAACATAGCGCAGAAATGGCGGACCTTGAAGGTGTTTTTAGTTAAAAATGTTATAAAAGTTGATAAGCAACCCTCTATCCTATTGGCTGATATGAGTGAACATTTAAAAATAGCGTGCGGGGTCTTCGGAGCAATAAACTTTGATGGAAATCCCATCTTCCCCTACGTGTATTGGGGTTTAAGGGCTCAAAATCACAGAGGCCATCAGTCTCACGGTTTCCTCACATATAATAATGGAAAGTTTTACGTTCACAGAAGTTTAGATCTTGTGCCGAAACTTAAAGCAAGCGCCATTCAAGAGTGGTTTGGACGCTTGCCAGGACATGTTGGGATAGGAAATGTGAGATATACAACTTCTGGGAAGGCAGACGAAAAGTCGCTTTTGAAAGACACACAGCCTGTTGTGGCTTCTAGAAACGGTTTTAAGGTGGCTGTATCTTTTAACGGCAACGTTGTTAACGCGCTACAGCTTGAAAAAGAGATATGTAAAGAAAGCTCTGGATTCTCTTATGAATGTGACGCAAACGTCATTTGCCACAAATTTCTAATGGAGTTAATTAAGAGTAAGGATTTGGCTACTGCTGCAAAGGCTTGCATGCAAGAAATTGAAGGTGCCTTCTCGGTTGCAGGAATAACTAAAGATGGACAGTTCTTCGCCTTTAAAGACCCCCATGGAATAAGACCGCTCTGCGCAGGCCACAGTGAAAAAGAGAAAATCTTGGCTTTTTCATCGGAAACCGTTGGCTTAGACATAAATGGTTTTTGCAGAGATTTCGAAGTGGAGCCCGGGGAACTTGTGGTTGCTTCTGAAGGAGGATTTGAAAGAGAAAGACTGGTTAAGGAGCGCAAAGCTTTTTGCGCCTTCGAATTTGCATATTTTGCCAGACCAGACTCAATTTTTGATAATAAATATGTTTACGAAATTCGAGAGGAGTTTGGAAGAAATCTTGTTAGGGAAAACCCTGACATAGTTAAAGACGCAGATATCGTAATTTCATTGCCTGAAACAGCTGACGATGCCGCCTTTGGAGTGCATGAAGAGTCTGGTTTAAGGTGGGAGAGAGCAACTCGAAGACACCGCTACGTAACAGAGCGAGCCTTTATCCTACTAGACAAAGAGCGCTATGCAACAATAGACAAGAAAATCAACATATTAGCTTCCAAGGTAAAAGGGAAACGTGTTATAGTGACCGATGACAGCATAGTCAGAGGAGATACAACAAAAGTTGCCATAGAAAAAATGCGCAAGATGGGTGCTAAAAAAGTTTACATGTTTGTAACGTTTCCGCGCATAATTGGCCCATGCTTTTACGGGATAGACATGGCTACATACGGCCAACTCATAGGTTCTAGACACACGCCTGAAGAAATAGCAAAAATAATAGGTGCAGACGCTGTCTGCTATCAATCCATAGAAGGATTTACGAAAGCTACTGGCTTTAGAAGAGACGAGTTATGTATGGGATGTTTAACTGGCGAGTACCCAACACCTTTAGCTCAGAAAATAGCTAACACAATGAGAAAGAGGTTCTTAGAAGGCTTTGAGGAGACCAATAGACTTTATGAAATGGCTGAACTTATAGAAGAATTAAGCGGCAAAACTGATTAGAAACGTCAAAATTTCTGTATTTTGAACGAGGGTCAGCTATGACGGAAAAGGTCGGTGTGCTTGTTGTTTCTTATGGCGCACGTGAAGTGGCTATGGTTGATGCTTTCAAGAGAAGCATAAACTATGATGTTGAACTTTATGTAGTTGACAAGCAGCGAAATCCCTTTAACGTGAAAAAAGCCGCTGAACATGTTGTGATACCAGACTTAAATGTTGAGGAAATCTGCAAGTTCGCGCAAGCCCACAAGGAGAGAATAGATTTTGGGATAGTTGGTCCTGAAAAACCTATCATAGAAGGCGTCCGCGACATAATCGAAAAGAAAGCGGGCATACCCATGATTTGCCCAACAAAAGAATATGCCATAGAAGCAAGCAAAGTCCAGCAGCGCCTACTCTTTCAAGAAACTGTTCCAGAAGTAAACCCACTCTTTAAAATCTTTAACCCAAAAGACTTTAAAACAATGGATGAAGCAAAAAAAACTCTTTACAAGTGGCTTGACGAACTCGATAACAAGGCGGTTGTTAAACCAGACAAACCTGCAGCGGGAAAAGGCGTAGGCGTCTGGGGAGACCACTTCACCACACGCGAGCAACTTTTTGAGCATTTCTGGGAAAACCTCCAATATGGCGCAGTTATAGTTGAAGAAAAAATTGATGGTGAAGAATCAAGCTTCCAAGCGTTCTGCGACGGAAAACATTTAGCGCCTTTGCCCGAAACAAGGGATTACAAACGAGCCTTCGACGGAGACAAGGGACCAAACACCGGCGGCATGGGCTCCTACAAAGACACTGGAGAAGTTTTACCCTTTATGAAGAAGGCAGATAGAGAAAAGGAATTGGAAATTGTTAAGAGAATTTTTGAGAAATGGCGCTCAGCAGACAATCAGGCTTTAAGGGGCATACCCTTCTATGTGGCGTTTATGCACACTGGCAAAGAACCCAAAATCCTTGAGAACAACAGTCGCCCAGGAGACCCTGAAATAATAAATATTTTACCAGTTTTGAAAGACGACTTGGTTGAAGTTTGCTTTAAAATCTTAGATGGAAACTTAACCCATGTGGAGCTAGAGAAAGAAGCCACGGTAGTAACTTATAAAGTGCCTCCAAACTATGGCGGCTATGCAGAAACATTTCCAGAACTTGTAAAAAAGGATGAAATAGACAAACCGGTGGACTTGACAGAGGCGTACAAGCTCAGCGAAAAATATGGCGGAAAAATTAGAGTTTATCCCGCGTCCATGGAACTTCGAGGAGAAAACGCTTACGCCTTAAATTCGCGTGCTGTGGGAATTGTAGGCATAGGCCAAGATATTGAAACTGCTAGAGAAATTTCGTTGAAAGGTATAAACGCCATAAAGGGCGGCGCCCTCTGGTATAGAAAAGACATAGCCTCAAAGGAACATATAGAAAAAAGTGTCCGCCACATGGAGGCGCTTAGAAAACGCAAGTGAGAAGAGCTTTCGTTTCAGACTGTGAAGGACCAATTTCAAAAAACGACAATGCCTTCGAATTAACCGCCCATTACGTGCCTAACGGAGACCGCCTATTTACTGTTGTAAGCCGATATGACGACGTGCTTGCAGACGTTTTGAAAAGGCCAGGATACAAGGCTGGCGACACTTTAAAACTTATATTACCATTTCTTAAGGCGTACGACGTTACAGATAGGGAAATGCAGAGTTTTTCAGCTAAAAGCTTGATTCTGATAACAAATGTGAAGGAAACATTGCGGCATATAGGAAAGATGGTTCCAGCTTTTATTGTCAGCACAAGCTACGAACACTACAT
>JAWCNE010000027.1:0-22928 GCA_038849025.1 Bathyarchaeia archaeon
TGGAGGGTTTGCGGGCAGCCTCCAAAGGAGTTTTCCAGCCCAACTCTTTTATCGGCCTATCAGCCATTCCGTCGGCAACTATGAGAAGAGCCCTCAACCCAAACACTCCTTTAAAGGCTATTCAAATTTAATACTGAATAGAATACTGAATAGGTTAAAACACTTGCCATTCGAAAGGAAAATTGTTCACTATAAAAGCCCTAAATAATTCCATCCCGAAGACTGTTGAAGACGCCTATTCTAAACAATATCTTATAGTCATAAAAGCTGAAAACTTAAAAGGAAGAGAAGAGATTTGAAGACGAAAAGATAATCCCTTACAGTGTAATTCGGCAAAATAATGAAAAGAGGGAATTAAATGTCTGATTTGGGGGTTGTTGTTAAAAAATCTGAAGACTTTTCAGAATGGTACACGCAGGTAGTTCTGAAGTCTGGATTGGCAGATTACGCCCCCATAAAAGGGTGCATGGTTTTCAGAGAACTCTCTTACGCTATATGGGAGAAAATCCAAGAAATATTTAACGAAAAAATAAAGAGAACTGGACATAGAAACGTGTATTTCCCCCTGTTCATACCTGAAAGCTTTCTGAAAAAAGAGGCAGAGCACTTTGCAGGGTTTGTTCCCGAAGTTGCATGGGTAACCGTGGGCGGAGACACACCGTTAGAAGAGAGACTCGCCATAAGGCCCACATCTGAAACCATAATTTATGCCACCTTCGCCAAGTGGATTAGAAGCTGGAGAGACCTACCAATAAAGCTGAACCAATGGTGCAGCGTTGTGAGATGGGAAACCAAAGCAACAAAGCTGTTTCTGAGAACAAGGGAATTCTTATGGCAGGAAGGCCACACCGCCCACGCCACAAAGGAAGAAGCCGACAAAGAGGTTATGGAAATTCTAAACGAGTACCGCGATTTGATGGAGAACTATTTGGCTATTCCGGTGCTTGTGGGCAAGAAGACGGAAAGCGAGAAGTTTGCAGGAGCCCTTTACACAACAACCTTAGAGGCAATCATGCCCGACGGAAAAGCCCTACAGATGGGAACCTCGCATAACTTGGGACAGAACTTTTCAAAAGTTTTTGACATCAAATTCATAGGCGAAGATGAAAAAGAACACTATGTTTGGCAAACATCATGGGGAATATCCACACGCATCATAGGCGCGCTGGTCATGGTTCACGGCGATGATAAGGGCCTTGTTCTGCCACCTAAAATAGCCCCTATACAAGCAGTGATAATCCCGATACCTTACAAAGACGCCGATGTGGACAAAATAGTGGCTAAGGCAAAGGAAATTCATGAAAAGCTGCAGAAAGCCGGAATAACCTCAATTCTTGACGATAGAAGAGAGTATACGCCTGGATGGAAGTTTAACGATTGGGAATTGAAAGGCGTACCCGTTAGGGTTGAAATCGGCCCAAGAGACTTAAAACAGGGGCAGGTGACGCTGGCCAGACGAGACACTTTTGAGAAAACAACTGTAAAGGAGGAGGATGCAGCCAACGTGGTGCTTAAGCTTCTTGAGGATATGCAAAAAAACCTCTTTAACAGAGCCAAAAAATTCCTAGAAGAAAAAATCACCGTAGTTAAGAGCTATGAAGAGTTCAAGGAAATCTTGAAGGAGAAAGGCGGCTTCATTAAGGCTTCATGGTGCTTAAGCCCCAAATGTGAAGAAAAGATAAAAGAGGAAACTGGAGCCACCATCAGGCTTATTCCTTTTGAAAAGGAGAAGCCTTTCTCAAACTGCATATACTGCGGTGAAGAGGCAAAGGAAGTAGTTTATTTCGCAAAGTCCTATTAGCACCAAATAAAAAGGGAGTTTTCAGCTCTTCAGTTCAACTTTCTTTTTAAGCTCGCCAGCAACATCTTTTAGACCTAGCTTGTTTAGCGTTGTTTTTGTGGGTATTCCCCTATCATCCCAGCCTCTTTGCCTGTAATACGTTTGCAACATACCTTCGTATTTTTCTCGGTCAAGCTTTGCACCTTTCAGTGCTCCCTGAGTTAACGGTTCTTTGAACCATCTTGCCGGCGGAACATCCATCTCTTTAGTCCACGCCTTGCCGAACTCCCGCACCCAAAAGGCACGAATCAAAGTGTAAACTCTGTCAGCAATAAGGTGCAAATCGTCCCATGTCATCTCAACGCCTGTAGCAGCCTTCAGAAACTTCGGATACCATTCAAGCTCGAAGCCAACTTCAACCCATGGAAGTCTACAAACCGTGGCAAATTCGAAGAAGCCTCCGCGGAGACGCTGCAGCTCGATGACTTTGTCAACTTTTTCCTCGCCATAGCCTTCTCTTCCAGCCTTAACTTCCCAAGAGATTACCCAAGCGTCTTTATGGTGGGCTCCCAGGGGGCTTGTAGCATAAGACAAAGCCATGGCGGGGGCAGCATGGCAGTCATATCCAGAAATTTCCAGACCCTTAACATGCATAGCCCACTGACTTGAGTTTCCCCCGATTTTTTCAGAGGCAAAGCGAACTCCCTCTGCAAGCATTTCGCCTAATCCACTTTTATAGGCAATGTCTTTTGTTAAAGCTTTAGCCGCCTCATAATCGCCCCAAGCAATTTTTTCCTTGACGAGTTTCTTTTCAGAAGCCTCCATGGCGAAGCCTATAACATTGCCCAAGGAAATTGTGTCTAAACCAAGACTGTCTGCCAGTCTATTCAAGGTGGCAACCTCTTTCAAATCGCCAATTCCAATGTCTGCGCCCAACATTGCAACATTCTCATAGTCAAGTTCAGACTCTTCGTTGTCGGCGTCTTTAACCACATTGCCACACGTCATGTTGCAGTTGGGGCAACCCCTCTGGGAAGATTTAATCTTTTCCATGGCGAATCCGCCTATGGAGTCAGCTTCGTCGAAAACCCCTTCTTTGTAGTTGCATGTTGGCAGAACACTGTTTTCCTGGCTCCACTCAATGGTGGACATGGTGCCTTGACGTTTCCAGAACGCGTAATTAGGCTTTGTCAAAATCTCCCTGTAAGCTTCAGCGCCTAAATCTTTCAACTCCTTCGGATTAGCTGCTTGCAATTCGTTTAAACCAATAATAACTAAGGCTTTCAAATTTTTAGAGCCCATAACTGCTCCCATCCCAGGTCTGCCGCCTCCTCTTCCTTTTTGAGACACGATGTTGGCGAACTTCACGAGGTTTTCTCCAGCTGGGCCTATGGTTAGGATGCCGGCTGTGGGACCATAAACGTCTCTCAATCTGCGTTCAGTTTCAAAGGAATCTAAGCCCCATAGTTCCCCAGCGTCAAGGAATTGGGTATTGCCGTCTTGGACGAGAAGCACGGTGGGTTTTTCCGATTTGCCTTCCACTATTATGGCGTCATAGCCGGCTTTACGCATTTGGACAGCTGCATGAGAACCTACATTTCCGTCGCCGTAACCTCCGGTTAAAGGACTTTTGGCTGCGACAACAAGTTTTCCGCTGCTGGGCAGGAGATAACCCGTTAAAGGTCCCACGGCGAAAATAAGCCTGTTCTCTGGGGACAGCGGGTCTATTCCAGGTTTAAGCTCATCCCAGAGAATTTTAGCTGCAAACCCTCTGCCTCCTAGAAAACTTTGAGCCATTTCAGCATCATATTCTTGCGCAACAGCTTTCTTCTTTGTTAAATTAACCCGTAAGAATTTGCCATTCCAACCATGCATGCGCATATCACCCTCAACAGTGAACTGCATATCACACTTTTAAGCTAATAAGATTCACTGTTATTTTTATTCCAAAAGCCCATGAAACTTTTCAAGCGTAAAACCCAGTTTAGGAAAGAGCAAGTTTTTCTCTTATTCTCTGGGATTTCTCAGTGGCCTTTTCCACAGCCCTCATGAGCGCTTGCCTAATTTGGCTTCCTTCAAGCTCATAAATGGCCTCAATGGTTGTTCCACCAGGTGTAGTCACCATGTCTTTTATAGCCGACACGTGCTCACTAATTTCTAAAGCAAGTTTCCCAGTACCTAAAACAGTCTGGGCAGCGCTATGAAGAGCCAAGTCTCTAGGGAGACCCACCTTCAAGCCTGCATACATGAGAGCTTCAATAATTATGGAGATATATCCGGGACCACTGCCGCTTAGGGCTGTAACGGCATCCATGTATTTCTCTTCTACTTCTTGGCAAACTCCCATGGTGCTGAAAATCGCCTTAACCTTCTTTTTATCTTCTGCGGTTACGTCATCATCGCAGGTGTAGGCGGTGAAGGATTCTTGCACCAGAATTGCAACGTTTGGCATGGTTCTGACAAATCTGGCTTCTGGAACCACTTTTTTATAATGTTTCAGCGGGATGGTGGCTGCTGTTGAAATAACTAGTTTCCCCTTAACAGCCTCTTTAATTTCTTTAAGTACCTTCGTAACGTCATTGGGTTTTACGCAAATAAAGACTATGTCAGCTTCTGCAGCTGCTTTTTTGTTGTCGGTGGCGGTGAAGACGCCTAACTCTTTCAGTTCTTTCAGTTTTTCCGCGTTTCGCCTCGTGGCTATGATTTTGCCTTTGTATCCGCTTTTAATTAGACCTTTAACGATGGCTCCGCCTATAACTCCGGCGCCAATAACCGCGATGCAGTCTTCCATTGGTTTTCACCACTTAAACGTTCTTCACTTTTTCTAGCCCATGCAATTAAACTTTGTGATGGAAAAGGCCTATGCTGAAGCGAAAATTAGAGAGAAAGGTTTTCCGCAGAGCAAAATATAAAGTCATTTTATGAGAATGTTTATCTATTCAAAAAGGTATGAGATAAAACTACGTTTAGAACGTAAGGTGAACATTATGCGCATGCACGGCGATTTGAAAGGGCTTTCAACTCTCATAGTTATTCTTCTCCTAATAATAGCTGCATTAATAGGTGGGATAATTTCTTATGCGTTTACAATTGTGGCGTATGTTAGGGTCCCCGAGAGAACAACCCTTGTAATTACTGGTTTTTACTTTGACAAGGAAAACGCCACCTCATTTAAGATAAGTGTTTTGAACCCGTCCTATTCGCCTACAGACGCGACAATAAATGGAATTGCGTTAAGCCTAAAAGGAGAGAACCAGCTTTTCTACGTTGCAGAATCGGAACCATCCATTGAAGACGGAGTGGTTATTCCAAGCGGCGAATCTTTAAACATCACTTGTTCAGAAATTGTGAAAGACGGCACAACGGTATCTATAGGAGAATTTGTAGGCGAGTTTGCGGGCAAATCCTTAATCGTGCACATTTTTTCCTCAGATTCCTCAGCATCCAACATTGAAGCCACGCTGCCTTTTGTAAAGCTAAACATAACTGCAGATTTCAATCCCCAAGTTTCTCTAAAGAAATTCAATGCAACGTTTACGAACGATGCCAATTCAGAGGTTAACTTAACCATTAAGGCGGTAAGCGTTTCCGATATAGCAATTGAGGAAATGACGCCCAATGTGAATACACAACCTGTAACAATTCTGAAAAGCGAATCTCTTCTCATCAATTTTAATGGAAGTTGGCATGGGGTAAACAAAACTACAATTACAGTTTTCACTCAACAAGGATATGTTTTCCGAAAAGAGGTAGAACTGCCAAGGCTTTCCGCGAAAATCAAAGACGTAAGCTTCAATGAAAGTGACACCGACCACTTCAGCGTGACAATTTTTAATTCCGCAGAATCCGCCATCCCCGTAACAGTCAACAAAATTGTTTGCACCCTAGAAAATGGAACAGCCCTCACATTTAACGCTCTTTCGGTGAGCATCGCACCAAACTCGGAGGAAACCATTACGCTGGATTGGAACTGGAAAGAATATAGGGGAAAAGAAGTTGAGGTTGTGGCTTACTTTGCACAAGATTTTGAAACAGAACCATATGCTGCAACAACGCCAACAGCAACATAGGTAACCCGAAAGAATGGAACATTTTCAACTGTCAGTTTATGCAAACGCCCAGTGCAATAGTGAATAGGGGCTAGGTTATTTTGATAAACCTTCCAATGCCTTTTTCTAACGCCTTTTCATAAACAAGTTTTGCAGTAACCGCGTCTTGAACCGCTAAGCCCGTTGAAGTGAAAACCGTAATCTCATCCAGTTTTTCTCTTCCAGGTTTTAAGCCTGCAACAATCTCACCTATTTCAGCCCAAACATTCTCTCTAGTTATTATTCCCCGGCTTAGTGGGACGTTTATTTCTCCGCTGTGAGAGGCTTGCTCCCAATCATCCACAACTATCTTGGCTCTTTTCAAAATGGCTGGGTCCAGTTCCTCTTTTCCAGGAGCATCCGCGCCTATACAGTTAAAGTGCATCCCATAAGAAACCATATCGTCCATAACTAGAGGTTGCCGGGAAGGAGTTATTGTCACAACGATATCTGCTCCTTTAACAGCCCCTCTTACCTCCTCCACAGGAACAAACTTGACTAAGCGTCCATACATCTGTTTTGCCTCAGCCAGAAACCTTTCCCTTGTCTCTTTACTTCTACTCCAAACTCTAACTTCTTCCAAGTTTTTATAAACCTCAAGAAGACCTTCTAACTGAGTTTTTGCTTGAGTGCCAGCTCCAACAAACGCCACAATTCTTGAATCCTTTCTTGCAAGATATTTGGCTGCTATTCCCCCAGCAGCTCCAGTCCTAACGTCTGTTATGGTTTTACCGCCCATAATTGCCAGCGGAAAACCGTTTCTAGGATCCACTAGCACTATTACGGCCATTATTGTTGGAAGACCGTACTTTTCTTTGTTGTTAACATGAACGTTCACCACTTTAACTGCTGAAATGTCCAGTTCTTCAAGGTATGAAGGCATAGCTCTTAAGTCCCCGTTATACTTGGTGTAAAAGACGTAAATTTTTGCAGGCATTTGAACTCTTTTTAGGCCCTTCTCTTTAAAAGCCAATTCAACCTTTTCTATAACTTCTTTCATAGAAATTAGCGCTTTCACTTCGTCGTCGGTTAATATAAGAGTTTCCAAATTCCCACCCTCATAGGGATTCGCTTTTAGAAAACTAGCATTTGATATATTTTTTGGCTGAAAACTTTCAATTTGATTTTCAATGGCTTAAAATTGCCTTTCTTCTGAATTGGGAGAATAGCTAAAAAGGTGGTGGCGATTTTAAACTGGACTATTTAAGACTAGCTATAGATGGGTATACCCTCGTTAGGATCGCCCAGAAGTTTTTTAAATTCATCTATTAAACTACGGGTGACGGGGCCGGGTTTGCCATCGCCTATTATTCGCTTGTTAACCTCCGCTATTGGGGTTATTTCCGCGGCTGTGCCTGTGAAAAAAGCTTCTTCAGCGCTGAAAAGATCTGTGGGCGTAATGTTTCTCTCAACCACCGTATAGCCAAGTTTTTCAGCCAGTTTTATTATGACTTCTCTTGTTATTCCAACGAGAAGCCCAGTCGAGGATGGCGGAGTTACGAGTTTCCCGTTTTTGATTATGAAGAGGTTTTCGCCTACGCCTTCGCTGACATAGCCATTCTTGTCTAAGCATACTGCTTCATCAAAACCTGCGATGTTTGCTTCAATCTTACCCAACACGCTGTTCAAGTAATTTAGAGATTTAACCTCATGGGACACTGTGTCCACGGGATTTCTTCTAACCCACACGATCATGACTTTTATTCCCTTTTCCTTTGCCTCGCTCGAATACAGTGTTATATTATCAGCTATCACAATGACTGTGGGTTTTCGGCATTTTCGCGGGTCAAGCCCAAGGTCGCCTACGCCCCTAGTCACTATAAGGCGTATGTAAGCGTCTTGCATGTTGTTTTTCCGAAGAGTTTCCAAAACGGCATTTATCATTTCCTCTTTCGTAAGCGGTATATCCAACATTATCACTTTGGCTGAATTGTAAAGCCTATCTATATGCTCTTTCAATTTGAACACTACGCCTTTGTATGCACGGATTCCCTCAAAAACGCCGTCGCCATATAGAAGACCATGGTCGAAAACTGAGATTTTCGCTTGGGATTTAGGATAGTATTCGCCATCTATGTAAACGAGTGGTTCTTTATCCAATCATATCCCTTTCCGTAAAAACTAAAATGATGCTTTAGGATTGATATGTGTTTTGCTGCTTCGCGCCTTAGCCGTAGAACTGGGGCCTTTTCGAAATATGCTTGGGCATGGGCAAAGGCTTGAAAGGTCTACCCTGCACGTTTGCCTTAATCTCGCTTACCAGTTCTTTAAGGCTCATTTTGCGGATTTCTTTTGCTTTTCTGTCTCTCACCGGAAGCACTTCAGACTTTAGTTCCTTCTGCCCCAAAACAATTATGTAGGGAACCCATTCCATTTCAGCTTCCCTAATTCTTTTCTGCAACGTTAGCGGCCTATCATCTATATCAACGCGTATTTGCTCCGCTTCAAGGCTTTCCGCCATTTTTTCGCAGTGTTCAAGGTATTGATCTGACATGGGGATTATGCGCACCTGCGTTGGCGAAAGCCACAATGGAAACATCGGCGGTTTCCCTTTCTGCTGTTCTCGGTAGGCCTTTTCCAGAAGCGCATAAACACATCTTTCCACTGCGCCGCTGGGGGAACAGTGCAGTATAAGAGGGTAACGTTTTTCGCCTTTCTCGTCGATATAGGTTATGCCGTATCTTTTGGCGTTTTCGACGTCTATCTGGTCTGTGGATAGTGCTGCAGCCTTGTCCTGGTTGTCTACGAAGTTAAAGTCCCATTTAAGCCTGAAATAGAAGAAGGGTTCCTCCCACATCTCGACTAGAACTGGTTTGCCGAAGATTTCTGCTAGGCTAGTTATGAAGGCTCTGTTTTCTTCATAGAAGTCCTTTGTAAACCTAAAAGCTGCCTCATAATCTTCTTTTGATAAGCCTATTCCCTCTAAGACTTGGATGCAGAGTTTAAACCTTGTTATAAACTCTTTTTTGGATTGTTCAAGGTCTGTGCAGAAGGCGTGGCAGTCTGGCATTGTGAAGGCTCGCAGACGCCTTAAGCCTACAACTTCGCCGCTTTTCTCCCGCCTAAAACTGTAACGGGTCAACTCGTAAACTTTTAGGGGCATATGCCTATACGAGAACTGGGCATCATGAACCATGAGAAACTGCCCAAAACACGCGGCAAACCGCAGGAAAAGCTCCTTATCTTCTGATTTTAGCAGATACTGCCTTGCTGGAAAACGGTTTATGTAATCCGCTAGGCTTGGGTGCTGAAAATCGTACATGACTGGGGTTTCAACTTCCATGGCGCCGTATTCCACGGCCTTAGCGGTTACATACTGCTCAATAAGAGATTTTATAAGCCTCCCTTTCGGGTACCAGCGGATGTTTCCAGGGTCACTTCCAGACTCGTAATCAGCTATTTCAAGGCGCTTCATTAAGGGCACATGGGGCGGCATCTGCTGGCTTGCCCTAACCTTAGAAATTTCATATCTAGCGAATTTCTCAAGATTTTCATGACCGCGAAAATCGAATTCTTCAACTGGAACCATTTTTCCGTCCGGTTGAAGAATATACCAGAAAGACTCCAGTTTTTCCTCGGCTTTTAAGGCTTCAGAAACCTCTTCGGCTTTAGCCTCTGTGGGCAATATTATACGGGACTGTTCTGCCAGCGGATGTCCCTTAATGGATATTGCGAATTGCTTATTCCAGCCGAAGGGTGCACGGTAAACCTCTATGCCTTTTTCTTTGGCGTACGCTTCCATGGCTCGAACAACTTTTAACGCTTCAGAAGGCTTTGCAAGGTTGCTGCTGAGATGCGCATATGGATAAATTAAAATGCGGTTTACCTTCAGATTTTGAAGGGAAGACCGCACTTCGTCTACGGCTTTTTGGGCCGTCGCCTCATTATCTCCTTCTTCAACAGCCGTAAATAGAACCACAACTTCTTCTAGGCGTTTTGCCTCTTTTTCAGCTTCTTCAGCCATGGCTATTTCTTTCTGAATTGGCCTGTACTCAATGAAGTTGGAATGCAACTGCAATATCCGCATGATTTAAGCCCTCTTTTCAGCTTTAAACACCTTTATATCGCCACTGTTCAATTTTTCTCTCCTTTTTAGTCTTCTTCTTATACTCCTTATAGTGGCTTTCACATAGATAAGCCCGTCTTTCGCTCCCAACTTTTAATCCAGCGGCCTTAACTTTATCCGCTGAAAGAGAACGTTTAGCTTCTTTACCACAGCCGGTAACACTGCATTTTTCACCTTTTGAAACCCGTCCCAATTTTAATTCCCCGAGTTTTAAGCTGTTTAAAGGCTTAGGCTGGAATAAATTAGGCTTACTTGCTTAATTCCCTTTTTCATAAAGTGCATGTGCCCGTCGATGGATTTCAGCCTTATCTCCGAAAAATGTTGGCCCAATCCCTTCAACAACCGTTGAAGCCACGGCGGAACCTACACACGCACACCAATGCGAGTCTTCGCCTTGAACATATTCGGCTAGAAAGCCGCCGATGAAAGCGTCCCCTGCACCCGTTGGATCTATAATCTTGTTAGGCTTGTAAGCGGGAATATTATAAATTGTTCCATCAATAGAGAGCGCTGCGCCCTTCCTTCCAAGTGTCACTATGACTGTTTCAACGCCAAAATCGTGAACAGCCTTTATGCAGTATTTTAATTCCCGCTGACCAGTAACAGCCTCAATTTCCTCTAATGATGACTTGTAAATGTTCACAAGTTCCAGTATTCGCTTATTCGCCAATGAGCCATAAGTCACGTTTCCATTTTCATCAAAAATGCGAATCAATCCTTGGGGGTCAAGGGATAGGACCCCAGCAGAGCTCTTCAGTTTTTCAGCAACATTGTATGAAATTTCGTTAGCTATAGGAGCTATATGAATGGCTTTTGCCTCTATAGAGTTTGGCAAGTCTTCTAGGGCGATTGACTTAGCCCTATTTGTCAGCCGCAGGGTGCGCCCAGAAAAATCTTCAGTATACTTCAACTCAAATCTTGTGGTTTTTGCTTCGCTGCTTTTAATTACTCCAGAAAGGTCCACACCTTCTTGGTTCAGCCACCATAGGTAGGCTTCGGGGAAATCGCTGCCAATTTTAGAAATGACTGAGACGCTTGCGCCCAAATTTCTGGCAGCAAGAGAAACGTAAGCCACTGAACCGCCCAAAATTACGTAGGGAGCTTTTCTATTTGGAAGGATAATGGAGTCTATGCTGAAATGCCCCACGGATACGATGTCAAACACTTGCTAAAGCCTCGCATGGCATTTTAAATTCTGGACTGAAGGAGAAGAATAGCCTTCGCCAAGTCTCCTTCGCATTCTTCTAGGGCTTTTCTGGCTTCCTCTAGGCTTTTTCCCGTTTGGTCAGCCACAAGCCTAACATCCTCTTCAGGTATTGCCAACTTGCGTTCAACAGTTTTTTCAGTTATTTTTCCTCCAGCCACTTGGAACATTTTTTGCCCTTGAACATCCACAACGGCGACTTCTGGTTCCTCGATGACTATTTCTTTACTGCTTGTTTTTATGATAACTTGCTCCACGTCTGGAACTGCGTCCATGCTTAAGCCCATGCGCTGCATCATGCGCCTGGCTTCTCTGGGGCTTATTCTTCTACGCATCAAACAGTTTTCCTCTCCATAAAATGTTTAATTTATGGCTTCTTATACTTAACTTTCTTCAAAACTGCCGCGTCTAACTTTAACTGCGACGCCGCTTTTGAAGGCAATCATCTCTTCTCCGGACAACACAGCTCGACCCACCGCTAGGACTTCACCTTTCCCGTTAACAACTATAACCTCGTCTTTTGGACGAATTTCGCTGTCGGCTTTTATGACGTGCACTGCGAAAACATCGCCGCCTTCGGCAATGAACTTTGAAACCTCTTCTTTAACGGTGACGAGGCATTTGGCTGGAACAGAGTTTTCAACGATTCTTTTTGCGCCTTCGATGCTTAGTGAAAACAGTCCGTCGGTGGGACGTAGAGTAGCAAGCCTCTTACCATTCAAGTAAATATAGCGGATTCTGCCAGTGCGCTTAGAGTAGGCTATTTCCACATTTTCTGGGAAAAGTTTTTCGCCAACCCCTTTTCCGAACTGGTAGTCTGCAACACTTCTAACTCGCATAAGCGCGTCTTCCACGTAAATCTCCGTCCATCAGGCTAAGGGCAATTCGACAACTATAAACCTAACCAAATAAATAAAGAATTTTAAAAGGGGCATCAAAATTGCGCTGCGAGGTTTGTGGACGAAAAATCTACGGCAAGCCAGTCACAGCTCTAATTGAAGGGGCAAAACTTACAGTGTGTATTGAGTGCTCAAAGCATGGGACGATAGTTATGGAGAAGCCAAAACACGCTCCACCGCCGCTGAAAACAAAAATAGGGACATCTATACCCTTGAAAACTCAGAGCACTGGAAAACCGCCGAAAAACGTGGAGAGCACCCTGGAACTTGTAGAAGGTTTCGACACAAAAATAAGGCAGGCAAGGGAAAAACTAGGATTAACCCATGAGGAATTAGGCAAAAAAATAAGCGAAAAAGTTTCCGTCCTCAAAAAAATCGAAACGGGCAAAATGACCCCCGACAATAAGCTTGCAGCAAAACTGGAACACGCATTGAAAATTAAGCTTCTCATCTCAGTACAAGAAGAAAAAACTCCAAGGGCAACCGTTCCTAAGTCGCAAAGCCGCGAACTAACCCTAGGAGACCTAGTTCAACTAAACAAAGAGAAAGCGGAGGAGAAAACTTAACGAAAGCCATCATCGTGCAGCGCCGGAAATCATTTGAACCCTCAACCATGGATGAATTAAAAAGCCTAGCTGAGTCAGCGGGCTACACAGTCGCAGGCAAAATAGAGCAAGTAAGGGCGCCAGACCCCCGCTACCAAATAGGCTATGGAAAAATTAAGGAGCTTGCCGAACTTGTAAAAGAGACAGGCGCCCAGAAAATAATTTTTGACAACCCGTTAAAGCCTGTTCAATCCTATAACATAGCCAAAGCCACAGGCGTTGAAGCAATAGACCGCTTTCAGTTAATCTTGGAAATATTTGTAAGAAGAGCTACAACCACGGAGGCGAAACTGCAGATTCAACTGGCAAAACTCAAATATGAGTTAGCCCGCGCCAAGGAAAAAGTGAGATTAGCAAAGAAGGGCGAACAGCCAGGATTCATGGGTCTCGGAGCGTACGAGGTCGACGTCTACTATGAAACTGTGAAGAGGCAGATGCAGACCATAAACGAGAAGCTTAAAAAAATTCGCAAAAAGCGAATTCTGCACCGTGAAAGAAGAGCTGAGTTGGGTTTTCCAACAATTTCTTTGGCAGGATACACAAACGCTGGGAAAAGCTCTCTTTTCAACGCCTTAACAGAAGAAGAAGTCCCGGTGGATAATGCCCTTTTCACAACCCTATCCACAACAACCAGACTTGTGAAGTTTTCAAGGAAAAAATTTCTGCTAACAGACACTGTGGGCTTCATAGACCGCTTACCCCTAACATTAATAGAGGCTTTCCGTTCCACATTGGAAGAAACCATTTATTCAGACTTGATACTCCTCGTAGTTGACATAAGCGAACCGCTGAGCTCAGTGGAAAAGAAACTTTCTACATGTCTAGAAACAATAGAACATATAGGTGCTTCAAGCATCCCCATAATAACAGCACTAAATAAAATTGACCTACTATCCGAAACCGAAATTGATCAAAAAATCGAGAAGCTTAAAGGGAAAACGTCAAAACCGATGCCCATATCTGCGCTGTACAAGATAAACATAGACCAGCTTAAAGAAGAAATAATAAAGACATTGAAAAACTCCGTCAAAGTCTCATTCACCGTGCCACTGACAAACGAAACAATGCCGTTTATCTCTTGGCTTCATAACCGCGCAGATGTACAAGCAATAAACTATAACATGAACACGGTGCATGTGGCTTTTGAGGCCATCCCATGGTTTGCAGAAAAAGTGAAAAGTCGCATTAAAGAGCTCGGTGGGAAAATTGAAAGTTTCAAACAGTGAACACTTACCAAAAATAGTGGTTTTAAGATGGGGTCACAGACCCAAAAGAGACTTGCGCCTAACAACACATGTAGCCTTAACAGCCAGAGCTTTAGGAGCTGCAGGCTTTATACTCTCCGACTTAGAAGACGAGAAAATAAAGACAACCGTAGAAAAAGTTGTTAAAAACTGGGGAGGACCCTTCTCCTTCGAAATGGGAAAGCCTTGGAAAAAAGTTGTTAAAGATTGGAAAGCGAAGGGCGGAATAGTTGTTCACCTCACAGCCTATGGAGAAAACATCGAGACAAGCGACGTCCTTCAGAGGATAAAATCATCAGGCAAAGACGTTCTAGTCATTGTTGGAAGCCAAAAAGTTCCAGGAGAATTCTTCTCCGAAACTGTTTCAGACTTTAACGTAGCCGTGGGAAACCAACCCCACTCTGAATGTGCAAGCCTAGCAGTGTTCCTAGACCGATTTTTTGAAGGAAAAGAGCTGGCTAAGACTTTTGAAAAGGCAAAGCTGATAATAGTTCCTCAAAAAAGGGGCAAAAAGATAACCCGAAAAGTTAATTCAGAGTCTGAAGCCGGAAAAGAGATTTAAATTAAAGCCTACACATATATATTAGAATTAGAAATAGTACAGCGCTTAAACAGAAAAGGATCAATATGTTATCCACAATAGATGACATTACATTGGCGAAGGTTGCAGAGGCATTAGGAGAAGAGGAAGCTGTCAAACTAATCGAAATACTAAAAAGCGCAAATGAAATCACTGACGATGAAATAGCAAACAAAACAGGTATAAGACTTAACAACGTGCGCAAAATCCTCTACAAACTTTACGATCACTCGCTTGTAAGTCTAAGGAGAACAAGAGACCCCAAAACCGGATGGTTCATATTCCACTGGAAACTACAACCAGACCAGCTTGAAGGCTTCATACTAAGCCAAAAACGAAGAGTCTACGAAAAACTAAAAATTCGACTGGAATACGAGAAAAACCACGACTTCTACTACTGCAACACTTCTGGATGCAGACGAATCCCCTTCGAAGAAGCCGTAGAACTCGTTTTCCGATGCCCAACATGCGGCAAACCTCTAATGCACTACAGCAACGAGAAAATAGTTCAAATTTTAACAAAAAAACTCGAACAGTTGAGGAAGGAACTGAGTGAGTGAGAAGCTCCCAACAAGAGAGCAAGCACTCCAATTTTTACGCAAAAGCGGATGCCAAGAAAACGTAATAAAACACTGCGAAGCCGTGACAGAGCTTGCTGTTGAAATTGCCAAAGCTTGCAGGAAAAGAGGCTTAAACGTTAACCTTGAACTTGTTGAAGCGGGAGCCCTTCTCCACGATATTGGACGCGCGAAAACCCACAGCGTCCACCATGCCGTGATAGGAGCACAAATCGGCAAAACCTTAGGCTTGCCAGAACCCATAATCGCGATAATAAAGAGACACGTGGGCGGCGGAATAACAGCGAAAGAAGCAGAAAAACTTGGATGGCCAAAAGACGTTTACACTCCACAAACACTTGAAGAAAAAATTATAACATATGCCGATAAACTAGTTGAAGGCTCGAAAAAAGTCCCCATAGAAAAAACCCTAGAGAAATTTTCCAATGAGAGGCTACCGCCATCTGCAATTAAAAGGGTAAGAAAACTTCATGAGGAGATGTCCGCTCTAATCGGAGACTGCAAATGCCTACCGTAACACTGCTCTTGAAAATCTACGACAACCAACAACTAAAACTCGTCGAAAACCAATTAATATCTACGCTTAAAGGCTTAAAAGTCAAAATAGAAAACGTTGAGGCCGCGCCTCGCGGTTGGGTTCAAGTAAATTTTTTAGGCGAAGACGAAAAGGCAGCTTTAAGCTATCTAGAAGAGGAAATAGGCTTATGCCCAGTTCGCATTGAAAACCTAAAAAAGTTCTTGACAACAAAGGGATACATAATGGGCTTGGGCGAAAGCAAAAATGAACTACACTTGGATATAGGGATAACTTCACAGAAAATTATGAATGCCACGATCCCCTTGCAACACTTGCAAGCCCAACTTGCAGACGGAAGAAAAATAGCCCTCAAAAAGCTCATCGAACTCTTCGGCTTTTGCGAAAGCCTACCACTAAAAGTCAAAATAACAAGAATCAATGAAAACCATATAGAAGCCACAATAGCCGAAACCCAGCTAAAAATCTACAAAAAATGGATAAAATCTCTACTTGATAGGTTAATAATCTTAGGCGCATCCCAAAAAGAAATAAATATGGCATTAAAAAATTCAAGATGCCAAAATGACATTGTGGAAATCGAACAACTAGGATTGTTTGAACACGCGGTCGCCTGCAAACTCGGAACAGACGCTGTAGGGCTAATTCCAAAAATTGGCAGAAACTTGCCCAACGCAATCCTAAGCGTATTTAATCCCAAAACAATATTGGAGTTCTTTCAAACTTTTAACCTATAACACAAGATGGCCGAGCCATATGCAATTAAAAAATTAAGTGAATCCTTTTTAGAGTTCTTTTTTCCTGTTCTAACTGGTTTTTAGGGTGTCTTTGAAGGGTGGAAGTTTCCGCGTAGGAAATGGCTTCGAACGATGGGATAGAAAGGCATGCCGTCCATTTCCATTGGTTGCTAATGTTTTCTTTTTCTATGGTATGTTATGCCAATTGTTGTGGCTAGTATTATCGGGATTGCTATTAGGATTATGGTTGGGTCTAGGCTTGGGCTTGTTTTGTCTGCTGTGTTGTCTGG
This sequence comes from Bathyarchaeia archaeon, assembly GCA_038849025.1. GTDB lineage: Archaea > Thermoproteota > Bathyarchaeia > Bathyarchaeales > Bathycorpusculaceae > WUQU01. The sequence goes on from JAWCNE010000027.1 coordinate 16,607, forward strand.
TGAGGGTACTGTGGGTGGTGTTTCTGGCGGGTTTTCATTGCTTGGAGGAGCACCGCCGTAGCTTCCTGAGTATGCAATGTAAGGGACTTCTCCTGTATCAGCCCAAACTGAAACTCGAAAAGCTTTACCTTGGCTTAGAACCATTTTGTTCAGTTCTAGGAGGACTTCCCAGTGGGGATATAACGCGTCTCCTCTTTGTTGCATGGTTAAAAATGCGTACTCGGATATGAAGGTGAAGCTTGATGCAGCTTCCTCGCCAACAGCTTCCCTTATGCAGTTTAACGCCTTTTCCTTGGCAATGCGTATAGCTTCTTCCTTGCCAACTTTAACCTCAGCGCTTCCAATCTTATAACGGTTCCAAAAATCGCAGAAAAGTTCAAAAGCGCCGTTACGAAAGTCGAGTTCCACAATGTTGTAGGTGTTGGTGATGCCGTTGACTGCGTTCATCCACTGGATTAATATCCAGTCCTTTTCAATTCTTATTTCCATTCTAACATCGCCCACAGCCTTTGTCATGGGTGTAAGTTCGCTAACAGTGTCTAGCATGCTGCGCAACGGCTGAATATGCGAAACCCCAGCATATGTTTGGTACCTTTCCAAAAAGCCCTTAGCCTCGTCAAGAGCATTGGTGAAGAGCTGAGTAAAAATAGGCGAACCCTTAAGTGGATATAGATTACACCAGACTAGAGCATCATCCTTAAAGTTGCAAACTACTTTTAGTTCGCTTTCATTAGACTTAAGCGCGTATACCCATGAATACATCTCCGGATTTGAACTTGGAGGAAGACACGCGCTTCCTAATAGTTTCATGGTATATTTTGTCATGTCGAGCCTAACTACGTCTCTCAAGAACGTGAACACCTTCTCCTGAATACTCAACTCACCCGGATATACTGTAGGAAACTGCGCCAACAACAGCGCTAAAACTAATGCTAGAACCAAAGCCAAGTTAAACCTTTTCAATGAAACCCTCATTTATTACCCCTGCTCCCCACATATATCACCAAGAATAATGATATACATCACCCGGTATGTGGTAATTTCCATCGCCGTAGACACGCATCCAAACATCGTACCAGCCAGCCGGGTGGCCAGCAGCACCATACCAATATGTGTCGCTTCCATATGGATAGTTCGCACTCTTTATGTAAAGCTTAGTTGTGGCAAAGCTGGAGAATCCTTGACACACAGATGCAGCATTGAGGGCATCCTTCACCGAATATGCATATCCATATGGTGAATATGATTGTGCTACCGCGTAATAGTAGAAGAACACAAGCCAATGTTTGTACAAGTGATTTGGTCCGTTATGCTGTTCCTCAAGTCTTGGTGAGGTCAGGTCGAACCCTATAAAGCAATAGTTGCTACCGTCTGGCAATGCGTAACCATCAGTGCTTAGACCGATTTGACCTTCAGTCCAGCAATATGGCATTCCATTGGGGAAGTACCCCTCACCGCTTCCCCTCTCCCTTCCATTAAAACATGCCCACAAGAAAACAAAATGATGGTTATTCCAAGTAGGTGTCTGATAAACATTGGCAGCATGGATTTCCACATCCCAGATAAATGGTACTTGACCTTCTGAAACGTTTTTTCCTTTCCCATTCATGAAAAAGTCGTAATGCATACTCCCTGCAAAATACTGCATCCCTCCATGCCCAACATAGAGGAACGATGACCACGCATGATTAGCCTCAACATCCTTAATTCCATTAGACACGTCATCCTTAGTTGTTGTTGAGTATGGATCACCACCATTCCACACCATAGAATGGGTTAAATGGCCATAAACAGGATCGCCTCGCACCCAACCCCCAAGATAAGGATACCAGTACCAAACCCGATAGTAATGATACCGCTCAGCAAAAATATTGTATATGTCATTGAAAGCCCAGTAAACATATCTCAACTCAGAAATATTAGTTGGATTCGCATCACATGCATGCATCACGCTAGCACAACCATACCCATAATCATATCATACCCCCTTACTGGAACAACTAGCCGCGGTGACAAAACAAGGGAAAACATAACCCACAAAGCAATAGTTAAGAAGAAACTTTTCCTCTTAACCATCTCTTTCCTATTTATATTTTAAAATGATGAAAGCAAATAAATTTTTCGCTATTAGATAAGCAATTCAACATTAATTTCATTTAATAGAATCAAAACATTATGCGCCAGCGGAAAGATGAAAATCACCTTCGGAAATATTCCCACCCCGCGGCTCAATTAATCGTTTTTCCCCGTTAACTTCCAAAATAACTTGTTTTTCCAAGGCAAATACGCTAATGGGCCGGGCCGGAGTTGAACCGGCGACCTCAGCCTCGTAAGGGCTGCGTCCTAACCAAACTAGACGACCGGCCCCTTTTTCCACAAATCTTAAGAGAGCTACTTTAATAAGTTTTGACCATTACACAATAAAATACTTTATAATGAGTTAACGCTTTTAGTAGTTAAACTGTATCATATGAGAGTGATCCAGTGAAAAGGATTATCGCTACCGGTGCTGGTGGGCCTGCTGGCATAAATTTTATTATGTCACTTCGCATTGCACCGGAAAAGATGTTTATTGTAGGAACAGAAGCTAACGAATATTTTGTTTATTTGTCACCAGCAGATAAGAAATATTTGGTTTCAAAGGCTAAAGAATCGGATTACATTGATAAGTTAAACGAGATCATAAGAAAAGAAAGAGCTGAGTTCTTGCATGCCCAAACGGATGTTGAAGTGGAGGTTGTTTCTGAAAACCGTGAAAAACTAGAGGCAAACGTGTTTTTGCCATCAAAAAAGGCTGTTAAAATATGCCAAGACAAGCTTAAATCTGCTGAAGTTTGGATGAAAAAAGGAGTGCCTGTAGCGAAAACCGTTAAGATACGCAACAAGCAAGACATTGACAAAGCATTTGAGGAATTTGGAAGCCCCATATGGATTAGAGCTAGACACGGCGCCGGCGGAAGGGGAGGCACCCCAGCCCACAGCAAAGAAACCGCCTTATCTTGGATTAACTATTGGAAAAGCCGTGGCATGGACTGGGAGTTCATTGCACAAGAAAACCTTCCCGGGAGAAACATAGGTTTCCATAGTCTTTGGAAGGAAGGAGAACTTATAACATCTATGGCAAGAGAACGGCTAGAATATATATACCCACACCTTGCTCCTTCAGGAATAACAGGTACGCCAGCTGTCCAGAAAACCATACAGGATGAGAGAGTAAATAAAATTGCCACAGAAGCCGTGCTGTCAATAGACTCAAACTTTAATGGAATAGCGTGTGTTGATTTGAAAGAAAATAAGGATGGAATCCCCTGTGTCACTGAAATTAACGCTGCCAGGATGTTCACAACATCCTTCTTCTTTTCTTACGCTAGCAAACTCGTACGGAAAGACTATTGCGCGAACATCCCCTACCTATACGTTAAACTCGCCTACAAAGAAAATATCCCAGAAATACCTAAGTACAATATTCTTCCAGAAAACATCTACTGGATACGTCACATAGATGCTCCTGCAAAACTTGTTAAAAATGGAAAAATCATTGGAGAAATGTATCGTTGGTGAAAAATATGAGAGTATGGTATGACGCTTGCACCGGCAAGCAAGTCAGGTATGGTGCAGCTATAGCCCGAAGACTAAGAGAGAAAGGACACGAAACAATTTTAACTACACGAAAACATCCGGACACGATAGAACTTGCAAGGCTTCTAAATGAAGAATTTATCATTGTTGGGAAATATGACCCGCGCTCACCTATTTCAAGACTTAGGGAAAGTTTAAGACGTCAACTATTATTCTGTAAAATTTTTGAAAAAGAAGCTCCTCATGTAGCAATTTCACATCGTTCAGTTGAATTGTGCAGAGTTGCTTTTGGATTGGGAATACCTAATATTTCAACTCATGACACGGTTCACGCTGAGGCTATAAATAGGCTTACTATGCCCTTAATCGATTTCCTAGTTGTTTCTGAAGCTTTGCCAAAAAGCTCCGTGGAAAGCTACGGAATAAAGAAAGTTTATAAATTTGATGGTGTCGACGAGGTTGCTTGGATAAAGAATTTCAGACCAAAAATTAAGTATGAGTATAAGAAACCCTTAATCGTTGTAAGGGAAGTTGAAGAAAAGGCAGTATACGCCCGAGGAAAAGAAAACATAACGAAAACTTTGGCAAAAAAGTTATCTTCTTTTGGCAACGTTTTATTTTTGCCCCGTTACAAAAGACATGCAATAAAAGGTTTAATTGTTCCTAGAGAATTCATTGACTCTGCAAGTCTCGTTGCACAAGCAGATTTAGTTATCAGTGCTGGAGGGACCATAGCCAGAGAGGCTGCATTACAGGGGATACCGTCAATTGTTGTGCCTATCTTTGGAAAACTTTATGTTAACGATTATTTGGCAGAGAAAGGGTTTCCCCTCTTCACCGTAACTCCTGATAAGGTTTTAGACCACGCTAAAAAGCTTATAGGCAAAGTGTGGGATGTTAAAAACCTCTTGGAAAAACTTGAAAATCCAGTCGACGTGATAGAAAGAATAATCAATGAAGAGATTAAGGCATAGTTGGTGAAATGTAAAATGGATATTCAAGGAAAATGTGTTTTGGTTACTGGTGGGGCAGGATTCATTGGTTCGCATCTGGTTGAAGAGTATTTGAAAAACGAGGTAGGCAAAGTCATTGTTTACGACGATTTCTCCACCGGAAATATAGAGAATTTAAAAGAGATAAAGGATGGAAGATTAAAAATTGTTAAAGGCTCTATTTTGGATATTGCCATGCTTAACAATGTTGTGCAAAATGAAAAGGTAGATATTGTGGATCATCTTGCGGCTGAGTTGGAAGTTTATACGGGAATAAAGGATGCCGGTAGAGATGCGCAAATCAACATTTTGGGAACATTAAACGTTTTGAATACAGCAATAAAAAACATGGTGGAAAAGGTTTTGTTTGCGTCTTCTGGAGCGGTGTATGGTGAGGCAAAATATTTGCCGATTGACGAAGGACATCCTTTAGAACCCCATTGGCCTTATGGGGTTAGTAAACTTTCTGCTGAGCGCTATGTGATGCAATATCATAAGCTTTTTGGCTTGAACACTACGGCTTTCCGATACGGGATTGTTTACGGCCCCCGAGAATGGTTTGGACGTGTCTTGACCATGTTTATTAAGAGGATTTTTTTGGAGAATAAGCCTCCTGTGGTGTTTGGCGACGGTTCTCAAAGGAGAGATTTCGTTTATGTAGGTGACGTGGTTAAGGCGCATATTCTAGCCATAGAAAACTCCGATGCTGAGGGCCAAGTGTTCAACATAGGTTGTGGGAAAGGGATTTCTGTCAAAGAGTTGGCAAAAACCCTTGTTGAAATGTCAGGTAAGGGATTAGATATTGTTTATGATGATCCAAGGGAGGGAACTGCCTCCAGATTTCAGCCAGATCGCATAAGGCTTCTAGGCGAGTTGAAAAATTTTGTGTTAGATTGTAGTAAGGCTAAGAAAGTTTTGGGATGGTTGCCGCAGACAGATTTTGCTGGGGGGTTGACTGAAGAGATAGAGTGGATTTTGAGGTTTCCGGAACGGTGGAGCGGTAAACCCAGAGTCTAATTGCTATATTGTTTTTCTTGCTTCAATGAAGGCTTTTCTTTTATTCTCATATTCTTGTCTTGTCATCATGGGTTTGGCCGGTATTCCTTTCACCACGGTGTTGGGCGGTATGTCTTTTGTTACTACGCTTCCTGCTGCGATTACAGAGTTTTCGTGCACTGTGACGTTTGGGAGTATGGTTACACATCCGCCTATGATCACGTTGTTTTTTATTATTGAGGGTGTTAGGCATTTGCTGTGGGGGAAGCGGTCGTTTAGTAGACTGGTGTTTGGGCCTATGAAGACGTTGTTGCCGAGTTGGCATTGGTTGGAGATTGTTACGTGGGCTTGTATTATGCAGTTTTTGCCTATTACGACGTCTCTGCCTATGTCGCAGAAGCTTCCTATGCGAGTTTCGTCGCCTATTTTTGTGTTGTCGCCTATTACTACGTAGTTCCATATGACGATATTTTTGCCGAATTGGATGTTTTTTCCTAGGATTACGCCTTTGCCTGTTTTTGGGGTTGGCATGGTTTTTCCTCTGTGGTTGTCAGTTATGTGTGTGAAGTTTAAATAGTTTGATGGTTTATTTGTTGTTCTGCTAAAAAGGGTAGGTGTGGGGTATGGTTAAAGAGAAGGTTTTGGTTGTGGGTTTGGGTGAGGTTGGGTGTGCGTTGTTTGAGTTGTTGAGGGAGAGTGGAAGGTTTGAGGTTTATGGTTTTGATTTGGATGTTGATAAGATGCGGAGGGCTGGG
>JAWCNE010000028.1:0-21831 GCA_038849025.1 Bathyarchaeia archaeon
ATTTACGAAAAACACGAACTTATGAATAGGATCAAACATGAATGTCTCCCTCTTCCAGTTCTTTACGCGCTTCAAAACACGATACATAAGAATAAAATTCGGAAAATTTTATCAAAAAAGGAGTTTGGTGAAAACGAGATTGAGGAACTTCTAGAAACAGTCTACCAGACAGCCGAAATTTCTCGTCTCAAACAGCTATTGAATAAGCTTGAGATCGAAGCAAAATACACATTAAACTATTTACAAGTAGACAAGGCAAAAGATGACTTTCGACTTTTACTTTCATCTATGCTGGAAGACCTATAAAGCTTACCATCCAAATCTTACTGGTTTCTTCCTTAGATATTTGCGCTCTGCCGGGCGAACAACCCTCACCATATTTACCACGTGTATATATGTTCAACATAACTGCATATAAGCTTTGTGTTCTACACAAATACGCCGAACGTCGAAATTACTTAAAGATAAGTATTAAAGATTCATAAAGTTAGTATAAAAACTAAGTTGTTCACTATTAATTGAAGCTAATATGCGCAAAATGAAAATTAGAAAAGAGCATCTGTTCTTGTTTTTATTAGTCAACAGCATTACTTGGTTCTCATTTGCATGGTTTGTTATTAGAGACTATATAGCAGAAACTTCTTTTTATGAGACTTTACTAGTCTCCGCATCTTATTACGGGGCTATCATTGCATTCACAGTTATTGGGGCTACTCTGTTAAAACGAGAATTGAGAAAGAAAGAGTCTTTATTAATTTGGGTTCTGATTGGGGCATGCTTTTGCGGGATCTTTGCAAGTTTGGTTGACGAAAGAGTCGTACTTAATTTTGTTTTAATGGCCTTTATTCTTGGAGCATCTGTTGGTGTTGGAATACCCACCTGCCTTTCATGTTTTGCAGATTACACAGAAATTGAAAATCGTGGTCGTATCGGAGCAACGTTATTTTTTGTAATTCAATTGCTGACAGTTCTGATCTATACTCCTATCAGCGAACTTGATATAGATAAAAAATTTCTTATCCTTGCAATTTGGAGACTTACGGGTTTGGTGAGCATATTTTTTTATAAACCTGTCGGAAAAGTCTCTAAAGAAGAAATTTCTTATTCACTCTCTTCTAATCATTATAAAAACCCTTTCATTTTCTATTTTGCACCGTGGTTTTTATTTTGTCTTGTGAACTTTCTAGAAGCTCCATTGCTTCTAGAATTTTTCGGGCTTGAACTTTTTAACACGTATATGATGATTGAAATTGTGATAATTAGCATTTCAGCGTTTATTGGTGGGATGCTCTGTGATTTCAAAGGACGAAAAAATACAAGCATCTTGGGATTTATAATGTTAGGCACAGGATATGCTATCTTGAGCCTCTTTTCCGAAGTTGAAATCGCCCAATTTATTTATGTATTAACCGATGGAATTGCTTGGGGTTTTCTTTACGTAGCATTTATCTTTGTGATTTGGGGTGATCTCTCAGAAAGAAGTGCTCGCGAAAAATATTATCTTGTGGGGGGCATGCCTTTTCTACTTTCGGGTTTAATTGAAGTGTTTGTCCAACCATTTGTAGAGATGATTCCAATAGATACATCTTTTTCTTTTGCTAGTTTCTTCTTGTTTGCGGCTGTTTTGCCTCTGATGTTTGCTCCTGAGACTTTACCTGAGAAGCACATTAGGGAGAGGGAACTTCGAAGTTATGTTGAGAAGGCTAAGAAGATTAGGGAAAAGTTTACTTAGCCTTTGCTAAGTTGATTTGAAGATAAGGTGACATGGTTATGTTCTTTCACGTGTTCTTAACTACCGAATGTAATTTGGAGTGTCTCTACTGTTTTGGTGAGGCTTTGGAGGATATGGCTGATGCTTTTGGCCATTTTAATGTTGATTATGCTCTGCCTAAAAGGATAAGCTATAATATTGAATTATTGAACAGTTTTTGCAAGCGTGATCCGGACTGTGTTTTGATTTTTTATGGTGGTGAGCCTCTTCTATGCACTGAGGAAATCAAGTGTATAATGGATACTGTGAAGGCGAAGCATTTCATTGTTCAGACTAACGGCGTGTTTTTGGACCGTTTAGAGTCCGCCTATGTTAACCGTTTTAGTGCTATTCTTGTTTCCCTAGATGGCGAAGAAACACTAACAGACTATTACAGAGGTAAGGGCGTTTACCGCAAAGTCATAGACAATTTAAGGCTGGTAAAGCGGACCGGTTTCAAAGGTGAAATAATTGCAAGAATGACTGTTATGGAAAAAACGGACATTTACAAGCAAGTTTTATGGCTATTGAACAACAGTGAGTTCCCGTTTTCTTCGGTTCATTGGCAGCTGAACGCCGGTTTCTGGAGCACAGATTTCCAACGGAGAAGCTTTAAGAAATGGAGCATAGAAAGCTACAATCCTGGAATCCGCAAACTTGTAAAGTTCTGGGTTGATCATATGGAAAAGAAAGGCGTTGTTCTGCGTTTATACCCGTTTTTAGGCGTAGCCCAATCCCTTTTGCTTGGCGAAAAGAAAAGCAATCTACGTTGTGGGGCAGGCTGGATAAACTACGCGATACAGACAGACGGCCACATAATCCCTTGTCCAAGCATGTGGGGAATGCGCGATTATTACCTGGGCCACATAAGAAACGTAAACCCGCTAAAGCTAAAGAAAGTCACGGTGGACGAACCATGCACAAGCTGCAAAACCTTCAACCTTTGCGGAGGAAGATGCCTATACGCAAACATAACAAAACGCTGGAAACCAGAAGCCTATAGGCTGGTGTGCCAAACAGTGGAAAACATGATAAACGCCATAGAAGAGGAAACCCCAAGAATAATGAGGCTTATAAAAAATGGGAAAATAAATGTTGAAAGCTTCGAATTCATGAAATACAATGGCTGCGAAATAATCCCATAAATTTTATTGCAAGGACGGGCATAGTAATCCACATATCTATTGTTTCCAAAAAATGTCTTTAAAGTGATCTTTTGATCAACAACATTGAACTTTTATGTGCAATTCTAGTTTCCGTTAAAGAGCCCTAGATTACAACACGATCACAAGCACTAGAACAGCTTAATCCGTAAAAAATAAAAACACTTTGGCCAGCAAAATATGTGGAGGACACAAGAATGAAAAACTTAAAAATTCAGGGAAGGAATTCGAAAATTTCTGCACGTGTTTTTGCTAGCACTCTCATGCTGGTCTTTGCGATACTACTTGCTGGCATACCAGCGTCAACCGCCCATACGCCTCCGATAAGTGTTCCTACATATGCCTATGTACAGGTTTCGCCTAACCCTGTAGGGGTCAATGAAAGTGTGTTTATTGTTATGTGGCTTCATGGTGCACCCCCAACAGCTGCAGGCATAGGTGGCGACAGATATCACGATTTTTGGATAACAATTTACACACCTAGGGGAAATGTAGAAAAGTTTGGACCTTACATCTCGGACCCTACCGGATCAACATTCATGAAATATGTTCCCAAGGAGGTTGGCAAGTATACTATAGTGTTTAACTATACTGGACAAGTGATATCTTTGTATCATCCGAAAACAGGCATCCCTGGTCAAAACAGCATTTTTATCAACGACACGTGGCTACCCAGCAGCGCAACCACAACCCTTACAGTTCAAGAAGAACCAATCCCTCTCCCCCCAACATATCCGCTCCCAACGAGTTATTGGACTCGACCAATAGAAGGGCAAAACACTGAGTGGGCTAAAATAGCGTCAAATTGGTTAGGAGGGGCTCATATTAGTTCACAGGGTGCTTACGAGACCAATAAAGTATCCGGTGTTCCTAACTTATGGCAAAAGGATGGCACTGCGCCCGGAAGTCCTCATATAGTGTGGACAAAGCCTATTGAATTTGGAGGAGTTGTAGGAGGGACTACAGAAATTCCAGGGGTAACCTTTTATTCAGGCGGTTCCTATGAGGGCAGATTCACCAACGCAATAATTATGTTTGGGCGCCTATACTTTCCACTTCCCCTTGGGCACTCCGGTACCGGAGGGGGTTATGTATGCATTGAACTGCGTACCGGCGAAGAAGTGTGGCGAAGAAGCGATATCGGCACTTACAAGGGATGGCCTATACCCATAAAAGGTCAACTTTTCAATTATGAGTCAATGAACCAGCATGGTGTTGTCGGCGGGGTGTTATGGGCTGTTGTTGGGACCCAGTGGGTTGCATATGACGCATTCACTGGAATGTGGATGTACAATTTGACCAATGTCCCCAACGGCTATGAAGTATATACCAATAAAGGGGAAATAGTGCGTTACGTGCTTAACTATGAAGGACGTTGGCTTGCACTTTGGAACAACACCCAAGATAATGTGGGATTGCATGGTGGTATCGGAACAGGGTCTAGTGCTTACCAGTGGAGGCCTAAATGGAAAAGTGTTGACATGAGCAAAGCCTATACATGGAACGTAACAATACATGACTTGCCTGGGAATGCCGCCCCATCCATCTGGTATGTTATACCCGGGGATTTAATATTGGGAACAAGCAGCAACATAAAGCCCGGAGTAGGCGATAAGTACACGCCAGATCCATTTACGGTGTGGGCTTTGAGTGATAAACCAGAAACAAGGGGCGATATATTATGGATTAAAAACTATACAGCACCTGCAGGCAATCTTACGCGAAGACTTGGACCGGTGGATCCAGTAAACCGCGTATGGCTTATGTTCGATGTAGAAACCATGGCATGGCTAGGTTACAGCCTTGATAATGGCGAACCGCTTTGGGGCCCTGTAGGATATTGCAAAAACGATTTTAGCTATTACGGAAGCGGTGAAGGAGGAGGCCAAAGAGGTTTCACAGCCTACGGGAACCTTTACACACAAGGTTATGGCGGTGAGCTATTTGCTATATCGTGTAAAAATGGAAGCTTGCTCTGGAAATATAGTAGAAATAGCGGTTTAAACACGCCGTGGGGCAATTATCCAATATTCATAGCCGCCATTGCATATGGAAAAGTCTACGCTTTTAACAATGAACACTCTCCAAACGCGCCCTACTATAAAGATTATAGGGTCAGCTGTATTGACGCTTTCAACGGAAATGAACTATGGACCATAATGGGATGGGCTGGTCAAACTGGAGGAAGAGGACTATCCACCAGCGTCCTCGCTGAAGGCTTCCTAGTATACTACAATTATTATGACAACCAAGTCTATTGTTTGGGTAAGGGTCGAACGGCAACAGTCCTTTCCGCTTCTCCGAAAGTTGTTGCTAAGGGCTCCAGCGTGCTAATTGAGGGTTCCGTTACTGACTTATCTCCTTCTGTCGCTGGCACGCCATGTGTTGCCGACGAGTCTATGGGCGGCTGGATGGAGTATTTGGTTATGCAGAAGCCCATGCCCCAAAACGTTAAAGGAGTAACCGTGGAATTATACGCCATAGCCGAGGATGGATCAAGCAATAAAATCGGTGAAGCCACCACCGATCCGTTAAACGGAGGAATCTTCAGCATACTATGGACGCCTCCTGAAGAGGGCACATATGTCATATCAGCCGTTTTCGGAGGAAGCGAAAGCTACTGGGACTCATATGCCTCAACAGCCGTAGGCGTAACAGCAGCCCCGCCGGAAGCAGCCACCGCTGAACAAGCTGGAACACTGCAATGCGCTATTGAGGCGTTGCAGCCTTGGAACGTGGTTTTGACGGTGCTTGTTGCCATAGCCATTATTATAGGCGCAGCCAACCTTTACGCACTAAGAAAACGGAAATAGCCTAAAGCATAAAGCTAAGCCTTCAACTCCCCCCATTTTTTGTTTCCATTTAATGGAGAATGCCTATATGGAGTTTAGGCGTGAACGGGGCTCCCCAGCGTAAAACAGTCCTAATCTCGCCTGTCCAGAGACATCCAAATATTGGAAAGTTTTTCTATATTATTTATCTGTATCAATTGTAAACTTTTCTATAACATTTTTCCTTATGAATTTAAATATTACGATAAAAAAGTTTATTTTGTGAAAAAAATGAAAACCAAAGTTTTATTTCTGCTAGTGACGCTGACCATTCAGCTATTGATCTTCGTCCCTATAACCTTTGCAGACGCTTCTATCAAGTTTGGGCTAGAAGAAAACGACTTTACAAGAATCGCCAGTGGTGGATTTGGAGATTCCGCAAACAGTTATTCATGGGGTATCACTTACTTCAATGATGCGCTTTACGTTGGGACGAATCGTCATCATCTTTGGTCGGTGTGGCAGGGAATGAAGCCATTAATAGAGTCTATGTTGGGCACAACCATCGAAATAGACATCGTCGAAGACCCAGAACATCCAGTCGGTACGATAGAGTGGGCAAACGAGATGCGAGGAGAGATTTGGCGTTACCGTTGCGGCGAGTGGGAACTAGTCTATCAATCTGAAATCTTTTACTGGCCTGGAGCACCAAATCCGCTGGCTCCCCCTGCAGGATGGTATCCGAAATCCTACGGATATCGTATGATGGGAGTTTTTGAAGGCAAACTCTACGTGTGCGGTATCGGCACGTGGTGGCCACCAATGCCCTTCAGTTCTGTCCTAGTTTCAGATACTGGTGATCCTGGCAGTTGGCAAGACATAACTGGAATTCTAGCTGGAACCAACAACGTAAGGGGTCTTGTGGAGTTCAAAGGAAATCTTTTTGTTAGCGCATCTATTCCTGGTGCTTCTGTAACGGGGGCAGGTTTAGGAGTAGTGTATCGCTATGCTCCTGAAAGCGCAGATAAGTGGATACCGGTGAGCGAGGAAGGATTTGGAAGCGAGTATAACACGGAGATTCCTTACCTAATTGTCTTTAATGATCATTTGTACGCTTCAACACTTAACTATGAAACTGGTTTTGAGGTTTGGAAAACTGATGGCACAATCGACGATGACGGAAAGTATGTTTGGAAAAAAGTTGTTTCAGATGGATTTGGAGACACTTGGAATCAGTGGGGAATGACTATGGAGGTTTTCAATGACTATCTCTATGTAGGTTCAGCGGTTGGCGCAGGGATGGTTATTAAAAACAACACGGTAGTTGGAACAAGGGCCTTCGATGTAATCCGGATAGATAAAGATGACAACGCGGAACTGGTGGTAGGCGCCTACGTTCCTAGAGATCCTCCTCCAGGCTGGCCAACATATAGAACTCCTTTAAGCAAATGGCCAGCTGGCTTCGGGAACCCTCTGAACTTCTATGTATGGCATATGGAAGTTCATGACGGTGTCCTATATTTAGGAACTTTCGACGCTTGCGGGTTAATCCGATACCTTCCAGAATTGATTGAAGGCTTAATCGATGAAGAAACATGGGCCTCACTCCGTGAAGAGCTGCAGAATGCCTTGAGTGAAATAGATCTCCAAACACTGATGACAGAGCATCCGGAATACGCACCATACATCGAAAAACTTCTTGAAATCAGTGAAACAACCGACCCGAACGAAGCGATTGAATTGATTGTACAATACTTTGGAGGCGCTGACTTATGGAAAACCTACGATGGAATCCACTGGGTGCCTGTAACCCTTAACGGTTTCAACAACCCTAACAACTATGGAGTCAGGAGACTACTTTCCGTATGCGACTGCTGTCTCTTCGTCGGCACAGCCAACCCGTTCACGGGCCTTCCTGATGGCGGATGTGAGGTTTGGGTTGGAACGAAGCATAATGTTGTATCTTGCAGCGGGAGTGGCGATGTTAAATTCAAGTTTTACTTGCATGAGGATGTGTACGTGAGGGGTGAGGGCTTTCCGCCCTGCACAGAAGTAATGATTTACATTATCCCAGATGGCGAAGCCCCTAAGCCGGGTAATGCGGTTGCAAGCAGCCTAGGAGTGACAGATGAGGATGGAAAGCTTCCAGTCACCTTGGTTTGGGAGGCTCCATTGGATGCTGGAAACTACGATGTCTGGGTCGACGTTAACCAAAACGGCGAATACGACAGCTGCGACGCTTATGTTGTAAAGTGCATCGACATCTACTTGTTCATGGCTATACCAGAAATTCCAGGATCCATAGCCGCCGCATTAGCCATGATCGCCTCATGCGTAGTCTACCGCCTCAAAAAGAGAAAAAACACTCTAATACCGTCACTTCAAAAAGCATAAAACTATCTCCATTCCCCCTTTTATCTTGTCTTTTCATGAGCGTAAATGCGTTTTACGTTTCACTAAGCACATGCACCAAATATTTAGCAGTAAGTATTATGGAAATTTAAGGGAAAATAGGCTTTAATTTCTGCTTATTCTAAGGTCACGATTACTTTTTGGAATGTTTCGTAAATTGCTTTTGCGGCATTGGTTATTTCTTGCTTTTCATTTTCCGGTAACGTGCTATATAGGGATGGGCCTATAGTCTTCCCCAAATGTCTGGGAAGCCCAACAAATACTGCTTCAGGTATTCCCTCAATTTTTGTTGGTGCAGCTATGGAGAGGATTTCATTTGTGTCCTTCACTATTGCTTTCACTATGTCTCTGAAGGATGCAGCTGGCCCATATTCTGTGCCTCCGATGAAGTCTATTATGAGCTTGGACACGGATCTTATGTAAGACTCTATTTGTGTCTTGTTTAGGTTTTGTCCTATTGATTTTGCGTATTCTTCTGCGGAGAGATTGTTAACTTTTGCTGTGGACCATAATGTAACGGCGGCTTCTCCGTGTTCACCTCCAACCCATCCTTTAACTTTAGATACTGGAGTTGCCAAGGTTTCTGCCAGTTTTGATCTAAACCTCAGCGATTCAAGGTTTGTTCCCGTGCTTATTACAAATTCGGCCTTTGAGTATTTCTTGCAGACCATGGCCATTGTGTCAACAGGATTTGTTATAACTATGTATTTTGCGCCCCTATTCTTCGGCGCAGTCATTTCCGACACATATTTTACTATTTTTGCGTTTTGTGACGCCAAATCTCTTCTACTCATGTTAACGCCTGGGATTCTAGGTTGACCTGCTGAGATCAGAATGATGTCGGCTCTAGAGACTTCATCGTCCTTCTCACACGCGTTTATCTCCACATCTATGCTTAGGCTGGCTGCCACATGCTTAAGTTCTTCGGCGAAAGCTTGAGCCAGCCCAGGCTTTACATCACATACGGTTATCTCATTTGCTAGTTGCGAGCACATTATTGTGTAGGCTGTAGGGCGGCCTACGCGTCCCGTTCCAATTTGAGCTATATGCAACGAATCACCAAACCACCGTGTCAAACATTTCTCTGAAAGTTTGTTTTGTAAATATAGCCTTTTTCAGTTAGGTAATCATGAAGGGCTTGTTTCCAATTTCTAACTTTTATGCCGTATTCTTGCAGTTTTATGCTTTTTAGCGCTGAAAATTTTGGTCGCTGAGTCTTCAATTGGAGCTCACTAGTTTTTATTGGTTTTAAATTTGCATTTAATTCTGTAAGTTTGAAGATTTCTTTGGCGAATTGATACCACGTGCAGTAGCCTCTATTCGTTGCATGATAGATCCCGTAGGGAAGTTTCATTTCTAAAATTTTTTTGATTGTTAATGCGGCGTCTCTTGCGTATGTTGGACTCATCCACATATCGTCAACCACGCTGATGACTTCATTTTTCTTGGCTTTTGCTATCATCGTTTCAACAAAGTTTCCGCCCTTTCCACTCGACCCTGCTACACCGAAAAGACTTGCAAGTCGGATTATGTAGTGTTTCTGGTTTTGTTTTGTGTAAAGTTCTCCTGCCAGCTTTGAGATTCCATAGGTGTTTATAGGGTTTGGTGTATCATTTTCCGTGTATGGCACGCTTTTTAATCCGTTGAAGACGTAGTCTGTGCTTATGTAAACAGTTGTGGCGTCAATTTCTTTGGAGATTGAAGCCACATTTTTGGCACCTAAAGTGTTCACTTGAAACGTTTTCAAAGGCTCCTCTTCGCACTGGTCGGTTTTATGAAAGGCAGCTGTATTTATAATAATATCCGGCTGATGCTTTTTTAAAATGAGACAACTATTGTAGTCTGCGACTTCTATGTCCTCGTGTGTTAAACCTGTAACTTCATGCTCATTTTGTAAGGTTTTTATGAGGTCTGTGCCTAACTGACCAGTGGAGCCTATAACAGCTATTTTCATAGAATTGTCCCATTCATTTCTATATTCTTTATTAGTTGATGGGTTTCTAAAAGGTGTTTATACCATTTTACAGTTATAGTTTTAAGGTCATCTGGCTTTAATTTTCCATTTTTTAGGGCGTCAAATACCTCTTTAGCCCCTTCCCTTATCGTGTATTCTGTTTTGAAATTTAATGCTTCTTTTATTTTGTTGAAGTCTACCCTATAGCTTCTCGTATCCGGTGAGCCATACCATTCGTAGTTGAAGGGCATTTTAAGCGATTCCGCCACAAGCTTAGCTAAGTCGAAGATTTGGATATTCTGTTCGTTACTTCCAGCATTGAATACTTGCTTGTTAACAAGTTCTTGTTCTGCTTCTATGACTTTTATGAAGGCGTTGGACGTGTCTTTTACATGTATGAATGGACGCCACTGTTTTCCATCCCTCATTATTGGTATTTTGCCATTTTTATAGAAGCCTAAAACCATCCCGTTGATTGCTAGGTCAAATCTCATTCTAGGAGAGTATCCATAAACGGTGGCTTGCCTAAGCACCGTAACTGTGAAAGACTCCTCTGCTAATGGAAGAATTTCCTTTTCGGCTAAAACGTTAGCCTTGGCATATGTTGTGAGGGGGTTTAATTTTGAATCTTCTGTCAAGATTCCATTTTGGAAGCCGTAGACACTGCATGTGCTTGCGAGCACATACCTTTTTACACCATATTTTTTAGATAATTTCGCAACCCTAACCCTTCCTTTGTAATTTATTTCCAAAGTTTTTTGCGGGTCAAGCTCACCTGCGGGATCATTTGAAAGCGAAGCCAAATCAAACACAGCGTCTATTTCTCTAAGGATTTCCGGTTCAAACCATCTTATGTCATCTTTTACAATTTTTATTTTTTCAGCAATATCCTTTATTGGGTCTGTTCCAAAGAAGAATCTGTCAAGGCATGTTACGTTGTAGCCCTTTTCTAAAAGGGTTCTGCAAAGTATTGAGCCTATATATCCTGCTCCGCCAGTGACCAAAACCTTCATCGCTTGTCCCTACTTATTTGTGGGGCGGATAAAGCCAATCCCATGGCTTGCCGACTCTTGGATCGTCTTTTTTGCCGTTAATGGATTTTGGTATTATGGTCTGGTCGTTCCAAGGTCTGCGTTCTTCATCAGGGTTTTTATAATCGTATAATTTTGTAACAAAGTATATGGTTAATGAAGGTTTGTTTCCGACTGTTTTGGTGCCATGCCAATAATGTCCAGGTATTCTGATGATTTTTGGCTCGTATTCGCTTGCTATGATTTCGTCTAACTCTTTCGTTTTATCGTCGTAAGCGCAAATTTTCATTACGCCCTTAGCTACAAAAAAATAGTCTGTTTGTCCCCTTAGGTGTCTGTGCCAAGCTCTTATTATGTCTGGATAACTGTATGAAAGATTTGCTTGAACTATCCATTCTTCTTCTAAAATTTCCTTCCAATCTTGACGAAGGATTTCGCAAAAAAAGCCTCTTTCATCTGGAAGTCTTCTAAGCTCAAAGGTTTTTATTCCTTCTAACATGAAACTCGCCCTAAAGCATCCATATTATCCAAGTTTATATTTTAGACTTCTACTTCTGAGTAATCTCCTACGTGGAGTTTTATGGCATTTTTTCTGTTGTTCTTTGTTACTTTTGCGTTTCTTCCTATGAGGCTTTCTTCTAAGCGGTCTATTCCTATTATTTGTGCATTTTCCAGTATTACGCAGTATTCCATATTTGAGTTTGTTATTTTTGCGTTATCTCCTATGCTTGTGTAGGGACCTATAAAGGAATTTTCTATGAGGCAGTTTTCGCCTATTATGGCTGGACCCCTTATGGTGCTGTTAATTATCCTTGCACTTTTTTCTATGGTTACTCTTCCTTCCACTATGCTGTTGGTTGTTTCGCCTTTTATTTCGCGTTTAATGTATTCGTCTAGGATTTTTGCATTGGCCGTGAGTATATCATCTTTTTTGCCCGTGTCAAGCCACCATGTTTTTAGGATTTCAGCCTTCAAATTACAACCCAAATTTATCATTTCTTGTATGGCATCGGTTATTTCAAGTTCACCACGCCAAGAAGGTTTAATCCGTTTTATTGCCTCGTGGATTTTGTTTGAGAATAAGTATGTGCCAACTATTGCAAGGTTGCTGATAGTCTCTTTAGGCTTTTCCACAAGTTTCATTATGTTTCCATCTTGGTCTAGTAGGGCTACGCCGAATTTTGTTGGATCCTCAACTTCTTTGAGGAGGATCAGCGCATCTAAATCTTCTTTCTCAAACTTTTCCATTAGACTTCTTAGTCCTTGACCTTGAAGATTGTCTCCTAAGCACATAACGAAGTCTTCATCGCCTAGAAAATTTTTTGCGGTTTTCACGGCATGGGCTAAGCCTAAGGGCTCTTGGGGGATGTAAGTAATTTTAAACCCCCATTCTGACCCGTCCTTAACGTATTCTTTTACATAGTTTCCGGTTTCAGGTGCAATTATTATGCCAACTTCTTTTATGCTTGTTTCTGCTATTTGGTCTAAAACATAGCCCAAAATGGGCTTGTTGGCAACTGGTATAAGCTGTTTAGCTAGCGTGAAAGTTAAAGGACGAAGCCTCGTTCCTTTTCCGCCGCTGAGAATTAAAGCTTTCATAGCAAAGTCTAAATTTTCTAATGTTGTAATCTTATATTGATTTCGGTTAAGTGTCAAGTGGTCCTTTTGTTTTTAGATTTGAAAAATGTAATTTTTGGGTAGTTTTGGGTTATAACAAATGGGGCATGTCTTGGGGTTTTTCTGGTGGCTTTGTCTTATTTTGCTTGCGGGAAAGCAACTCTCGATCTATCATTAGGTTTTACGTTTGGGGGTAGTTTGATTGAAAAATTTAATTAATATGTTGTTTTCTTTTATATATGGAGGTTTTATTGTGGCCAAGATCCTTGTGATTTATGATAGCAGAACCGGAAATACTGAAAAATTGGCTCAAGCGGTAGCCAATGGAGCGAAGAAAGTTTCAGGAGTTGAGGTTGTGCTGAAAAAAGCGAGGGATGTGACGCCTAAGGACTTGGAGGAAGCAGACGCTTATGCCTTCGGCTCGCCTTCCCACTTCAGCATAATGTCAGGAGAAATGTTAACCATGTTCACAAACATTTATCCCCACAGGCATACGGTTGCAGGCAAACCCGCATGTGTATTCACAACGGGAACTGGTGGCCAAGTCACCGCACTGGAAAACATAGATAGGATACTTGGAACTTTCAATCCGAAATGGATAAAGCCTGGAATGGCGGTGGAAGGTTCGCCTAAGGCAAAAGACATAGAACAAGCGGAGAAACTTGGAGAAAAACTGGCAAAGGCCACAGCCCCAAAATAAACTAGTTGAAATACTGAAATCCCTCTCCTTTTCTTTATTCGCATAAAAAGGAGAATTCATGAAGCATAAAGTTTTCCATAAGGCCTATGGGAAACAGGCACTATTTTTGTAAACTTTCGCTTTAGTATTTCCTCAGAGGCGAAACCGAAATAGTCGCAAAACTGTTTGATAAGGCTGTGAATAATCTGCATGTCATTTTTATCTACATCTAGGACTTGGGCGCCCTTACCCACATGAGTTACCTTCCCGCGGACGTATATGACTCCGCCATGCATCCCCGTGCCTACAAACCTTGTCTTATGGTGTTCATTTTCATTTAACCCTAAACCCAGCAGAAGTATAACGCCTCCCGCCATGTACTCCCCTAGAAAGTCTCCAGCACATCCTCCAATAACTAAGAAAGGCGTAGTTTGATATCCTTTCATGTGGATGCCGGCGCGGTATCCAACATTGTCGCGGATGAAAATTTTTCCTCCACGCATGGAGTAGCCAACAACATCACCTGCTTGACCATAAACTGTTATTAACCCGTCGCTTATGGTGTTGCCGCATCCGTCTTGTACGTTTCCATAAACATGTATTTGTGGCCCATTCATGAAGGCTCCAAGATCATTTCCTGGAGTCCCATAAATTTTAAAAGTCACATTATGGGTTAAGCCTGTTCCTATATACCTTTGGCCGCAGACATGATGCAACCTAAACTCCTTAAATCCGTCGTTAACTAGCTTTCTTATCAGCGCGTTAAGTTCTCGGTAATGCATTCCTTTCGAATCAACACTAACGGAACCATCTTCAATTATAAAACGTGTAAATTCGCTTAAATTTCCTGCCAATTTCTCACACACCGTTAAACTCCTCGCGGCTAGTCACCAGCTGGTTTAACGCCTAAAACTCTAAGCTCGCTTTCATTAATTCCGACGCCTCTCAATTGCTCACGGTTTCCCCGTAAGCTTTCTATGGCGTTTATGCCCATGCCTCCAAGCATTTCCTTAATTTCTAAGCTCCACGCATTAACAAGGTTAACCAGCCTCTGCGAGGCCTCTTGAGGATTGAGCCTCTTTGAAATTGCTGGATCTGTAGTAGTGATGCCCCATGGACATTTCCCTGTGTAGCATCTCTGGCATAGGGTGCAACCTATGGCTATTAAAGCGGCTGTGCCTATGTAAACGGCGTCAGCTCCTAAGGCTATGGCTTTGACCACGTCGGCGCTGTTTCGGATGCTTCCAGAAGCTACTATGGAAACTTCGTTTCGGATGCTTTCGTCACGTAGTCTTTTATCCACAGAAGCCAAAGCAAGCTCAATGGGTATGCCTACGTTATCTCTTATTATTTTTGGAGCTGCGCCGGTAGAACCTCTAAAACCATCTATCACGAGGATATCTGCGCCGCTGCGGGCTATGCCGCTTGCTATGGCAGCCACATTGTGAACAGCCGCTATTTTTACTGCCACAGGCTTTGCGTAGTTGGTTGCTTCTTTCAACGCGTAAATGAGCTGTTTTAAATCTTCAATGGAATAAATATCATGGTGCGGGGCAGGTGATAAGGCGTCGGTGCCTATGGGGATCATTCGTGTTTTAGCAATATCCTCGCTTACTTTCTCTCCAGGGAGATGCCCGCCTATTCCGGGTTTAGCCCCTTGCCCTATTTTGATTTCTATCGCGGCTCCCGTGTTGAGGTATTCTGGGCTTACACCGAAACGTCCTGAGGCCACTTGGACAATTATGTGATCGCTGTACTTATAGAGACTTGGGTGGAGTCCGCCTTCTCCGCAGTTAAAGTAGGTTCCGCATTCTGCTGCAGCTCTTGCCAGAGCCTCATGCACGTTGAGGTTCACGGCTCCGTAGGACAAGGCAGCAAAAAGTATGGGAGTTTCGAGGCAAAGTTGTGGGGCAAGCTCCGTTTCTAAAACTATGTCTCCACCGTTGAACTCGAACTCAAGTTGTCGATGTTTTTTCCCAAGGTATGTTCGAATTTCAATAGGCTCCCTTAATGGGTCAATGGATGGGTTGGTTACTTGGCTTGCGTTTAATAGAAGCTTATCCCAATAGGTTAAGTTTGGCTTGTCGCATCCCATGCCTGTTAGTATAACGCCACCCATTTCAGCTTGTTTCTTAACAGCAATTATGGATTCACTTGTCCAGTGATAGTTTTCACGATAGGAATTTGGGTTTCTCTTAATCGTTATGGCCTTTTTGGGACAGAAGACCACACACCGTTGACAATTTACACAGTTCTCATCTTTGCTACAGATGACATTCTTTTCATGGTTATAGTAGTGAACTCCGTAGGTGCACTGTTCAATACAGAGCTTGCACTTGTTGCATCGGTCATTATCTCTTTCAATAATGTACTCTGGTAAGAGGTGGGTTTTCATGGGGTTTTCCTTGCCTTGCTATTAATGGGACTTCCAAAACAGCGGGGGCTTCAACCCTGCCTATTACTATTTCGCCTCCAAGAAGGTTCCAAACTTTATCCAGTTTCGGCGACACAGCGCGTATGGCAGCTTCCTCTGATGATAAATATAAAAAGTCTCCTCTTGTGGCTGCTGTTAGAGGCCTTAATTTTATGCGATCTGTCAGCCCAATCATTTCTCCTTGACGTGCGGCAATCACTGAAAAAGGCCCATTCATCAATAGCCTGCTGTAGGTTTGTCTCAAAGCTGTTAGCAGGTGTTTTTGTTTTTGCGGAAAAAATTCGATTTCATCCCAAAAAGGAGGTGTTAAAATTTTTGGAACAAGTTCCACTGGAATTTTATGCTTCCTTACTAGGAGGTCAAAGGCATAGGTGAGAACTTCTGTGTCGGTTTGCATAGTGCAATTATATCCGTAGGTTTCTAGAAATCGCCGATTAACGCCATATGAGGATAGCTCGCCATTATGCGCTACAGACCAGTCCAGGAGGTTGAATGGGTGAGCCCCTCCCCACCATCCAGGGGTGTTTGTCGGGAATCTTCCGTGGCAAATCCACATATAACCTTCATATTCGTCCAGACAGAAATATTCTGCAATATCTTCAGGGAAGCCTACGCCTTTGAAGACACCCATATTTTTGCCGCTGGAAAAAATTAAGGCTTCACCATCTTTAGCGGCATTTATCTTCATAACCCACCTTACTACATAGTCATCTTCCGTTTGTTCTTTCTCGTTTATCTTTGACTTGTGGGGTTCAACGAAGTATCTCCATATTAAAGGGGAATTGTACACGTTAGCTTCTTTTGTAGGGAGTTCTTCGCTAAGCAAAACCCGAAATTTTTCTTCTAAAAGCTTTTCAACATTTCTTTTAATGCTGTGGTTCATGTACATTACATGGAAGGCGTATACGTCTCTATATCTTGGGTATAGGCCGTAAACTGCAAAGCCGCCGCCTAACCCGTTTCCTCTCTCTCGCATTGTAGATATGCCACGTACAGGATCCTTAAAGGAAAACTGGAATCCCCTAAGGTTCAGCACTCCGAAAAGGGCACAAGCATCTGAGACTTTGTCGTCTCCATATGGATTGTTGGTTTGTCTTCTTTTCTTCATAGCGTTTTCACCTAAAACTTCAAATGAATGTGTCAGCTTGTGTTAACGTTTTACATTTGATTTTGCGGCCGATTCCTCTCAACTAGTATATCACTTAAGTTGACTATTTTATAGAAATCTATTCTATATAACCCTAGTGAAAATCATTTATATAGAAGCCTATGAATCATAAAGATATATGAAAAATGTTAGGGGAACATGATTTAAATGGAAAGAGACTTTGGATATAGAAAAATCCAATGTACCGGAAGAGGTTCATACATAATATCTTTGCCAAAAGACTGGGTCGAGAGCATAGCCTTAGAAAAAGGAAGCGAAATAGCCTTCAAAATGCAGGATAATTCTTCCCTTATCCTTGTTCCAAGGAAAGTCTTAGAAAAGAAAGAGGATGTTGAAAAGTCTAAGTTGAAGGAATATTGGGTTACTATTAAACCCAAAGAGGACCCTCAAGCCGTATGCCGTAAAATAAGGGCTCTATACCTTATAGGGGCAGATATTATACGGGTTCGTACAAAAAATGAGGAAGAATTTTCAAAACATGCAACAGCAATAAATTATATGATCAAAAATATCCTTTTAGGCTCAGAGATTATAGACACCACTACCAACGAAATAACTATACAGATTCTTGTAAATCACTCAGCGTTTCCTATTGAAAAAGCTATCAGAAGAATGGCTACAATAGTTTTGCTGGCCAGCAAAAGCATAGTCTCATCTATAAGCGATCTCAACGAGAGAGTGTTCAATGATGTGAGAAACATGTGTGCAGACGTTAACCGTTTAAACCTATATGTTATTCGTCAACTAAAGTATGGTATACAAAGGAACCTATATAAAGAAATGGGGTTCAAATCTCCAAAGGAATTTCTTTTATACCGAATGATCGCCCAAGACATAAATGACATCGCTGAAAACGTGGTGAAAGTCGTAAACAATTTAGAGACTTTTAAAAACTTAATTCACGAACAGATACTTTTCTTAAAAGAAAATATGGACGAAGAGATTTACTCTCAAATCTCCAAATTCACCTCTTCAGCCCACCAAATGTTTGAAGAATCCCTTAAAACTCTTTTCAAAAGGGACTATGCCCAAGCGGACAAAATAATATGCGAACTAGAATCTCTTATCAGCTTGGAAAATGAACTGCTTACCTTACTGGTTAGTAAAAAAATGGATCCAAATCTTTCGTCTATCTTGAGACTGATTCTCGATAATGCAAGGCGAATAGTAGACTACAGCCAAGACATCGCAGAGCTAACACTGAACCTCACAGTTGAAGAAAATGTTGATAAACTATTCAATAACGGTGCCTAAGCTTTGCAATTCTGATAGTGATGCGCTAACAATGAATAAACTTTTAATCAAAAACCTATTACAATGTAGTTTCTTTATTTAAACAAAAAATTTATATACAATTTTCGACGTATAGATGTCAAAAATTGAATGTCTAAAGCAAGAAAGCTTGAAGATGTTTGGAGGCTTCCCTTTGCGAGTGGCTGTTTCATGGAGCGGCGGTAAAGATTCTTATTTGGCTTATCAGAAGGCCATAGCTCAAGACCATGAAATCTGCTGCATTATCACTTTCCTCTGGGAAAACCCATCCATCGCCCATCCCCTAAATATTATTGAACTCCAAGCTAAAGCCCTTAAAATAAAACATTTTAAGGCTGAAACAAAGGAACCATACTTTGAATATTACCGACAAGCCTTATCTCGGTTAGTTGAAGAAGAAAACATAGAAGGGATTGTAACAGGTGATATCGCACCTTTGGATGCTTTTCATGGAAACTGGATGACCGATGTCTGCAAAAGATTAAACGTAAAGGTGATTAAGCCTCTTTGGGGCGTCGACCGCCATCAAATATTGCAAGAAATAATTTCACAAGGGTGCCGAGCAGTTTTTTCATGCGTCAAAAAGCCATGGTTCGACGAAGGATGGATTGGTCGCCAATTAAACTGGAAAACCCTAAAAGAACTAGAAACCTTACGAGATCTTTATGGAATAGATCTTTGTGGAGAAAACGGCGAATACCACACATTAATAACTGATGCCCCGACCTTTAAGGAAACCATAGAAATCTCCAAATTCAACATTGAAAGGAGTAACGGAGCCTTCTACATGAAAATAGAAGAAGCCTCCCTGAAACCTAAACATGTAATGGAAGTGAAAACATGAATGAACAAGTTGAAGAAATACGCGCTAAAATTAAATCATTAGTTGAAAAAACAGTTGAAAAAAACCTAACTGAAGGGATACTTCTTTCAGGAGGCCTGGACACAAGCATTCTAGCAGCAGTAGCCGCAAAATACTCGCGCCTAAAGGCTTTCACATGCGCCTTTCAAGGGGCACCAGCACCAGACGTTGAACACGCCATTATTATGGCAAAAAGGCTAAGCCTTCCGCATTACTTGCACTTTTTCACCGAAGATGAACTCTACGAGGCAGCACGTTTCGTCATCAAAACCTTACGCTTATTCGACCCCATGGAAGTGCGAAACAGTTCCACAATATACATTGGACTGAACTTTGCCAAAAATAACGGAGTAAAAAGTGTCATGACGGGAGACGCCCTTGACGAACTTATGGCGGGTTATCCATGGCTCTTTAAATATAACGAAAAAGAGTTGGAGTCAGAGCTGCAGAAGATTTGGAATACAATGGTTTTCTCATCGGTTCCTATAGGAAAAGCAGTTGGAATAGACGTTAAAACACCATACCTTGATCCAGAATTCAAGGAATTTGCAATGAAGCTTAATGTCAAACATAAGGTTCGTGAAGAAAATGGGAAAATTTGGGGTAAATGGATAATGCGCAAAGCCTTCGAAAACGTTTTGCCGCCCGAAATTGCCTGGAGAAGAAAAGATCCTATAGAAGTTGGCTCAGGAACAACAACCTTGCCAAACTTTTTTAACATGAAAATCGGCGACTCAGAGTTTGAAGAGAAAAAGAGGAATTATCTTGAAATGGACAAGGTGACAATACGCGACAAGGAGCAACTATTCTATTACGAAATTTACAGAGAAGAAATAGGCGTGCCCCATCCAAAAGATCCAATGGGCAAAATATGCCCCCAATGCAACTCCAACGTCCAGCAAGGATTAAGCTTCTGCCGAACTTGTGGAGCCTTCCCAGTTTAACAAGCCAGCCCAACTCCACTTTTATTTTTATGCAGTTGGCCGTTATCGCCCGTTCCATCTATTAACAATAGGCATTTTCCATCCAATCCCAAACGCTTTTGGGGTGATTTTTATACATGGAGGCGCTTGACGCCGCTTATATTCAGCTCTCCTAATTCTTGAATAAATATCTTCTACAACTTCTTTTGGATAGCCTTTTTCCACGAGTTCTCGCTTACTTTTTCTTTTCTCTATTAGGTCATCCACTAGTGGACTGACGATGTCAAAATTAAATGGATCATGTTGGTCTTCTTTCAATTCTGGGGATGGTTTCTTTTTGAACACGCTTTCAGGGATTATTTCCCTTCCAGCCTTAGCATTGACATATCTTGCTAGCCGATAAACTTCGAGTTTGCTCACGTCGCCCAGGGCACCTATCCCTCCAGCCATATCGCCGTAGAGAGTGCAATAACCGAGAGCGAGTTCAGTTTTGTTTCCAGTATTCACGACAAGTATTTTTAGTTCTCTAAGCCGGTTGGATATGTCCATGAGGATATTTCCTCTTATTCGAGGCTGGATATTCTCATCTGCAACAGGATCATCACTTTCTTTAGCTAAAGCAAAGAATTTGCGTATTTCTTCCAAAGGTTTATCTAAAATTTTTTGATATGCTTCGATAATTTCCTGAATTGGAATCTCGATAAAGCATATGCCCAAATTTTTAGCCACCGCTTGAGCGTCAGCTTTGCTATGCTGGCTTGAATATTTTGAAGGCATGTAAACACCAATAACATTCTCTTTACCTAGAGCTTCAACCGCGATGCATGTGGTAAGGGATGAATCAATCCCGCCGCTCATTCCCACAACCGCTTTTTTGAATCCTGTTTTTCTAAAATAGTCTCTTACTCCTAACACCAACGCGTTAAACATTTCCTGCTCTTTACAATAAAAAGGCAGCTCAACTTTTTCAGCAGTTCTCTCTTTTGCATCAAGGTCCACTATTATCAGGTCTTCCTCAAACTGCTTGCCTATGGCTATCAAATTGCCTGTTTTATCAACCGCTAAACTTTGTCCATCAAAGACTATTTCATCCTGACCGCCCACCATATTAACATAGAAAATGGGAAGCTTATTCTTCCTTGACTTTTCTTGTAATAATTTTATTCTAACGAATCTTTTTCCAACGTAAAAAGGAGACGCTGAAAGATTGACAATTAAGTTGGCGCCTCTCGCAGCCAAAGTGTCCGTGACTTTTACAGGGTATCCTTCGTCCCATAGATCCTCACAGATTTCAACACCAATATTGATTTCTTCGCCGTGAATCTTAACTTTTATAGGATTGATGTCTTTTGAGGGATTAAAGTACCTTGCTTCATCAAATACATCATAAGTTGGCAAGAGGGTTTTATGAACCACCGCTGCCAACTTGTTTTCTTTAAAAATAGCTGCCGCGTTGTAAAGAATTTCGCCCTCATAGTCGACGAAACCAATTATCCCCACAATTTCTTTTTCTTTGTTTTTTTCCATAAGTTTCCACAAAGATTCTTTATTGGTCTTGACAAATTCTTTTTCGTACAGCAAATCTTGGGGAGGATAACCGGTAACAGCCAGCTCGGGGAAAGCCACTATATCCACATTGTGCTCGCTAGCCAACTTCAAGTAGCTCCTTATTTTCGCAATATTTCTACCGATATCGCCAACTGTAGCATTTATTTGTGCCATAGCGACCTTCATTGTGCTTCCCTCTAAAAGAAAAATAGGAGGGAGTTTAGGTTCGATTTTTAAACCCACTTTC
>JAWCNE010000029.1:0-20108 GCA_038849025.1 Bathyarchaeia archaeon
ACCCTCCGGAGAACTATATCCAAAACTTGCACTAGAAATTTCAGTTTTCCTTTTCATTCTAGGACTGCTTTTATCCTTCCTACTAAACTGGCTTTCTTTTATAATAATACTGGTTGACGCTGTTTTGTTGATATTATACTCTGCCTACATAAAGAGGAAGTCGGGTATAGCTGCAAACATTTTAGTTGGATGTTTAACAGGAACAGCGTTCCTTTATGGCGAAGCTGTAGGCTTCGGGAAAATAACCTTGGCTTCATTAAGCCTTTATCCTATAAGCTTTGGGACTATTGGAGGAAACCTTTTGAGGGATATCTTAAGTTTAGATGGGGACTCTAAAGTTGGGTATCCAACACTGCCTCAAAAAATAGGTGTTAGTAAATCGGTTAAGATCGCGATCTTGTTTTTTATCTTGTGTGCTTTATTAACGCCTCTGCCATACATTTTTCGTATTTTTGGGGAAGGATACCTTATATGTATGTTAATTTGGAGTCTTCTAATCTTTTATTCTTCTGCAAGTCTTCTAAAATCGTCAACTTCACTGAATACCATAAGAAAGAATGAACGTTTAATGACAATGGCCATGATTCTTATACCCTTAGCTCTAGTAGTTGAGGTAATTTTATGAAAAAAACTGAAAGCATATGCCCGGAATGTCTCAAAAAAATTGAAACAAAAGTTGTTAAGAAAAACGACAAGGTTCTGCTGCATAAAAAATGTGAAGAACATGGAACATTTGTGGCAACGCATTGGCAAAGCTCCAAAATTTATGAATCTGTTGAAAAATTTGACTTCTTTAAACACTACCATAATAAGGCAAATTCGGATGATCCCAACAATTGTCCATATGCTTGTGGACTTTGCAGCAATCATCTATCAAAAACTGTAATTGCTGTTATTGATCTAACTAAAAAATGCGACCTTTTTTGTTCCATATGCTTTGCAAGCTTCTCAGAGAACAAAAGTGATTATGAACCTAGCAGACAAGAAATCTTTAAAATGTTAAAATTTTTAAGTCAGCTTGATCCCAAGCCCCCTGCAGTGCTTTTTTCTGGCGGCGAGCCCCTATTACGTGATGATATTGATGAAATAATTAAATTCGCGCATGAGTTGGGGTTTTTAACCATATTGGCAACTAATGGCCTAAGAATAGAAAGAGAACCAAGCTTAGCTGTTAAGTTGAAGATTAGCGGGTTAAACATAGTTTACTTGCAGTTTGATAGTCTTGGCAATACTGTTTATGAAAAGTTAAGAGGCTTCAAGCTGTTAAAAGAAAAGTTAAAGATTATAGAGATATGTCGCAAGTACGATATCGAAGTTATATTAGTTCCAACCCTTATACGCGGGATGAATAATGATGAAATTGGAAGCCTAATCAAGTTTGCTGCCGAAAACTCAGATATTATAAGAGGGCTGGTTTTCCAGCCAATAGCCTTTACAGGCAGAGCTGCAACCGACCATCGTTTAAATGAATGGACAGATTACACTTTCGCAGAAGAAGTTGAAAAGCAGACTTCTGGTGAAATAAAGGTTAGTGATCTTTTTCCAGTTTCAATAATGACGCCTCCAATAATGGTTATGAGACGGTTTATGAAAAAACCTTGGCCTTTATTTTCATGCAGTCCCCATTGTGGGATTGTAAACTGGATATATGTGTCAAAAGATGGACATGTGGTCCCGCTAAATAGACTCCTCAACTTTGAAAAATTCTTTGATGCACTTCTTAAGCTATCTGAATCGGTGGAGTTAAAGGGAAAAGCTCAAATTCTATTAACCTTGCTTTTTGCGTCGTTAAAATCTTTGAATTGGAATCTTGTTAGAAAAGAGATGGGTATATTAAACTTTTTCAAAACCGTTTTAAGAGTTCACATTTCTCCCACTTATAGGTCGCTCGGTAACCTTAGAAGGAAAATTTTTCTGCTTGGATGTATGGCATTCATGGATCGA
Organism: Bathyarchaeia archaeon; assembly: GCA_038849025.1. GTDB lineage: Archaea > Thermoproteota > Bathyarchaeia > Bathyarchaeales > Bathycorpusculaceae > WUQU01. Next base: position 1,945 of record JAWCNE010000029.1, read on the forward strand.
TACAATTTTGATATAGACCGTGTTAAAAGATGTGTAATACATTATGTTACTCCGGATTTGAGGATAATTCCTTTCTGCGCCTACAATAACATATACCGAACCCAGATTGAAGCAGAATACCCCAAAAAGATTGTCAAGGTACCTGTTAAAAGTTAACTTTCTATAACTTCCACATTTAAAACTGCATAGATATTTGAAAACTCAAATTTGCCGGTTTCTTTGTTGTACACCCAAAGCTCAAAAATTAGATGAAAATTACCAGGCTTATCCATAGTTATATTGACAGGATTTTCCCACCTATCTCCTCCGCCGACGGTTATTTCATAGCTCCTATTAGCTTCTGTTGAAACTGGAAATGTGGAAAGGGGAATATTAGTTATTTTTAGCTGGAGTTTACAGGATACATCTATTTCCAAGGGGTTCTCAATAACCACCCATAATTGACATGTGTTATTTTGGCCTATAACAAAAACTTCTGGATAATTCACTTTTTTTTGTGAGTCAAGTATATATAATGAAATTGACTCGTTTGGTTTTTTTAAAGAAATGTAACTGTATACAAGTAAAGCAGTAACGACGGCTAGCGCCAGCATTATTGAAACAACATAAACATTTCGATCAGATAACCTTGCCATTCGGGTTAAATATTTTTTTACATCCTTCTTTGCGGGAAACTTCACTTCTTGACTCCTCTGATGAGAACTCTCAATATCTCCAGTCCAGCCTTTATTCTTTTAAGTTTGGATTTACCGTATACTCTTGGCTTATAAGATGTCGGAATCTCTACAATTCTGAAACCTCTTTTTGCGAAATTTACCAACATCTCAGTGGCAAAAGCCATATCCTTTTCGCCTAATTCGACTTTTTCAAGCGCTGAGCGCATAATAACTCTAAAGCCAGACTGACTATCCAAGAGTCGTTGTTTATAGAGTAGATTGAAAAGGAAAGTTATGACTTTATTTCCCAAATAATTCGTAATATCCATTGACTTGTCATATAAGCCGTTCATTCGTGCGCCAAGGCAAAGTTCCACGTTTTCACTAAGCATGACTCCCAGCAGTCGATTAACGTCCTTAATTTCGTAGGTACCGTCGCCGTCAACCATGACTATTACATCGCCTTTCGCATGTTCTACTCCCACCTTTAAAGCAATGCCATACCCACGTCTAGGTTCAACTATTAGCTTACAGTTTTCCTTTTTAACAATCTCTTGGGTATTGTCCGTGGAATTTCCATCCACAACAATTATTTCGTGGGGATACCTAAGCACTTTTCTCAAGGTTCTTATAGTCTCCCCTATAGTGCCTGCTTCATTTAACGTTGGAATTATAACTGAAACCATCCCTATTTTTGGCATATCACTACCCATGTGGAGGGTAATTTAGAGTCTACAGTCTAACTAAATAAGTTCTTCGTAGATTTTAATAAGTCTCCTTACATTTAGTTCCCAGTCATGTCTTTGCTCCATAAGTTTTCTGATTTTCCAGCAATAAGAAGATATATTCTTACGAGAAAATTCCACTAACGCTTCAGCAAGAGATAATGCATCGTTAGATGGCACTATTTTACCGCAGTTTTCGTAAATAACTTCGGATGCTCCTCCAACGTTTGTCGCTATTACAGGTAGTCCACACGCCATGGCTTCAAGCAAAACTAGAGGCAAACCTTCCCCAGATTTTGATGGTAGAACAAAAAGATCTGAAGCATTGTAATAGTGCAGAAGAAGATGTTCTGGAATAAAACCCAGAAGTCTAAAATTCTCTTCAAGCTTAAACTCGCGTATTTTGGCATTGATTTTTTCAAAGTCCGGGCCGCTCCCTATTACTAGAAACAGCAAACGGGGATTTTTTTTAACCGCGATTTTTGCGCTTTCCAGCAAGGAGTCTATACCGTTTTTGTAAACAAGACGCCTTACCGTTAAGATAATAAAAGCCCCCTCGGGAATTCCAAGACTCTTTTTGCTCTCCACCTTCGAAAAAGCTATTGGTTTAAATTTGTCCAAGTCAACCCCATTATGTAAGATTTCAACCTTTCGCGGATCCGCACCTAAACTTAGAACATAGTTTGATGTTGCCTTACTAACAACTATTATCTTATCTGCCGCTCGCAAAACTTTTCTTCCAACGAGAAAATCATTTAGCCTTTCAGCAAAATCCCAAAAACCACCATACTCGATAAAAGTGTTGTGTTGAGTAAGAACTATTGGTTTGGAACATTTCTTCGCCACTTTAACAGCTGTAAAGGAGGAAAGGTATGGATGTCCGTGCACATGCACTATGTCACAGTCCTTAATGTGTTTCCAAAAAATTTTGTAGCTGTTAGGTTTTGGGACATTGTAGGGTATTCCCAATTCGAATCCAACTTTTAATATTGGGTAGCAGTAAACCTTTAAGCCGTTAAAGGTATACTCGCTTTTCTCAGCAATCTTGCTTGTGAGTATTATTGGCTCGTAATTTTTATTTAACAAACGTTTACTTTGTTCATAAACAACCCTTTCTATTCCGCCGACATGAGGCAAAAAAAGATGAGTTACAATGCAGACTTTTATTCGACCCATCAGGTGCACCATCAAGTCTTATATATGACTGGTTTAAAGTTTTAACATTCACACTCCAAAGAATTTATGGCAGATGGATGGAAGGTTTCCGGTTTTCGTTCCATTGCCTCCCTAAAATATTTTTGCCGTTGCTAACATTAAGATGGCGAGCAGTGACGTCATACGTGCTAACTCGTTTGTTGCTCCCATAACGTCGCCCGTCACCCCCTTGAAATGGCGATTTGAGATCCAGAGAAGGATTAATGCGGTAAATAAGCCCGCTATAACTGTTATTAAACCCGCTATTTCAAGCGCTAAAAACGCTATTATTAAGGAGATTGCTAAGGCTGTTGTCAACCGAAGTTTTCGATAGGTGCTGTGCATGGCGTCAATGAAGTAGGTATTCATTCCTTTGTGAGCAGATTTACCCAACCACGCTAAGGCAACCATGGCAAGCTTGGCGGAAACCTCTGCTACCACCAGGCTTTGGAGGACAAAACCTCTTTTAAGCTGCGAGATGCATAAGGCGGTTGTTAAAACCGTGATTAAACCAAGCATCAAACCGCCTGTTCCCGTCTGCACGTCATGCATAACCTCAATTTTCTTTTCAGGAGGACCTTGACACATTAAACCGTCACCAAAGTCTAATAGGCCGTCAGTGTGATGGAGCCCTGTGAGCAATAGTATAAAGCCACACGTCAATATTCCAGCTATAAGATTTTGGAGCACATAATTTAACGCTAAAGCCAGAAGACCTGCTAAAAATCCTATTAGGGCTCCAATTACCGGGAACAAATACATGTGTTTTGCAGCGTCTGCGAGGCAGTCTTGAGACATGCCCACCGGGAAAATCGTTAGAAAACCAAGCAGATTTTTTATTTCCTTAATCATGTTACGTCACTAGATACAAGTTGGCTATATATTTTCTCAACTTCTGCAAGCAAATCCGCTCTTGAAATCTTGCCAGACGACTTTAGAATAGCGGCTATACAAGCGCCTCCAGCGCCCACACCCTCCTTGACTGCTCCAGCCTCATAAGCCTTTAAACCATCAAATTTTGATTGGCTAAAATCAAGGTTTGCAGCTAAAACTGGAATATCAGCAATCTGAGCAACTATACCCGTCAAGTCGGCTGTCTTATCAGCTATAATCCATCTGGTGGTTCCAATCGCCACATTGTCTAAAATGTTAGGTTTTAACGCCTTGACAATAACTAATACGGCGCCCATCTGGGTTCCGCCAGCCATCAGCACTGGGATATCTCCAGCGGCTCCAACGACTATGCCTGCGAAAGCTGGCATCACAGGATCTCCAACAATGGAAATCGCTTTAAACGGGTCGTCCCTTAAAGCTCCAAACTTTATGCCAGACGCCCTAAACCCCGCTTCAACCGTTTTTGTCTTAAGCTCATGGGGATTTTTAGGCATGCTACTGCTAACTTTTCCTTCAGCGTTTACGCCCATAGCCAGCATAACACCAAGCGCCGTTGTTGTGCCTCCGGGGACGCTTTCTCCAATCACTAGATAGTCTGCAATTTTAGCCAAATTTTCCCCCAGAATTTTCGCTCTTTCGAAAACTTCTTCAACATTCTTGACAGCGTTTCCAGTCGTTATGTCGCCGCCTGGGCTTCCGCCAAGCTCTGCAAAGGGTATTTGAGGCTTGATTCTCAAACCGCCACTAACCACCAGAGCAGGGATATCGGCCAATTCAAGTGCGGCCTTAGTTATCAGAGCCGGTGTTGGTATGCCTTCAGGGGTTACTGGAACCCCGGGAATGCATTTACATTTTCCGAGAAAAAGAAGTTCAACGTCCGCTGGAGGCGTATAGTCGGTTAAATCAGGGTTTTTCCCGGCAGCGGATATTCCTGGAATTTTCGCGGTTTCTGTAACTCCTATTACGCAAGCAAATATCGGTTTTTTGCCTTTTAAATGCTCTAGGAAGACTTTTCCAGCTTTCTCGTTGAAAGCAAGGAGTATATCGCGCAAAACCTTTTCCTCCTTTCCCCATCAATTTACACTCTTTGATTTGTAAGTCTTTCCTTAAATTTTAGCGAGAGAAACATCTTTGCCTATCCTAATCATTTATTTCTATGTGCTCAGTTATCGAAATATGTGGTTTAAATGAGCTCTAAGAACCAAAGCTTGCCCATGATTAAGTATCTTGAAGAAAAAGGCATTACCCTCAACGATCTTGTAAACACTGCTTTGGAACTATTTGTTCCCCATCCAGGAGTGGAGACAAAGGGAAAGGCTGCCGAACTTCTCAAAAAAGGCTTCATTGAAGCTTTATCTGATGTAAATGTTTCATGCTTGGAAGTCGCTTGTTTCCTTTTGGAAGAAGAGGCGAAAAATGGGCTTGTGCCAGGATTAACCGCCGAGAGGTTTGCTGGCCGTCCAGGACTTGTCGCAGACGAACTGCTGGGAATAGTTATTGCCAATTACATTGCGGGAGCAAAGGGAATTTTTGAGTTTGTAAGATTTGACCAGAATAAACCGGGCATTTTGAAAAAGCTCGGTCCAATCACTAACGACGCTATAGGAGGATTAATCGCAGGAGTATCCTCAAACATGTATACCTACGCATTAAAGGCAAAACCGCCCTCAAATAGCATGTCAGAACATGATTTAGTTTTTAAATGCGAAAGCTGAATATTTTGGTATTATTGCCAATAAATATGTTTGGCTATTCATTTAGATACATTTTAAGGATTCGCTACCTTTATTTATATAAAATGGCATTGAGTACCTTGAAAAAGGGATAAACTATGTCAAAAAAAGCTCCATCAAAGGATGATGCTTTAGAAGCCTTAGATTTTATAATAAATGTTTTAAGGGAGCATGAGAAGGATTTAGACCGCCTTATTCATGAGTTGGGCAAAATAACTGAAAGACTTGGGGAGACCGGCGAATTAAGCGGCAAAATAGAAAATGTTGAGGAGAGACTTACCAATTTACAAAGTGAAATATCTAATTTAATTTCTTATCTGTCAACTTCCCATGAGGAATCTAAAACGCCAGCGCAAACGGTGCAAGCGCTGAAGGCTCAAGCACCCGTTGAAATACGGGGTCCCCCGGTCATTTTGCGTTGTAAACAGTGGGAGGACTTTCAAACCCTAGCTCATCAAGCGCAAACATTATCTTTCCTGTATAAGGAAACTGAGAAAACTTTTCAGGCTGATGCTCTTAAGAACAATCAGATTATAACTTATAGCGGAGAGCTTCCGAAACAGACGGCTCTTCTGAAGATATGGCTTTCTAAGCAGTTGGATGTTCCTGAAAATAAAATCCTTGAAGGCATTTTGGCTATCGGGTAGGTTCTGCTGAAAGTTTGTATATTTGTGTTATTCAGTAATGCTTTTATACGAGGCATGTATATTAAGTCTTACGATGCAGTATGGGGCTGAGGTTGAAGGCTGAACCAAAGCAGCCAAAAATTTGTTTTCCGTTTTCGAAGCCTTCTCCTTTCTCCTCGATGACGGAATGGCTGCTTGGTTAGCCAAAAAACAATGAAAGCCCTAAAAACACCCACAAAACATCAGAGGAAGACGAAAATGAACGAAAGCCGAAGTCGCTTGGAAAGACTGCATGAAGAGTTTGCAAAGTTTGAAAGGACAATGGAGGAACTGCACTTTCTCAAGCTTGTTGCCCAAGACCTCAGAAGCTTTAGGAAAATGATAAGGCTTAGAAAATACGATTAACGCTGAAGTAAAGCCTTTAAATAATTCTGCCATTATCCTTTTGGCGAGAACAATGGAAACACTGCAGGAGAACATTTTCTTTTTTAATACTTTGACGCGGAAGAAGGAAAAGTTTGCTCCTTTGGAGAGGGGAAAAGTTAGAATTTACACGTGCGGACCCACGGTTTACGATTTCGCCCATATAGGGAATTTTAGAACTTTTATCTTTCAAGATTTGCTGCGGAGATGGCTTGAATATCGTGGGTTTAAGGTTACTCAAGTTATGAACATAACTGATGTGGATGACAAGACTATAAGAGGGGCTAGAAAGCAAGGGGTTTCGCTTAGGCAGTATACTGACTATTATATGAAGGCGTTTTTCGAAGACATAGAGGCTTTAAACCTAGAGAAGGCTGAATACTATCCGCGGGCAACGGAGCATATTCCAGAAATGGTTTCTTTAATTAAGAGGCTATTGGAGAAGGGTTACGCCTATAAGGGCGACGATGGCTCCATCTACTATGACATTTCAAGGTTTAAAGAGTACGGAAAGCTTTCAAAGCTGAAGATTGAGGAGTTGAAGCCCGGTGCTAGGGTGAAGGTTGACGAGTATGGCAAGGAGGAAGCCCGAGACTTTGCCCTTTGGAAAGCTTGGGAGGCTAAAGATGGCGATGTTTTCTGGGAAACAGAAATTGGCAAAGGCCGGCCTGGCTGGCACATTGAATGTTCAACTATGGCTATGAAGTATCTAGGTGAAACCATAGATATTCACAGCGGCGGCGTTGACTTAATCTTCCCCCATCATGAGAACGAGATTGCGCAAAGTGAAGCGGCGACTGGCAAGGAGTTCGCCCGTTATTGGCTTCACTCTGAGCATCTGCTTGTTGAAGGCAAGCGCATGGCCAAAAGCCTAGGCAACTTTTACACGTTGAGGGATTTAATGGCCAAGGGATATGACCCGGTGGCTATACGCTTTTTGCTTATGGCAACCCATTATAGGCAGCAGTTAAACTTCACTTTTGAAGGGCTGGAGGCTGCGAAAAACGCCGTTGACCGCCTAAAAACTTTTGTTCGCAGACTTTTGGAGGCTGACGGCAAGGAATGCGGAGAAAAAATAAAACGTTTGATGGCCGAAGTGCAAAAACGTTTCGGAGAAGCCATGGACGACGACTTAAACATAAACGTGGCTTTGGCTGTCTTATTCGACTTTGTCCGCGAAGTGAACAGGCTTATGGATGAAAACATGCTGAGCAAGAATGAGGCTGAAGAGGTTTACGCATTGATGATGCGTTTGGACAAGGTTTTAGGCGTGATAGGCGAAGTTAAAGTTGAAGAGAAACCGCCAAAAGAAGCTGAAGAACTTATCCGCAGAAGAGAAGAGGCGAGAAAAGCCAAAGATTGGAAAACAGCTGACAAAATCAGGGAACAACTCAAAGCCATGGGCATAATAATTGAGGACACGCCGCAAGGAGTAAAATGGCGAATAGAAAAACGTTAGCGGGACAGTGCTGGTTTTCACGCTTAGCTTTTGTAGAAATTGTTATTAAGCGCAGTTGACCGTTGTGTTTGTTGTTCATAAGCCTGGCTCGATAAGATGAGGTCAAAATAATGGATGATGAGAAGGGTGAAAAGTCAAAACACGGAGTTTTCAAATGTTGGCGGCGCTTCGAGCTCGGCTTTGCCAAGTGCTGAAGAGTCTTTAAGCTTGCCTATTGACGAGCTTTTGTCTCGTTTGGGCTCTTCTTTATCTGGGCTTTCTTCTGAAGAGAGTGAGAAGCGTTTAGAGATTTATGGCTATAATGAGCTTGCAAGGAGGAAGAAAAGAGCCGCCATAGTTGATTTTCTTTCCCATTTTCGAAGCCCTCTTGTAATTATACTTTTGATAGCTGGTTTAATTTCAGGCTTTCTTGGAGAAATTGTGAATGTTGTAATCATATTTTCTATAGTGTTTTTAAGCATAATTCTCGACTTTCACCAGGAGTCCAAAGCTGAGAAAGCCGTTGAAATGCTGAAGGAAAGAGTGACGACCACTGCAACAGTGCTAAGAGATGGCGTTAAACGTGAAGTAAAGCTTTCCGAGATAGTTCCAGGCGACATAATATATTTGTCAGCTGGCGACATAGTGCCTGCGGATGCAAGAATAATCAGCGCAAAGGACTTGTTCGTGAACCAGTCTGCATTGACAGGCGAATCTTTTCCTGCTGAGAAAACGGCTGCACCGCCGAAATCCAAGGAGGCTTCCATCACTGAATGGACTAATTATCTTTTTATGGGAACATCGGTTGTAAGCGGAACCGCAACCGCTGTGGTTGTGAAGACTGGAAGCCTTACTGAATATGGGAAAATCGCGAAGAGACTTGTTGTTAGGGAGACTGAAACGGAATTTGAAAGAGGGATTAAAGGTTTCGGCTTTCTGATTATGCAAATAACTTTTCTGCTTGTGCTGTTTGTTTTTTTCATAAACGCGCTTTACAAACGTGGTGTGCTTGAGTCGCTTCTTTTCGCTGTGGCTTTAGCCGTCGGCCTGACCCCGGAGCTTTTGCCCATGATAATTACTGTAAACCTTTCTAAGGGTGCCCTTGCCATGTCTAAGAAAGGCGTGATTGTGAAGCGTTTGGCCTCCATACAAAACTTCGGAAGCATGGATGTTTTATGCACCGATAAGACGGGAACGCTTACAGAAAATAGGATAAAACTTGTGCTTCACGTAAATATTGATGGAGAAGACGACGAGAAGGTGCTTTTATACTCCTACTTAAATAGCTATTACCAAACTGGTTTGAAAAGCCCCCTCGACGAGGCGATATTAGGGTATAAATATATCGATGTAGGGGATTATCGTAAGGTAGATGAGGTCCCTTTTGACTTTTTGCGTAAGCGCCTTTCCATTGTTGTTGAACATGAAAATCAGCGATTTATGATTACCAAAGGGGCTCCTGAAGAGGTTGCTAAAATCTGTTCCTACTATGAAATTGGAGATGTTATCGCCGACTTAACTGATGAAGTGCGCAGAAAAATTGAACACAAATATCTAGAATTAAGCGCTGAGGATTTCAGAGTTCTGGGAGTAGCCTACAGGAGAATAAGGGAAGATAAACCCGTTTATGCTGCTGGCGACGAAAAAGAAATGGTATTTTTGGGTTTCGTAGCCTTCCTAGATCCGCCTAAGGAAACCGCAAGAAATTCGCTGCAGCTTCTTAGCAAGGCTGGCGTTGAAGTGAAAGTTTTGACAGGTGATAATGAACTGGTGACGAGAAAAGTTTGCGAGCATCTTGGCTTCGAAATTAAAGGAATAGTTTTGGGAAGCGAATTAGCTCAAATACACGATGACGCCCTTGCAAGGGTTGTGGAAGAGGCAAATGTTTTCTGCAGAGTGACGCCTGCCCAAAAAGATAGAATAATACATGCTTTAAGGAACAATGGGCATGTTGTAGGTTTTCTAGGCGATGGAATTAATGATGCGCCTTCTTTGAAAAGTGCAGATGTTGGAATATCTGTGGATAACGCTGTTGATGTTGCAAAAGAGTCTGCTGACATTATCCTTTTACAGAATGACTTGACAGTGCTTCACGACGGAGTCTTGGAAGGCAGAAAAACTTTTGGCAACACTATGAAATATATTATGATGGGAACAAGCTCCAATTTTGGCAATATGTTCAGCGTGGCTGGAGCATCCCTTTTCCTACCTTTCTTGCCCATGCTTCCAACACAAATCCTTCTAAACAATTTGCTATACGATTTTTCCCAGTCTACAATACCTACAGACAATGTTGACCAAGAATACATTGAAAAACCGAAAAGGTGGGATATATCCTTCATAAGAAGGTTCATGGTGTTCCTTGGGCCAATAAGCTCGATTTTCGACTTCCTCACTTTTTTTATAATGTTTACATTTTTTAATGCCACTGAACCCTTGTTTCAAACTGCATGGTTCATTGAATCCCTCTCCACCCAGACATTAGTCATATTCGTTATAAGAACTAAAAAGTCGCCTTTCTACAAAAGCAAACCTAGCAAGCTTCTACTTTTTAGCAGCATAGCCATAGTCGCATTCGCATTAATATTACCTTCCACGCCTTTAGGAACACTCTTCAAGTTCGTTGCACCTCCCTACGCGTTTTTCCTGGTTTTAGCAGGGTTGATTGGCAGCTATTTAGTGCTTGTGGAAGTTGTCAAAAGATGGTTTTATAAGAGATACGCTTACCGTCTTGAGCAGGTTCTGATACCTCCGAGAAAAATCGGCGTGTATTTAAGCAAAACTGCAAGGCTTATTCAGAACATGATTGCAGTAATATGCCTACGTTTTGAAAGCGAAATTTCAATCGACTCCCTAATAGAAGATTTAAGGAACAGTCTGGACTATCGCTTAGAAGCAGAGCAAGTTTTCCACAACTTAAACCATTTACGGCGAGGAGGACTCGTCACCATTAATTGGCGTGAAAAAACTGTGAAACGTGAAAAGGCAATAAAAAATTATGTGCTAAAGCATGTGACCAGCGATTTGTGGCCTAAAATATTCGATGATTGGCGCAGAATCAGCAAGTATATTCGAGTCAAATATGGAAAAGTAAATGAAGAGTTTCAAGAACTTTTAGAACGAGAAATTTATTTACGAGCATAACGAACATGTGTTGACACGAAAGGCAAAACTTAAAGCCTTGCGGTAAGACAAAAATAAGGGCTGAAACATAGCATACCAATGGGTTTTGGAGAAAGATGCAGAGGACTGGTGTGGCGAGGCTTCCGCTTCATTATGGCAAGGCGCCTAAATGGCTAGTTGTCCGCATGCAAAAACTCGCCAAAGAAATTGTGACAATAATTGTTGACGAGTACGGAAGCGGCGAGTTCCTAAAACGCCTTTCAGACCCGTTTTGGTTTCAGGCTTTAGGCTGTGTTTTGGGGTATGACTGGCACTCTTCAGGCGTGACAACGGTTGTTACCGGAGTTTTGAAACAAGCAATAGTTCCAAAGGAACATGGCATAGCCGTATGCGGCGGAAAAGGCAAAGTTTCAAGGCAGACACCCCTAGAAATTGTGCGTTTAGGCGAAGAGTTCGGGTTTTCAGACGCTAAAATCGAGAGTCTTCGTTACGCAAGCAAAATGAGCGCCAAGGTTGATAATACGGCTATTCAGGCTGGTTATCAGCTTTATCATCATGCCTTCTTTGTTGATGAAAAGGGAAAATGGACAGTAATTCAGCAAGGGATGTGTCTTAAAGATCGCACGGCGCGGCGTTACCATTGGCTTTCAGAAAACGTCAAAAACTTCGTGGTAGAGCCTCACAATGCTATAGTGGGCGAGGCAAAACGGGAAATAGCCTTAGACATGACCGCCCGAGAAAGCGAAGGATGCAGAAAAGTCTCCGTGGACTTGGCATGCGAACCACCTAAAAAAGTTATGCGATTAATCATGTCCCTTAGACCAGCCTATCAGAAGTCCCTTGAAGATTGGCTTCCGAAAACAGCCCAAACCCAATGGAAAGAGTATCCCATAGACGTTTTATCCATGCCTGCGAACATAAACTGGAAAGCCCTACAGCATGTTTACGAGTTTAAACCTAAAAACTATGAGGAACTACTTGGCTTCAAAGGAGTTGGCGCAGCCACAGTTAGAGGCTTAGCCCTAATCGCAGAGCTTATTTACGGAGAAAAGCCAAGCTGGAAAGACCCTGTTAAATATTCTTTTGCTTACGGCGGAAAAGACGGCGTTCCCTATCCAGTGGACAAAAAAGCCATGGACGAATCTATACAAATACTAAAAAAAGCCGTGGAAGACGCCAAAGTAGGCGATACAGAAAAGCTGAAAGCATTAAACAGGCTTAGGGTTCTTATTCCGCCAATATACTGATGAAAGGCTAGTTTCAGCCATATTGACTAGATAGGTTTATATGGTGGTTTTTGAAGTTGCTTTAGAAAATGACAAGGAATAGCTATGTCCCTAGTATTAAGCATCGCCGCTTTTCTAGCGAGCCTCTTGCTCCTATATGTGGGGTCAAAAAAGATAGTGAATGCCGCTGCCTGCTTAGCGGATAGTTTAAACTTCCATAAAGTTGTTGTTGGAACGGTTTTCGTAGCCTCTGTTACATCCATACCAGAGCTTTTAAGCTCTCTAATTGCCGTGTTTTTCGACTCTTCTCAGATGGCTTTAGGAAACATTTTAGGCTCAAACATATACAATGTTCCATTAATCGTGGGCATATGCGGCTTGATTGGAGAATATAAACTTAAAAATCACGCAATTAACCGTGAATGTATTTTAATGATAGGCTCGGCAGTTTTGTTGATGGTTCTGGTTTTAGCAACTGGAATGGTAGCATGGTGGATTGGCCTAATCTTTTTGGTGTTCTATCCCGCATTTGTTTATTACTCGATCCGTAAAGGAAACGGAAATGGATGCCCCACAGATAAGCCGCGAGAAAGTTCAAAGAAATCTGCAGCAGTCATGCTGTTAGGCGGCGTTGCCTTACTATGTGGAACATTTCTCCTAGTATACAGCGCTATCGCAATGGCTGAAATCTTTGGTTTAAACATGTTCTACGCTGGACTAACAATAATGGCGCTCGGGTGTGTTGTTCCAGAAACAGCAGTTTCTGTGGCTGCCGCCCTTCACGGTGAACAAGAAATATCCGTGGGAAACGTCATAGGCGACAACATAATAACCATGACCCTTGTTTTTGGAATAGTTGGACTCATTAGGTCTTTCACAGTATCCATATCTGAAATTTTGTCAACTGCACCTTTCATAATTCTTGTAACCTTCATGTTGTATGTGATGAGCTGGCGGAGTCGCAAAATCACAAAAAAATGGAGCTTGCTAATGTTAACTATAGCTGCGGTTGCGTTCATTTTTGAAACTTTCTACTTTACATTTCCATGATGGAAAGCTATTTACTCTTCAACGGTTATTGCTTGTGTGGGGCATGAAGCAACGCAAGCCATGCATAGGATACAGTCGCTTTCCCGCACTGGAACAGACTTCTGCGTATCCGGGTACTCCGGAAAGTTCTGAAGCTCAAAAACGTTCACTGGGCAGACTTCAACGCACACGCCGTCGCCGTTACATTTGTTCCAATCCACTTTTACCTTAGGCATTTAAACCAGCCTTGCAAAAGACACATAAAGCCTCACGGAACTTTTAATGCTTATGCTTGAAGTGAACATGAAACCGGTTGCCTATTCTGAAAGAGTAACAGTTTATTGCCCCGAAAACTCAAAGTTCTCCTTCTTCAACAGTCCCTATCCGGCGCATTTGGCATTCTCCGCAGTTGACATTTACTCTGGAAGCGTTTTTGGCGGCACTGCTCCATCACCTGTCCATGGAAAAGTTGTAGGAATTAGAAAAGTAAAATGTCCAGAGCAAAGCTTTGAATGTTCAAGCTTTGACTATGTTATCCTTCTGCAGAGCAGTGAAAACTTTGAAAAACATATTAAAATCCTCCACGTTAAACCCACTGTTAAGGTAGGCGATGTTGTCAAACCTGGCGACCAGCTGGGTTTTCTTTTAAGATCTGGATTCTTCGATTTCTGGACGGAGCCTCACATGCATATAGAAGTAAGAAAACCTTCAGACCCAATCCGTGCAAGGGGAGGCTTAAAGTTTGAACGTTTAATGGCCATAGAAAACTTTGAAACAAAGCCTGAAGAGCTAAGAGGGGTGGTTTTTGAGTCAAAAAGGGAGTATTCACTACTAGTCTTACATGGCACTTTCAATCATGGAATCCCGGTGCGTGTCGGCGAAGAAATGGGACTTTTAGACGGCGGCATCCCCCATTATAAATGGTTCGGCGTGCATATGGCGTCTTCCCAACCGCCTTTAAACAGCGTTGTCAAGCTTTGCGGAGCAAAAATAGGCACAGTTAAGGCGTTATATTCTAAGATGTGCGCCTCTCAATGTTCCGATTTAACTTTTAAAATAAACGGGAAACCAGTAAGCTTAGGTTTTTATCTTCACCTATCGAAACCTTTAGTCAAAATTATTCCAAAAAGTATTGGCGCACTTAAATTAGAAAAGTTTGATGAAGTGGCAATCGCTATCTCCTAAAGTTCCACTCTCGCGTGGAATACTTTTCCTCTTTAAGCTTTAAGGTCATTTCTTTTTCGAAATCGGTGACTTCTCCCGGTACCAGTTTTATGTTGAACATCTCTTCAAAGCCTTTCATAAGGGCGTTCTTCAGCTCTTCGAAGGTAACCTCTCTTTGCAGAAACTTATTTACCGATGTCACCCTTTCCTCGGCTGTTTTAATCATTTTGTCGCGGATTTTCTCGCTGGGCACTTTCAAAACTGAGAACATAACTGTCGGGTTGACTTCGCGCAGTATAGTGCCATGCTGATGCACAACATTCATTCCGCGGGTCTGAGCGTTTCCAGAAATCTTCTTTCCTCCCACCACTATGTCGTTTATAGGCTTAAATTCGGCTGGAACCCCTAGAAAACTTAAACCCCGCACAAGCCACGAACAAAGCACTTCATAAGTTTTCTGGAAATCCTTCGAAATTAATGGATGATCCTCATTTATTATGACGCTGTAGGTTAATTCGCCGTCTCTTTCATGGTAGACTGCTCCCCCGCCTGTTCTTCTCCTCACGTAATCAACGCCCATTCTTTTGCAAGCTTCTATGTCAACTTCTTCTTCCATGCTTTGGAAGTAGCCAATGGAAACTGCGGAGGGTTCCCACCTAAAGAATCGAAGGGTGTTAGGCACAAGTTTTTTTGATCTTGCTATAACAATTGCCTCGTCAAGCGCCATATTATAAAATGCGTCGTGAAGACCTGTATCCAAAAGACGCCATTCTTCAATCATCACGCTTCCCCGCCATAACAATGCATTTGGCAAAATCTTCAGGGGACACGCCTAGCAAAGTGGCGTTTTTTCTGCTTGCCACGCCTTTTATGAGTATTGCCAAACTGGATTCATCAAGCAAACTGCCAACCAAAGCTTCTTCCAACTCTTCCAGAACCTCTTCTGGATGGAGAAAGAAGTCTCCGGTGATTTTCACTTTGCGTATTTTATCGCCGTCCATGGCTACTTGGGCTTTAACAAGTTTGCCGCCTTCAACTTTGTATTCCGCCTTTCCCATTCTCTAAGCGCCTCTTCAACATTGTTAGCATAGTTCTAAACGAAGGAGTAAATAAAAATTATCAACCATTAGGGGGTTTCGTGGGTTACATAGTGAAAAGGGTAATTGCTATAAGAGGTTATGATATTCTATTATTTCGGTTGGGATAGCGTTAATGAGTTTAAGAGAGGAGAATCTTAACGTTATATTAGCCGAGCTTTTAACTGAAAAAGGGTTGAAAGCGTTGGGTGAGGTTATTTTGAGGAGGAAGGGGGGAAGGCCTGAGCCTGATGTTCTTATAGAGTTAAATGGTGTGCGAATTGTTATTGAGGGGAAAAAGCCTGGCATGTGGGATACTTTGGTTGAACAGTGCAAGGAGAGGTTAGATGATAACGTTTGTGACTTGTGTGTTATGGTTGAATATGCTGATATTAAGCTTAGAAAGCTTGTGCCAAATCAGCTAGATGTCAAGGAAGCCCTTTTGAGGGGTAGATTTAATGTTGGTTTTCTTTCTTATGTGGATAGGGCTGGTCTGGATCGCTGGACGGGTTTTGCTCCTAAGCCTGAGAAGTATGTAGATGTGAGCTTTGATGAACTTTTGACGTATTTGATGAGTGTTTATGGTAGGGTTGTTAAGGAGGATATTATAGGGCCAGTGATTAAGAAGATGAATGAGGTTTTGGATGAGTTTGCGAAGAAGGTTTCTACTTCGGTTAATGTGGGGCGCTTGAAAGAAGTTTTGGAATTGAAGGAGATTGAAGGTGGGTCTGATGAGCAGTAAAGAGGATGTGCATAAACTTGTTTCAACTGCGGGATTGCTGCTTGTTGATTCTATGGTTTTTCACGAGATTATAGCTGCCTTTCATAAGGATATTCCCACGCTTTCAACTTTAATGTCTTCCACGAATTTGAAAAAGGAATTGGAAAATTCTTGGCGGTACATAATTCAGAACATTGATTATGAGCCGGTGCTTGAAATTGCCCTTAACATTTTGATGAATATGCCTGCAAGTCCTGTTTTAGATCGGCAGCTGAGGACGTTGGCTAATTTAGCCTACGATATAGCTTCTTCCAAGGTTCTGCTAAGGCATGACCTTTTTGGGAGGATTTACCATAGGTTGCTTTTGGGGAATTTAGTTAAGTATCATGCAACGTATTACACGTCGATTCCGGCGGCTCGGTTGTTGGCTAGGCTTCTGATAAATTTGCCGTCTAGTTTGGACGCGAGGGATGTTCCTCCAACTTATAATGATGAACCTTTTAGGGTTGTTGATTTTGCATGTGGCTCCGGAACGCTGCTTTCAGCTGCTTATAAAGAGATGGATGCGAGGCATAGGATTGAAAGCGAAAACTTGAGGATTGACGAACTGCATAAATATCTTATTGAAGATGGCATATGGGGTTTTGATGTTTTGCATCATGCGGTTCACCTTGCTGCAACGGTGCTTTCTTTGCATAATCCCATTCCCGTGCACGGCTCGAAACTCTTTGCTTTGAGACTTGGCAGAGAGAAGTACTTGGGCAGCATTAACTTTTTGGAATCACCAACTATTGGTCAGGACATGATACTTCCGGGGGGAGTTGCGGTGGGACAGGAAGCTGTAAGCGTCTCTAAAAGGGAGGCTAAGAGTATTGAGTTGCCTAGTTTTCATGTTTGCATAATGAATCCGCCTTTTACTAGAAGTGTCGGCGGCAACCTTTTGTTTGGTTCTTTGCCTAAACCTGAGAGGGCTAAGCTTCAGAAAGCTCTAAGCGAGCTGCTTAGGGAGAAAAATCTCGCAGGTATCGGTCAAGCTGGCCTTGGGGCTGTTTTTGTTTTCTTGGCTGATAAGTATTTGGAAGAGGGTGGACGCTTGGGGCTTGTGCTTCCTAGGGCTGTCTTGTCCGGCATTTCTTGGCAGAAGGTGCGGGAGATGCTTTTGGATAAGTATCATGTTGAATATGTTATAACGAGTTATGAGACGGGTAACCAGTGGAATTTCAGCGAGAACACTGATTTAAGTGAGGTTCTTTTGGTTGCGCGGAAGAGAAGGAGCGGCGAGGAATCGGGGTTCACGTTTTTTGTTAACTTGTGGAAAAAGCCCTCAAACGAGCTTGAGGCTATTCATTTAGGTTCTCAGTTAAAGCATCTTTACCATAGTGCTAAGCTATACGACTTGGAGAATTCTAATGCTTCGCCGCATCATCTTAAGTTGCATGGGAGAAAGATCGGCGAAGTCTACTCTGCCATGTTGGAGGACACTAACTTTGGAGTATACAACATTTTTTCTCAGATGGAACTTAACCGGGTTATGCTCCTTTTAAGGAAGGGAATAGTCTACCTTCCAGACCAAGGAATAATTGATGGGATTAAGTTAACCACTTTATCCAAGCTTGGAGCAGAAATAGGACCTGATGTACGCCAAGTCCATGCAGCCTTTAAAGTTGGGAGAACGGAGAAAGGTTCCATCTACAAGGCTTTTTGGGGTTATGACTCCAGCACAGTAAACGCCATTTCACAAAAAACTAACGCTTACCTAGAACCTAAAAATGCAGAGCAAGCCCGCAACTTATGGAAAAAACGGGGAAAACTCCTAATAGTCGAGCGGGCTTGGTTAAGCACCTACACGGTCTTGGCAGTTTACTTAGACGAAGAAGCCTTATCAAATGTTTGGTGGCCTATTAGATTGGATGATGAAGCCGCCAAGATTTTAGCAGTCTGGATGAACTCGACATTTGGTTTCCTGTTATTATCCTCTATAGCAGAGGTCACCCGCGGCCCTTGGGTGAAGTTTAAGAAGGAGCATCTTTGGGAGATGCCAGTTCTCGATGTTCACAAGTTAGGGCGGAAAAAGAGGGATGCCCTCCGAGAGTTATATGATAAAAACTTAGACGACAAAAAAATCAACGAATTAAA
>JAWCNE010000030.1:0-19924 GCA_038849025.1 Bathyarchaeia archaeon
CGCTTGTCTGAATTACGTTAGCTATCGCAAAACCCCCCGCATATTCTTCAGTTATGGTTCTTCCAATGGCGCTCACGATGCCCGTTGTCATCGAGCCAACTAAACCATAGGGGTTTCCTATAGCTATCACTGGGTCACCAACCTTCAATGTTGAGGAACTCACAACAGTGAGCGGCTTAAATTTCGCTTTTGGAACATTTATCACTGAGATCACAGCCAAGTCAGCATAGGGGTCTTTCCCTAAAACTTCGGCGCTGTATCCTTCCCCGTCTGAAAAGGTTACACTTATACTTATGGCCTTATGGATGACATGATAATTTGTTATTACAACCATTTCGCCTGTGAAGTTGTAAATGAAGCCTGAGCCTTGAACTGTTTCACTTTCTGTTTGAACTCGAATCAGCACCACTGAATCCTTTACCTTGGCATATATGTCTGATAACGAAGTGCCATTCTGGTAAACTGTTACGTTTTGATTAACTATATTCTGGGAACCCCAAAGCTTTGAAACTTGATTTTCGAGGTTTGAAATCTCTTTTTCCAGGTTACTTATTTGCTGAAGGGTTATGTAGGAGCTGACTAATCCCCCAATCACTAGCCCAGCTATGAATACTAGTATAAGGAAACTCAAGGGAGATTTGGTATGGACTTCACCCATGCATATTCACCTACCGAACAAAGTCAACGCATTTAGGTTAAATAAAAGTTCCGATGTTAAAATGGACTGTTAAACTTCAAGCAATTTTTGAGAAGCTATAGCAGCTAGTAAAAGCGATGCTCCTATTGCGATGAGGAAAAGGTAATGAGGTGAAATATTGTATAGGATTCCGCCGACGTATGGAGCTAAAAACGAACTGAACATGGTTACTGTCTGAGGAATAGATATCCACCGGGCTCTCATGGATTCTGGGGCTGAAGGCCCTATTATTGCACTCATAAGAGACCATGTTATATAGGATACTCCTATTAGAAAGAACGTTATGGTTAGGACATAGAAATTGCCAGAGATCAAGAGAAGGATCAGCGATAGACTGCATAGAACCATTGAAACTGCGAGGGCATACTCTTTTTTCCATTTGTCGCCAAGTCTGCCTAGAAGGATGCCTAAAACTGCTGAACCGAAAAAGGAGACGGAACCCAGTAAGCCTATTTCAAAATCTCCATAGCGATAAGCGTCTGCGAGGAATTGTGGAATAAAGGGACGAAACATCATCAGAATGAACATTGTAGAAGCGAAGAAAATTGATAAAACAGTTAGTTTCCTTGTTTTAAGAAGTTCGCAGAAAGAAAGGCTTTTCTCGAACGGTGTTTGTTTGGGACTTATTACATGCTGGCTACTTATGAGAAAAAGGATTAAGCTGGCTGAGGCGTATAAAATGAAGGCTAAATAGAAAACTTTTTGCATGCCCACTATCCCAGCGAGGTAGCCACCTAAAGCCGGAGAGAAAATGTAGCCAAAAGACCACGATGAGGAAATTACAGTAAACGTCAGAGTTAACCTACTTTCATCCGCAGACGTAACAATATAGGCTGTAGTTGTAGGCCCGCCAAGCCAGAATCCCCATAAAATCATTCCAGGCAACATTTGAATCCAGTTTTGTGCAAGCGAGAAAATGAGGGGGGCAGGCACCCATGCAATCCAACCGGCGATCATAATCTTTTTCCTATCGTATCTGTCCGCGAACATGCCGGCTAAAAACAAGGTGACAGCAGCCGTTAGGCTTGTCACAGCGTAAAGTATTCCAACCTCAACCGGGCTGGCTTTGAGAGTTTCTTTCATATAGTAGGGCAAGAGATAAGCGAAAAGGCCGTCTCCGAAAGCACCAATAAGGTTTGAAGCGAAAATCAGCTTTAAGTCTCTGTTTAAAACTTTGAAGGGGAAGCTTACCTGTAAAATTCTTCTGTAAATCGACGTGGACAAACAGGCCCTCGCGCTCTTTTTATGCTGAGACTTCCGTCATTATCCTCGTGCTACCTAATAAAATATCATGGCACTTTATAAGGGGTTATTTGGAACATAAAAAGGTTTTAGATTCGTCGGTCGATAATGTCTAAAGCCTCTGGTCCAGTTCCTAGAAGCACAACCGGCACACCTATTTGCCTTTCAATTTCTTTAACAAATTCCTTAGCTTCTAAAGGAAGATCTTCGTATGTTCTGACGCCTTTGCATTTTGGATAAATAGCGTCCAGTTTTGTGAGAGCTGCTTGCGTTGCCCCATTTATCATAACAGCTTTCTTAGCTATATCAAAGTTAAAGGGAGCTGAACGTCTTTCGCGTCCTGTTCCAGCAGCAATTTCAAACCATCCATGCTTTAAGGCTTCTTCTTTTGTAAGTTCTCCAGGCAAGGGACCAGACCCAACCCTTGTCATAAAAGATTTAAAAACCAATAGAACATCATCAACCTTTGTTGGGCCGACGCCGGCCTCCGAGCATATTGCCGAAGCGCTCGTGTCTCTTCCAGTTACATAAGGATAGGTTCCATAAAAGAGTGAAAGCATAAAGCCTTGGGTTCCTTCCAGCAACACTTTTTTACCAGCATCTATTGCCTTGTTAACCTCTGCAGCCACATCGGTTAGGTATGGCTGCAATTCCGGAATGTCCTTTGCAAGCTTTGCTGTTCTGCGAACACGTTCCTCAATGGCTGGACCCACTCCCCATCCTGTCGTGCCCAAGCCCCTTAAATGAGCACTTGCCTTATCCTGTTCAGAATGTTTTTCCTCAATTATGGATGCTTGATAGTCTACTCCAATGCGGTTTTTCACGTTTGTGGCTTCCACCTCTTCGAGAAATTTTGCAACATGAACATTCGCACCCGCGCCTATTAAGAGGCGACACTTTTCATATACAAAAGTTGCTGGAACCATATGCAACGCATAACGTTTACCTTCTATCCAAACCGTGTGGGCGGCATTAACAGAACCTGTTCTAACACATAAGTCTACTTTATCTTTTAGAGCTAGGTAAGAAATTATCTTTCCTTTGCCTTCGTCTCCCCAGAAGGCTCCCGCTATAACCGTACATGGCATTTTATTCACCGTTGAGAAAATTTGCTAAAGGCTATTTAAGGTTGTTTGAAATTTTTGTGTAAACATCATCTAAAAAAGTCTAGCTGCCTTGCTCGCCTTGCATCTGAATTAGGTTTAAATCTAAAAGTTTTGCCCAAGCAATGTTTCGCAGCGGTATCTTAAACGTGTTTCTATTTCCATAAGTAATGCATTTGACAAAAGTTTCTCTCTTTAGTAAGTCTTTTTGAATTTCAGCCAATTGGACATTTACTATAACTGAACCATCTTTTAAATGGAGATTAACATTTTTTCCGAGAAAAAACTTTGCTATGTTTAAAGTGAACCCTTCCATCTTTACCACTCCAGGTCCTTCTCAGCTATTTTATCCCAGCAACCTCTGCATATGGGCAGTTTATCACCCTTAAAGAGAATGTAAACTTCGATGTCATTATTTCGGCATTCTTTGTTCCATGGATTTTTACAGCGCTCCATAAGTGTTCGCCCCTCGTGCTAGCGAAAGTTTTCGCTTTTCTCTTTTTAAAGCTGGCTGTGAAACGACATTTCTACAAGGGGGAGAGAGATGAGTTAAAATGAAATTTAAACATGTAAGTTTAAATTTGGATAATTTCGGGAAATATTTTCTCTTTAGTTATTTTCAGCAATGCTACAGTTGGCTTAGCTATAAAGGGTGGAAGGGGATTTGTTGGGCTTCCAGGGTTTATAAACAAAATGTTTCCTTCCCATTTTATGTTGGGGTGATGGGTATGCCCATAAACAAGCACGTTAAAATTGTTTTGTTTAACTATTTCCCGCATCTTTCCCATTCCGAAAGACGTTCCAGGATCATGTATAACTCCAATCCTCCAATCTAAAACCTTAACAGAGTTAATTTTCGGCAGTTTCCCGCGAATTTCAGGGCCATCCATGTTTCCATAAACAGCCAAAACGGGAGCAAGCTGCTCCAGTTTGTCTATAACCGATAAATCCACCAAATCACCTGCGTGCACTATAAAATCGACTTTTTCAAAAACTTCAAAAACCTGTTTGGGAATTTCTCTGGCGCGGGCAGGTATGTGAGTGTCTGAAATCAGCCCGAGGCTTTTTGTTAGAACGGTTTCCCTTAATTGACGGGGCGCCACTTCTTGGCTTAGCATTTGAAAGACTCCTTTATAACTTTAAGAGGACGTTTCGTAAATAAATGTTAACAAGAGCTTTCTGTCAAAGAGAGCTTTTGCTAATGAAAACTTAAAGAACCTTCGTTTTTGAAATGAATTTATTCCCTTTTACATAGAACCTTAACTCTTGCGGAAGATCAAATTTAACTCCTATTCTATGAGAAGAACAAATCAAGTTTTCCATTTCGCCTTCCGCCACAACTAATTCGCTATCTTCCTTTGTAACATCTGAGCCATTCAGCTTTTTCGTTATGGCTAATGCCTTTGTAAGCTTTCCAGGGCCGTTAACTAATGCAAGCGCGTCTTTTACTCCTCTGTTTTTCATCATAATTTCCACGCCTTGAAGCGGTTCTATAGCTCTGATTAAAACGGCTCCCACATCGCCTTTTGAGTGGGCAACTACGTTTAGAAGCCAGTTTCCATGAACCATGTAAATGAAGGCTTTTCCAACGTCCATAAACATCAATTCATTAAACTTTTTTCTCCCCTTGTAAGCTTTGGAGGCTGGATCGTTTTCTCCATAATAGGCTTCGGTTTCAACAATTTTTCCACATAAAATTTGAAAGCCAAGCTTCCTTACCAATATTTTTCCAAGAAGTTCCCTTGCAACCAAAGCAGGATCTCTCTCATAAAACTCTCTTGGAAGCACCCTTATAATCATCTTGACTCCTCTAACCTTTAACTGCTAAATTGAAAATCTATGCTTTAAAACTTAAACCCTAAGGTCGAAGCAATGGCACGCTAAATGGAGAAGGTATTTTTAAAGAAACTGCAGCCTCTTGGACTTGAGCCATACTCTTGAAATGGTCGAGGTTAATTTGAACAATGAAAATTGTGGAATAAAGGTTAACAGACTTTCCAAGTTGGTGAAACATGAATTAGACTTTAAATTCTTCGAACCCCTAAATAATTTTGGCGAAAGATATGATAGAGTCTTACGATTTTGGCGTGATGGTTGTAAAGGGAAAAAGATACACAAGCGACATTATAGTCTTCCCTGAAAAAGTTATTAGCGGCTGGTGGAGGAAGGAAGGGCATAAAATCTATGTTGAGGATTTAACGGAAATCTTTAGCCATGAACCTCTTCCCGAAGTACTTGTGATTGGAACAGGCTACTACGGCTTTGTTAAAGTTACGCCAGAAGTTGAAGGCGCCTTTAAAGCGCGTGGAGTTAAGCTGATTATACAACCGACACGAGAAGCCTATAAGACGTTTAACGAACTTTTGAAGTCGAGTAAACGCATTTCTGGCGCTTTTCACCTCACATGTTAAACATTTGACACAAGCAACAAAATCTTAAGTTATGCGGAGCTATACATTAAGGCTAAACGGTGGTTTGAATGGGCGCTACGCTGCTAAAAGAGGTTGAAGAAGAAGTTATAACCCTTCTGAGTGATTTAATCCACATAAATACGACTAATCCGCCTGGAAACGAAACCGAGGCGGCAAAATACTTAGCAGGAACCCTTGAGAAAGAAGGCTTCAAATGCGAGGTTTTGGAATCCGCGCCTAGAAGAGGTAACATAATTACACGCATTAAAGGAACTGGTGAAAAACCAAGTCTGCTTTTGCTTTCCCATTTAGATGTTGTGGCTGCAAACCCGAAAGAGTGGAGGGTAGACCCCTTCTCAGGCTTGGTGAAGGATGGTTTTGTATGGGGAAGAGGCGCCATGGACATGAAATCCATGACAGCCATGGAAGTTATGGTTATGAAACTTCTTAAGCGGAACAAGGTGAAGTTGAAGGGCAACTTAATATTGGCTGCAACAGCTGACGAAGAAAAAGGCGGAGAAGCAGGAGCAGGCTGGCTTATTCGCAACTTTCCAGAAAAAGTCAAAGCAGACTACGTTATAAACGAGGGGGGCGGACAAGCAATTCCGATGAATGGCAAAAACATTTTCACAATTCAGACAGCAGAAAAGGGCATTCTCTGGTTTAAGGTTAAAGCTAAGGGCACACCTGGACATGGCTCAGTGCCCGGCATAGCTGACAACGCCATACTCCGCATTAACAAAGTTGTTGAAAAGCTGGGAAATTATCGCGCAGAAATCACGCTAGTGCCCACAGTTAAGCAGTTCTTAAGCGTGATGGCTGAAGAAAACGAGTTGGTTAAACAAGCCTTAACGTTTTTACTTCAAAATCCAGCAGCAGGCGACCAAATCCTTGACACGCTTGCCGAGAAGGACAAAGCCATGGCTGAGGAACTCCGCGCAATGCTCAGAATGACGATAGCCCCGACAATAATACGTGGCGGCGAAAAAGAGAACATAATACCATCAGAATGCGAAGCAGTATTCGACTGCAGAATTCTTCCAGGGCAAAGCACCGCTGAAACTCTAAACGAAATAAAGGGTTTGGTGAGGGACACGGACTTGGAAAAGCTTGAATTTGAGATAATACAGGCTAATGAACCCTCTGAATCCCCCACGAACACGCCATTATATAGGCTCATCATCGAGGTTTTGAAGGATTTTGAACCAAAATCTTCGATTGCCCCTATACTGCTGACAGGTGGAACTGATTCCCGTTTCTTCAGAAAAATGGGAGCCACATGCTATGGTTTCCAACCAACCCTTTCAGATATCCCTTATGGAGAAATATTAAAAATGATCCACGGCATAGACGAACGCATATCCATACAAAATCTAGTATTCGGAACAAGTGTCCTATACCATGTAATAGAAAGATTCCTAACCTAAACGCTAAAAATAGAAAAGATGGATTTAGTAATAGTAGATGGCCATTACTGACGCGGTGACAGGAGAAACAGTATCTGTGTTGCCGACATTGATTTCTATTATGGCAGGTAGAACTGGAAAAGCCGCTGTTCCATTGGTTCCCACGGTTACGATATTGTGGTAATTAACTTCACGATGTGAATAGGATAATTCGACATAGGTTGTATTGCTTGACGATTGAACATGCACAGTGATGTATCCGGCGAATTGTAGCATATAGTTCCATACGTTTGTGCTGGAATTTGCGTCCTGAGTTAAAGTAGTGTACACAAGCACTGCCGAGACATTTAGGTAGAGATAATCGTATAAAGAGAAAATTGTTGAATTTAGCGATTTTATCTGGGAATCCTTAGCTGCAAGAGTATTTTGAAAGGTTGAAATTTGTGCATTTAACGAAGAAATTATATCATCCTTTTCCGCCAACTGGGAATTCAGCGAAGAAATTTCACTATCTTTTTCTGCTATTTGAAGATTCAGAGTGTTTACCACTGACATGTAAAATGCAATTGTGCCAACTAAGCCAGCTAAAAGCACCACATAGATTATCCCTAGTGCGACAATCACCTTTTTACCAAAAACTTTCTTTTGGGTTGCTTTTTTCATATGGATTTCTCCCGTAGCATCTTCAATTCTGGGGATAAAAACCTTTTTCAGAATTTGTTTCAGATTTCAGAAAAGATTATGCATGGAGAAGATCAGTTTTAGAAATGTCATCTTGGATAGTTCTCTTAGGTAACCTAGGCTTGTTCTCCATGTCCGAGTAACTTAATTCTTTAGCATTTGGCATTCATTTCGGTTTCTGCATCGCCATCGCCGTTATTTAATAAGGAAAGGTTCGCCAAGTGAGTCTATATCCGAAGTTTCGAAAGAATAAGTTAATAAATAAATAGCTGAATGTTTTATGCTTCTTGGAAGGTGTGTGTCATGCCAGCTATAGAAGTTGGCAGAATATGCGTTAAAATTTCTGGCAGAGAAGCGGGAAAGAAATGCGTAATAGTGGATATAATAGACAAGAATTTTGTGCTCATAACTGGGCCTAAAACAGTGACAGGAATTAAGAGACGGAGAGCCAACATTAACCACTTGGAGCCCATAACTGAAAAAGTTGAGATTAAAAGGGGGGCTTCAGACGAGGAAGTTGTTAAAGCTTTGAAGGAGAAAGGCTTGCTGGAGGCTATGGCTAAGCCAGTTAAACCTGTTTTGACCACAGGCTAACAATTGTTATTAGTTTCTAAGCCTTCTTTATCATAGAGGTGTCCTAGTTAAATGCCTAGAAGTGTTGCACCATGGGAAGTTAAACGCAAACTAATTGTTAAGGCTGAAGACGAAACCGACCCGCGCTATGGCTGCAGCCCAGAAGAACGCCCAGCCCAAGAATACATAAGATTCGGCATCATCAACTTGGATAAACCTGCCGGACCCACAAGCCACGAAGTGGCTGCTTGGGTTAAACGAATAATGAATGTTCAGAACGTCGGCCACGGCGGGACTCTAGAGGCTTAAATAGCCAGAGAAATCCCAACGTGACCGGAGTCTTGCCAATAACCCTAGAAGAATCTAGAAAAATTGTTCAGGCGCTGCTTTTAAGCGGGAAGGAATATGTATGCATCATGAAACTTCACGGCGACACGCCGGAGGAGCGGGTAAAAGCAGTTTTAAAAGAGTTTGAAGACATCATTTATCAGAGACCCCCTCTAAGAGCTTCTGTTAAACGTCAGCTTCGAACAAGACGAATCTATTATATAGATTTCCTTGAAATGGAAGGAAGAAACGTTCTTTTCAAGGTAGGATGCGAAGGAGGCACATATATACGCATGCTTTGCCACCACATCGGCGAGGTCTTAGGATGCGGGGCGCACATGCAAGAACTCCGTAGAACTAGGGCTGGACCCTTCGTTGAAGAGGAAGGCATTGTAACCTTGCATGATGTGGCTTACTGGTTTATGGAATGGCAAAAAGACAAAAACAACGCTGTTCTGAAAAGGTTTATTCAGCCCATGGAGAAGGCGTTGGCTTTGGTTCCGAAAATCTATGTTAGGGACTCTGCCGTGGACGCTCTTTGCCATGGTGCAAAATTGACTGCTCCAGGCGTGGTTTCCCTTGAAACTGGGATAAACAGTGGTTCCATGGTGGCGGTTTTCACCTTAAAAGGCGAGGCCGTGGCTTTGGCAAGGGCTCAAGCGTCAACAGAGGAAATCCTCGGTATGGAACATGGAGTGGTTGCAGAAACTAAAAGAGTTTTGATGCCTAAGGGAAGATATCCAAAGGGTTGGAAAAGCGGCGAAATATAATGCTCAATAATGCTAAAAAGGAAGACCACTATTTTGTTCGGCGTCCAAAGTCAAAGCCGAAATTTGGAATGCTCAGCACATATCTTCGGGGCAGACCATTTAAATTTTTAACAGCTTCAAGCGTCTTCTCAAAAAAGCGTATTGACTTGGGCACAAGGCTTCTAATAGAAACCATGGTTCTGCCCGAGAGGGGCTATGTTTTAGACGTGGGATGTGGCTATGGAGCAGTTGGAATAGCAGCTGCAGCTTTCAACTCCAAAGTACACGTGATTATGGTAGATGTAAACGAGCGCGCGGTTAGGCTTGCAAAGAAAAACATTGAAATTAATCATGTAAGCAACGCGGAAGTGAGACGCGGTTACCTATACGAACCGGTGAAAGACACAACTTTTAACTGTATCCTTTCTAATCCACCAGTCAGCGCCGGATTAGCTATAGTAAAAGCGCTAATAACTGAAGCCCCAAAGCACATGACGGAAAAAGCCACTTTTCAAATAGTTGTAAAGTCAAAAATTGGAGGGGAAAGGCTTCAGCTTATTTTTGAGGAAACTTTCGGAAACTTCGCTGTACTCGCGAGAGAAAGCGGCTATCGAGTACTCATAGCGGAAAAGATTTAACATTTTCAATCACCCAGTCTACTCACAATTTTCCTAACTAACGGAATTATCGCAAGAGATGTTGGAAAACTCACGGCAAAACCTATCAAAAACCCTCGAAACCACCTCTCAAAAAATTCTGAAACAAAACCCAAATTGATTAGAGTAAGAACAAATGACATCACAAAAGACATTCCCAAGGACATAAAAACACCAAACAAAAGGGTTGCATATTTCTTGCTCAACTTCATGAAGCGCACCTAAAAAAGGATAATTATAAGGCAGATAAATAAGCATTAATAAGTTAACAAATAATGCCGGGGTCTCCTAGTCAGGTAGGGAGCAGGCCTGGAGACCAACGCTTAAAGCTTAAAAGCCTGTGGCCCGCAAGGGCCGCGTGGGTTCAAATCCCACCCCCGGCGCCTTCAACATTGTTTTTAATGAACCCCGCTACTTGCGTTTTCTGAAAAGCCTTGCGCCTTCAACCTCGCATACATATTCAAACCCCGCCTCAACAAGTTTTTGAGCTTCTTCTAAAGTCCATGCAGCCCTGCTCACGTATTCTTCGTCGTTGAAGTTTACCAAGTGCGTGTATACCAACGTATTCTGGATGTTTTTGTGTCCAAGCAAACGCATAACGTGCAGAATGTCTTTTGTCTTAGCATATTCCACAGTTGCTTTCCAATGCCTTAAAGTCACGAAGGTTATCCTCAACAATCGTGAATTCTTAAGTTTGGCCGCTATTCTCTTCCGCTGTTCCTGGAACCGTTTCTGTATAGATTTAAGTTTGATGCCCCCGAAAACCCACTGATTTAAATGAGGAAGCGACATTAACCGTTCCATTAAACTTGTTGAAACCTTGAATATGCGGGGATTGCTACCTTTTTCCGGCGAAACCCTAATAGTGCAGTTAACCGGGTCGAGGTCTGTCCATTCAAGTCTCGCAGCTTCACCGGGTCGAACGGCTGTTTCTTTTAGCAGTTGCAGGAATGTTCCGACTTTATGGCTACATCCAGCTATAAGTTGTTCAATTTCGCTTTCCAAAGGTAAGAATGGGAGTTTTTCATTTCGTCTGTATCTTGGAGGGTTCCACCCTTTTCCAAGCATTTTGAGGAAACATGTATAGGCATCCACTGCAAACTCTTTTCGCCCCCCACTCCACGAGTTCTGCTTGGCAATCACGTCTTTGACGCTTTCAAGGTCAAACAAGTTTGCACCTCTGTTCATTATTATCTTCAGTATTTTGCAGCGGTCTCTGATTGTTTGCTCAGCGTATCCTTGTTTTTTCATCCACCAAGCAAAGTTTATTATGGCGCTTTTGGCGTCGGTTTGTTCTATTGATGTTGTTGTGGCTCCCGCATCCCGCTTTTCGTTTTCCTTTTCCACCTCGGCCAAGGTTTGCACCGCCCTGCCAAGGGCGGTGGAATCTCGCCCACAAGGCTCATTGTTCCCTTGGCAATTATAATCTAAGCCGCTTTCCAAATTTAAGCTGAATGGAGGATTCTTCCATTGAGTGCGCCTTTTGTGGTTTGTGTTTGTGAAACGGTAGCTGCAGTTTCGACAGAGCCAACGCTGTTCAAAGGAGCCGCCTGCTAGCCTTCTTAATCCGTCTCTCCACAGTTTTTGGGAGCCGCATTGTGGGCACTGAGTCATATCTCCAACCTTTCAGCCTATTTCAACAAACAGAAAAAGGGGGAAGTGAAAGGCGGGCGTTGTGGAGGCTTTTTGGCATCTTCGCCAGCAACGGCATTCAATGCATATCACTGCTGAGGGCTCTAGGAAGTTGCCGTAGCAACGGGGCTTTCGTTCAACGCTTCCAGCAGCGCCCTTCTCTGTTCAAGCGGCAAAGCCTTCACTTTCGCCATCAAATCAGCGTCCAAAGGGTTTTCATGCTGCTTTTCCACCGCCAGCTTCTGCTGAGGCTCGCGGTATGGCACGCCGAAAATAATCTGCTTCTGCTCACCCCGCACTGTTTGATTTTCCAGCTTAACCTTGACCTTTTTACCCTTCCATAGGGCACTGTCCTCGCCGAAAGCGTCGATTAGCCTGTCCCAAGTGGTGGTGTTGAAGCCCCAAGTGTAGAGTTCGCCTGTGCGGACCAGCCTAACAACGGCGTAGCCCCTCGGCTTTTCAAAGCGGCTTTCCTCTGCGCTGCGGACATAGGGTTCTTCAACGATCTTCACAATGTCGTCTTGCTTGACATGGTGGGACTTTAGAAAAGGCGGCCTACCCATCCTAGGCAGCTTCACCATCCCGCTTTTTCACCTCCTTCAAACTTGTTTTGTCACCTAGGCGCCTATGTGACCGTGAACGCCCATGCAAATCGGGCTTAAGGCGGAAAGGCTTAACATCCCGCAAAAGCCTCTCCTCAATCTCAGCAATTTCACGGGCATCTGCTCCCGCCTAGCCGCAATCTTACGAAAAACACGCTCCTCACACGGATTCAACGCCTTCAAAGGACGCTGAGAATCAGGCAAATGCCCGAGACAGCGACCAGGCTCACGCAAAACCCGCCTAACATAACTAGGTAGATAAGAACCACTCCGCAACATAACATTACAAACTCTCCTCAACCGAGCCTCCTCCCGCAACAAAAAATCCAAACGCGCCCGAAGCCTCAACTCCTCAATATCACAACCACCCAAAAACTGCTGAACAGCCACATTCACAACACGATTAAAACTAACACTATGTTCCTGACAAAAACGCCGTAACAGAGGACACAGTTCATGCCAAAAATAAACAGTCCTATGCATAGATTTCCACACCTTCGGCTTCTATGTTAAAATGTAGCACATTTTTTGAAGGCTTAACGGGGCTTTCAGCTTGGCGCTTTCGCCTAACACGGCTTGAAACAAGCTTATCAACGGATGTGCTACATTTTTGATTAGAAGCGGAAGACGTAGCCTCATACACATATGGGCATGGATTTTGGCAGAGTCCTATGTGGTTTTCTCCTCGTGTGCAGTTTGGGAGGTCTTTGTTGTCTGTTTTTTGGTGTGGGCAGTTTTTCATGGTTTTGCGCCTACCATGATTGGTGTTGGGTGCATTGTTGGAGCAGTTGTCTTGTGCGTGTGAGTTCGTCTGCGATTAGTGTGAGGATGCAGTTTTGGAAGCGTGTTTCTGTTGGG
Source organism: Bathyarchaeia archaeon (assembly GCA_038849025.1). Classification (GTDB taxonomy): domain Archaea; phylum Thermoproteota; class Bathyarchaeia; order Bathyarchaeales; family Bathycorpusculaceae; genus WUQU01. Next base: position 12,938 of record JAWCNE010000030.1, read on the forward strand.
TTGCAGTGGTTTTGGCAGTTTTGCAGAATACTTGCTTATAGAGTTTTAGCGGTGTTGGTTTTTGCGTTCTTAAACATCCTCCCTTATTGATTGCGTACGTTTTTTAGCCTTCATGGAAAATCACTCATCTACATGTAAGCTTAACAGAAGAAACAACAAGAGAGCTTGGATACAAAAAACCATTCCTAGGGTCAGTAGAAGTCCTAATTCCCATATCTATCGTCAGAGCCGTCGGAGACCTAATCTCATTAGACAAGAAAACTGCAGAACTCAAAGATATAGTGGAACCAACCAAGAAATAAAAATTTACGGCTTGATAACCATAACTATCCTTTTAACGGCTAACTCGCAGATCTTTCGAATACCTCTTCTCCCAGGCTCGTAACTCACATTCACCAGCTTTAAATCCTCTAAACGATGAATTTGTTCACTAACGTAAGCTTCACTCAAATTCAACCTTTTAGCAATCGTTGAAACATCGAGGCGCTCCTCGGAAATCAGCTGGAGAATTCGAAAACTTGACTCGGTAAGGGCATCAGCTACCTTTAAAGCCTCTTCTCCTGTGACTATCATTTCTTCTGACGTAATACACACCCCATTAACACATTCATTTTAAATGAGGAAGTCTCTTATAATATTTGCTAAAATCGATTAATATAGGAAAAAAGAAATACTTTATATCATGTAAAAGCTAAAATCAAAAAATGGTTTTCATCCAGTGTTTATCGATGTACAGATATTAGCGCTTTTGATTTTACAAAAAATTTCTTATGCCTTCATTTTACAGTTTTACTGTTAATAACGTTTAACAGAATTATGATCGGCAGATATTTGCCGGTAATTTTGTGCGCCGATCCCGCCCGGAGCACTCCAAATCTGCCTGCTTCAGCAGAAAGAAGCCAGAAACGGGCTTGTTTGCCCACTGGCTTTCGGGACCGTCCTGGGACCGTCCCAAATACATTGCGAGGACCGTCCTATGGCCGGAGACAGGATAAAACAGTTAAAAAGACGGGTTGAAGAGCAAGCTAGGGCTTTGGGTTCTTTAGCTTCAAGCATGGAAGGCGAGGATAGGCTTGGAGAGCTGGTGAGGCGTGTGGAGAAGCCTTGTGAAGCCTTAAGCTCTTTAGCTGTTTAAAGCAGGCTGGTAGGCATTATCACAGCCAGTGACCTCGTGGAAGCCTACACACGCGGAAAAGTAAAATAACAGAGCTTTCACTAATACTCTTTTACAAAATTTAATTTTATCGGCTCCTAAATGCCGAGTTATTGAAGTAGCATTATTTTGAAACAGAAAACCTCTGTCTAAAAATGTCGGTTATTGGGAGCCGAAGCCCACCATTTATCCGACACATTTAAATAATTCTTCGAATAGAGATTGCTAATGGTGCAGTTAAATGTCGGAAAAGAACTTTAAAAAGCCTGAAACTAGAGAAGAGTTCCTCAAGATATTGACGGAGGCTGCGAGAAAAGAGGCTGAAGCCCGCAGTGTTTTGCTGGGCAGATTGGCTAAGCCTACAATTTCAGGCACAGCCAAGTTATTAAATGTGCATAGAGATACTCTTTATTCGTGGCTTAAGGAGTTTAATGTCGACTTTAAGGATGTTGTTGAAGGCTTATCCGTTGCAAGATTGTCGGAGGCTGTCGAGCTTTCTAAGAAATATACTTATTTGATAGGAGAGGCGCTTGTCGGAGAAGGAAATGACGTCGCCCATATAGACCTCTTAATAGGCGACAAAGAAGGGCCGGTGGGTGAAGCATTCGCAAATGGCTTAGCTCACCTCTCCATGGGGCATACGCCGCTTTTGGCAGTTATAAGGCCTAATCTTCCGCCTAAGCCGCATACGTTGCTTGTGCCAAAAGTAACTGTCAAGAACTTGGAAGATGCCAACAAGGTTTTTGGTCCAGCGCAAGCAGCTGTTGCCAAAGCCATTGCGGACGCCGTCGAGGAAGGCATAATTCCGAAAGACAAAGTTGATGATTGGGTGGTGGTTTGCAGCGTTTTCGTCCACCCAGAGGCAAACGATTATCGTAAAATATACCATTATAATTATAGTGCAACAAAACTAGCTCTCAAAAGGGCTATGGCAAAGTATCCGTCGCTGGAAAAGGTTTTCTACGATAAAGATAGGGCGAAGCATCCAATGATGGGTTTCAGAGTGCCCCGCTTATGGAGACCGCCATACTTGCAGATTTCGCTTGACATACCTGACTTTGAAAGAACTAAGAAGATTTTAGCGCAGATTCCCAGAAGTGACAGAATAATATTGGAGGCGGGGACGCCGCTCATAAAACGGTACGGAACAAAGGTTATAAGTGACTTGAGGGAAGTGGCGAGAGATGTATTCTTTATGGCGGATTTAAAAACTCTTGATGTCGGAAAAGTTGAGGTGGACATAGCCTATGAGGAAACAGCCGACGCTGTTATTGCCGCGGGACTGGCGCCTACAGAAACCCTTGACGCCTTCATCTACGAGGCAAAAAGGCTTGGAATATACGCTGCAGTTGACATGCTTAACGTTGAAAACCCCATTGAAAAACTTAAAACCCTAAGAGAATTTCCAGACATCGTTATCATCCACAGAGGAATAGACCAAGAAACTGGAAGAACCATTGGTTTAGAACTCATCAGAGATCTTAGACAAACTTTCAAAGACAAGAAATTCCTAATAGCCGTAGCAGGCGGAATAATCCCTGAAACGGCAAAAGAAGCTTTAGAGAAAGGCGCCGACATTATTGTTGTCGGAAGGTACATAACACAGTCCAGAGACGTAGAGCGGTCTGTAAGGGAGTTTTTGGAGTTAACACCTGAAATGCGGGAAGACATAGACGTACACAGAGTTCACGTAGAATAAACCTAATGCTGCAGCGCATACCCCTCAAACAATTTAGGAGGAAAGCCGAAAAGCAACATACGCCAAAAAGAAAGTTGCACCAGACAGAAAGAATACAGGTATAAAGCCGAATGTCTGAGCTGTAAACGGGCCTAGAAAGGCTCCTCCTGCTCCACCTAGACTCACAAGTACATCGAATAATCCTGCCTTTCCCGCGGGTATAAGCTCCATGGATAGGGAAAGAGTATAAACGTGGTATAAGGCGTAAGCAAAGCCCATTAAAGCCAAAACCAAAGCAGCCAAGATTGCTGTGTGAAGGCCTATTATGGTTAAGGCCGCCAGCATAAACGTTAGGATGCTTCTGGATAAAACGATTTTTCTTAGACGCATTTTCTCTTCTTGTGGTTCAAGCCTGTTACTGGCCAAAAAATATCCCGCTATCCCCGCACTTGAGTTTAAAACGTAAACTGCAAACACCAAGCTCGTGGCGAGATGCAAAGTATTATAAAAGAAGACGGGCAATGGTGTAAACAGTGTGCTTGTAGCTAGTGAGAAAAGAACTAGCCCGCCGCAAAAAGCGTAGATGTTTTCCTTTGTGAGGCTTTCGCTGGGTGAAAATCCATCTAAAATCTTTGAAGCTATGGTTAAGCCTTTGTAGGTGAAGTCTACGCTTTTTTCTATCCCTACTAATCCTCTTTCAAAAATTAAGAGAGGGTCTACAACCAAAAATAAAGAAAGAATAAAGGCTAGAAAATTCAAGCCGCTGCAAATTAACAGTGTCGTGTTTGGGTTAAACCCTACAAATGAGACAAAAGTTCCTAAAATTAGTCCTACAAACCAGCCTATCTCGGTGAACCATTCATAAAGAGCAAAGGCTTTTTCCCATTCCTCCCGAGAGTAGAGCTCAGCTATTAGCACGTTTTTGGGGGCTTCGTGGGCGACGTGGAAAACAGCCATAATTAGGTAGAGAATGATGAGCAAACTTATGCTGTTTGCAAGAGTGAAGAGGTAAAGTAGGGCAGAAGAAGATAAAAATGAAATTAGGATGTAGCGTTTATACCGTTTTGTTTTGTCACAGATGTAACCCCAAAAGAATGATGATGGAATAGCTAGAAACAAAGCGGTGGACGTCATCACTCCTATGTCAAGCAAAGATCCGCCGATACTCACAACATATAAGGGGAGAAAGATTGAAACTATGCCAAACGCCATCTCGTGGAAGAAGAATCCCAGCCGCCACATAACCCGAAACCCACTGAATTGTCAGATTAAAACTTTTGCTTGACGAAATCAAAGTTTTATACAAGGTTTTCATAACCCTTAATAGTTAGAGATTAAAATTTCATACTCTCCACTAGGAAGTAAGGTGCCATGGCTAAATTCAAGATAATAGTGTCAGATCCCGAAGAAGGAACTTCAAAAACAGTTGAGTTAGAAGAAGCGCGTGCAACCCCATTGATTGGAAAAAAGATAGGTGACACGATAGATGGAACAATATTGGGTTTGCAAGGCTGCAAAGTGCAAATAACAGGCGGATCAGACAAAGATGGGTTTCCAATGAGGCCTAATGTTCATGGAGGCGTACGAAGAAGTGTGGTGCTAAGTGGTGGAGTTGGATTTAATCCGGAAAATAAAGGGGAGAGAAGAAGGAAAAAAGTTCGTGGAAATATAATAACAGATGAGATAGTTCAAATCAATATGAAGATAGTTGAAAAACCAAAAGGAAAGAAGCCGGAAGAACAAGAAGAAAAAGCTCAAATTGAACAAGAAAAAAGCTAACTCTGTCTTTGTTTTTGCAGGTGTTGCAACAGATTAATTTAAAAAGCACAGTAGTAATGATTTGTGTGAGCCCTAGACATTTTATGTGCAGAAGCATTAAGCTTAATTTGAACGTTAATTATTAAGTGCTTTAAAGGCGGTAAAATAATGAGTGAAAAGGTCTCATTGCCACGACAACCTGAAATAAACATCGGAACTATAGGGCATGTGGATCATGGCAAGACAACTTTAGTGCAAGCGTTAACTGGAGTTTGGGCTTCAAGACACAGCGAGGAGTTAAAGAGGGGAATAACAATAAAGTTGGGCTATGCTGACATGCCCGTCTACAAGTGCCCAAAATGCGAACCGCCGAGAAGCTATTCAAACAAACCGGTTTGCCCATACTGCGGCTCTGAAACCACCTTCCTCAGGGCCATAAGCTTTGTGGATGCCCCTGGTCATGAAGCGTTGATGGCAACAATGCTATCTGGGGCGGCTATAATGGATGGTGCAATACTTGTAATAGCAGCAGATGAGCCTTGCCCTCAGCCGCAAACCAGGGAACATTTAGCTGCAGCCGAAATTATTGGGATAAGAAAAATCATCATAGCGCAGAACAAAATTGATATTGTCAGCGAGGAAAGAGCACGCAAAAGTTATGAGGAAATTAAAAACTTTGTTAAGGGGACAGTTGCTGAAAATGCGCCGATAATTCCTGTTTCAGCGCAACGCGCCGTAAATATGGATACGTTAATTCAGGCGATGGAAGAGTTTATTCCAACTCCAGAAAGAGACAAAACGAAGCCCCCATTAATGTACATTGTCCGTTCATTTGATGTTAACAAACCAGGTACCCCTGTTGAAAATCTTGAGGGAGGAGTTATCGGCGGCACAATTTTGCAAGGAACCTTCGCTGTTAAAGATGAAATAGAGATTCGTCCAGGAATAAGCTTAGGAGAGGAGGGGAAAAGCGTTTACAAGCCTCTATTCACTGAAATTGTAAGTTTACAAGCAGGCGGGAGAGATGTGAAGGAAGCCCATTGCGGCGGCTTAGTGGGAGTTGGAACTCTTTTAGATCCATCCCTTTCGAAAGCAGATGGGTTAACTGGAAACATTGTTGGAAAGAAGGATACGTTGCCGCCAGTTTTAACAGAATTAAACTTGGAAACTCATATTTTGGAGCGGGCTGTGGGAACAAAAGAGCTTGCGAAGGTTGAAACTATAAACAAAGACGAAAATTTACTATTGCATGTGGGAGCCGCCATAACTATTGGAAAAGTTATTTCCTTAAAAAATAATGCAGCAACTCTCAAGCTTACAAGACCAGTGTGTGCATTAACCGGCTCAAGAGTTGCACTTAGCAGGAAAATTTCAGGAAGATGGAGACTAATAGGATACGGAATGATAAAATAATATGTTAGAAGCGTCTGACTTTAAAAGGGAGAAGTTGAAGGTGATTCTGGATTCAAATGCTCTATTTGTTCCTTTTCAGTTTAGGATCGATATTTTTGAAGAATTAAAAACGCTTTTGAAAAGAAATTTTGAACTTATTCTACTTTCGCCAGTCAAGAGGGAACTTGAAAAAATTGTGAAGGAAGGTTCACCGAAAATGATGAAGGAAGCCTCTTATGCTTTAAAACTGGCTGAAAAATGCAAGCTGGTCGAAATAAATATAGAAATGGCAAGTTCCCCAGATGATGCTATTTTTTATATGGCGCGTGAATGGAAATGCCCAGTTTTTACCAATGACAGAGGGCTTAAGAAGAGGTTAAGAGATATAAGTGTGCCGGTTATTTATGTGAGGCAAAAGTCGCGCCTTGAAATTGACGGGAGGATATAACACATTGTTTAAACTTGTAACAATGGAAGACACGATCCGCATCCCTCCTGAAACCTTTGGTAACCCATTAGAGGCTGTGGGATATCAGCAAGTTAAGGCAAAATATGAGGGTATAGTTGACGAGACGCTAGGCTACGTTGTAGCCGTGACTGATGTCAAAGTAAGCCCTGTTGGCAAGATAATTCCAGGCGACGGAGCCACCTATCATAAAGTAACCTTTTCACTATTAACATTCTATCCTATGCTCCAAGAAGTAATTGAAGGCGAAGTGGTTGAGATCGCCGATTTTGGAGCTTTTGTTCGTGTTGGGCCAGTTGACGCGCTGCTTCACGTATCTCAGTTGATGGACGACTTTATATCCTACGACGAAAAACAGGGAGTACTGTTGGGCAAAGAAACAAACAGGAAGTTAACAACCGGAGATAAAATGCGCATTCGAATAACTGCGGTTTCCCTTGGCCGAGCAGGAGGCTCAGCAAAGATAGGTGTGACAGCAAGACAACCCTTCTTAGGTAAGCTTGAATGGATTGAAGAAGAACTGCATAAAACAAAGGAATC
>JAWCNE010000031.1:0-19689 GCA_038849025.1 Bathyarchaeia archaeon
GGCCCCGTCGCGCTTTCGCGCATTGCGGAGTTTTCGCGACTGCTGCGCCCCGTAGGGCCTGGGCCCTTGTCTCAGTGCCCATCTCCGGGCTCCCGCTCCCACGGCCCGTACCGGTTATAGGCTTGGTGAGCCGTTACCTCACCAACAACCTGATCGGCCGCGGCCCCATCCTTGGGCGACGCCTAGAAGCATGGTCTAGACGCCTTTTGGGCGAAGACCCATTCCAGGAGTCTTCACCTATCAGGGATTAGCTCCAGTTTCCCGGAGTTGTCCCTGTCCCAAGGGTAGGTTAGCCACGTGTTACTGAGCTGTGCGCCGCGCCTCCACCGTGGCTTGGAGGCGCACGACTAGCATGTCTTAGTCCCATCCCGATAGCAGTGGGGTCCGGCAGGATCAACCGGAGTTGATGCGCTGCCGTTTGCGCTTATTGGTGTACGGCTGCAAAGCCGACTGGATTTGGAGGAAGAGATCCACATAGTCAAAGCCCATTTCAGACCTAACATGGTGAGCGTCAGGTCCACATGTTTGTGCCCGCAACTGGAGGCCAACCGTCTTCATCCCTTTTAGGGCGTTAAACGCCTTTGCGGTTGGGGTTGGGCCGCCGCCATGAAATTGCGGGCGCCTTTGTTCGCCAATATAAATTGGAAGGCGTCTTAGCGGATATAAATGTTTCTCAGAGTCTATATACATTATTATTTCCAAATTAATTAATTCTAAAATATGAGGACTTTTGCGTTTTTATCTGCCTTAAAGTCTTAGAAGCTATGTGAAGAGTGGGCATGAAGTTTAAATTAGGTTTTTGATTTTTTGCGCTTTAAGTGTAAATAGCCTATGGCGGATGCTGCTGTCACAGCTATTATAACCACTATTGCATAAATGTATTCTATGGGTATTCGTGTGTTTGAGAAGTTGGGCTTGGGGGAGGGCTTTGGTTCTGGTTCAGGAGAAGGCGTTGAGGAGTCTTTGGGTGGGAGACCGCCGCCTGTGCTTATTGGATTAATGTAGTGGATTTCGCCTGTGTCCGCCCATATGCCCACTTCCACGCCTATTACAAACCCTGGATAAGTTCTGTCAAAGTATAGGGCAACCTGCCAGTGGGGATAAAGGGTCAAAGGCTCCCGCATACGCAAACTCAACGAAGTTTGCACAGGCTCATCCAATATTTTAGAAGCCCTAACCTCAGTGGCATTAGGCTCCAAACCAACCTTCCAAGAAAAATTCTTAGCACGCTCCCTAGCCATCCTAACAGCCTCATCCCTAGAAACATTAACTAAAGTGCTACCCACCTTGTAGAATAGATAACCATTCCCGATGACGTGAAAATGACCCCTTTCAAAGGCTATTCCCCAGTCTGGGAGCTCAAGTTCGCCATAAAGACGGTACCATTGGAAATCGGTGAACACTTCTTCCAAGGTTATTTTTAACTTCAAGTCTCCAGATATAACTGTCTGATTTTTCTCTTCTTTAATAACATCCAGCATTTTGCGATGCTCTGTGCAAATAGGAAGTCCGCTCCACTTATCTAATCTTTCAAGTAAGCCTTTGACTTTCTCAATGTAGCTGCTGGGCTGGGGCTTAGAGTAAATAGGTGCATTCCAATTAAGAATGCTTATTAGACACCATATCAAAGTACTATTCCAATACACGAAATCAGCACTTATTCCGCCTCCTGTATTCTTATTTTCAAGTAAATAAGCGACATCTTCCCGAAACAGCAAGCCATCATACTCAGCGGGGTAGCTTGCGTCATATGTTTGGAGAGTCACGTCATATTTTAGCAAGTCTAGCTGTACCACTTCTTCCAAAAACAACAGCGACTTCTGTTGGACAGACTGCTCACTTACATAAACAGAGGAAACACTAACCAAGAAAGAGTTCAATATCAGAAGAACACACATAAAACTCATATAAATTTCTTTCAACAACAAGCTAATCCTTAACACCTCCTTTATGGTAGTGTCATATTTCCATCTCCCCAAACTCTAATTTTATTAAAAAGCCAGAGGTTCTGTTCAGGAAAGTACTGCCACCACCCCTGATAAATCTTAATCTCACTAAAGTACTTGCCGCCAAAGCAATCCTGAGAGGCGCGATCTAAAGCCACCTTTATCGTTTTACCTTGTATTAACACGTAGTAGTAGAATCTTTTCACGAAGTCTCCATAGGTATAGGTGTTGTAACCTGTGGAGTTGATAAAGGGCATAGAGTAGTACTGCCAGCCTATGAAGCAGTGGCGGCTGCCATCAGGGTAGATGTATCCGTTAAGGCTTAATGATGTTCCTTTAAGCCATGAGGCTGCCATGCCCCATGTGTGGGTTCCGCTGATGCCGCCTATTTGAGCCTCATTTGCCGTGCCACATGACCATAGGAAGACGAAGTCGTGTCTGCCGTTGACTGTGCGCAGTCCTATTTCGCTGTCCAATATCCAGTTGTCCGATGCTGAAACATCGTAAGCCTCAGAGTCTTCTGTGAACAGATGATACCAGAATGAAAGCTTCACCGTGGTTAATCCAGAAGGAACCGTGATAAGCTGGTAGGCGTAATCTCTACCATCAACTACATTGTCGTGATACTTAAATCCCAGCAGCATGGAGTAAGAGCTCCCCTCAATGTGGTCCTCGCTTGTAACCATGTGGTCGCCAGGCCCACCAACAGTCCAGTACGTATTTCCATTCTCGAAACCGCCATTCTTTATCATAGTTGAGCCGCCGCCGTCATTATCGTATAGGAATGTGTGATCATGGGAGCAGGGATTATATACGCTGTTAGGCCGAAGATAATGGGAGTGGCCTTTATAGAAAACAGTTACAAAATCGTAGGGATAAGTTTCCAAATAGTTAGCAACACTATAAACAAGATAATTCTGAGTGCTTGACCCACAATAGTTCCGCAAGTATTGATAGCGTCCAGTAAGGTAAAAGTGGTACCAAATAACATGGCAAACATCTATAGTTGCTTGATCTTCACCTGAATCCATCTGAGCAGGAATACCATAAACCACGCTACCATTAAGAACCGCTCCAACCTTTTCTACACTGCCATGCATTGTGGAAAATACAAGGATAAACAGTAACAAACTCATGGTGGAGGAGATTTTTCCAATAATTGCAGTTCCCCCCCCAGTTGAATTTTAAGATACGTGAGTAAAATAAATTTTTCGATGTCAAACCTTCAAGTGGTTACACTTAAAATAACTTTTGAACGTTATCGCAAAATATACATGCTAAAAATGCTCTTAAATAGATGTTTAAGGACAGCAGTCATGAAAGCTCAAAAGTTGTTGTTAGCCTTTTCAGAAGCTTTGACAATTTATGGCCTCATAATTGTTGGATATGGAATATTGGCTATTCACATAACTCGGACATGGTCTGGAGACTGGCCTGTTGATAGAAGCATACCTTGGTTGACGCTTGATGTTTTCATTATGGTAAGCTTTGCCCTTTCTTCGGCTTTACAGCCTGGAGATACCTGAAATACTTGGAGAAGGAGAAGACAGAATTACAACCTTAGCTTATTTTATAGGCTTATGCCAGCTGCCTCTATCGCCCATTAAATATTTTATTAGGCTTTTTGTTCTTGCAAACACGTTAATCATCCTTAACAAATAATATAGGGGAGTATAAACGAGAAGGTGTTTGTGATTGTATTTTCCATACGAGAATTTTAGGGCTATAGCATGATAGATTATTCCAACAGCGAATGCAAGAAGAGCATAAACTAACAAATTTAACAAGAAGAATATTTTGTCCGGGGCAAACCAAAGGAATATGGGGAGGCTAAATAAGGCAATAATTTCGATAAGGCTGCATCCATAGCCCAGTATTAGGGCGTCCCATAAAACCAAGCTTAAAAACCGCCGTTTAAAAAGCAAGTCCCTATGAATTGACAACATGTTATGGATACCACCTATAAACCATCTCAACCGTTGAGTCCAGAAAGCTTTGAATGTCGTCGGCGCTACGGTTGAGCTTATGGCGTGCTCCGTATACCCTACGGGCAACCTTTTCTTTTGCATTTCCAAAGTGATTTCAAGGTCTTCAGTCACAGACCTTATGGTTTTACCGTTTAATATTTCCCTAAGTGCACCCGCTCTGTACAAGCCCATGGGTCCTGGAACCACTAGGACAGCTTTTCCCAAAGCCTGGGCACTGCGGTATATTCCAAGCCCTTGACTGTACTCAAGCTGCTGGAGTATTATGTAGAGTTTCCGTTCACCTTCACCGTCTGTGGGGTGTATGTAACCGCTTACAGCGTATTCGCCGGCTTTTTCCGCTGCCTTAACAAGTTCTTGAAGGGCGTTGGGCTCCCACCACGTGTCAGCATCCACCGTGGCTATTAATTCGCCTCTGGCTCGGTTAACGCCTGTCCTGATGGCTTCAGCCTTGCCAAGATTTGCAGTGTGCCTAACAACTCTGCCTCTTATGTTAGGCCATTGCCTTCGGCATTTTTGCATTGTCATCCATGCAATTTCATAGGTGTAGTCGGTGCTGCCGTCATCCACCACTATGATTTCGCAGAAGCCTTGATAATTTGATGCATTGGCGAAAAGGCTTGTTATGCATTTTGCAATGTGTTTTTCCTCGTTGTAGGCGGGAACAACAAAACTAACAGAAGGATATCGAACGCTTTTTCTTGTATCTTCTTTCCGCTTCCAGATCCAGGCTGCAACCACCATGATTCCGCCCACTCCTATCGCAAGAAAAGTGTAAAGCGTGAAGAAAGCGTAAAGGGTGCCATGCCAAAGCCAGTGGGTTGGCTGAAGATTCGGCTTATAGCCGAAAACATGAACAGATAACGCATATGCTAAGGTTGGAAAATAAAGCCAACAGAGAAAAGCCAGGAGAACTGGCAGAATAAATAGCAAGTAGATTAACTTCGAAGTTTTCTTTTCCGATCTTTTTTCAAGCATAGAAATCTGCCTTACAGTTGCATTTTAGGGAAGAGCCTTCACCTTTTCCTCAACCAACTTTCAGGCTTATTAATAAATAAAACTGTATTCCCGCAAGGAAATATTTCAAAGGCTGGATCATAAAAGGCCACATAAAATTGATGGCTGATGTTTACCAAAAGTTAATAATGTATAAATATTCAGCCTAAAATAGCTTCTGACTCCGAGGAAAACTCATGGAAGACTTATCCCGTTACTATGCACTTCTTAAGGATCCCACGCGGAGAAAAATAATTGAAATTCTGGGCGTACAGGAAAAAATTGGTTTTAAGGAGCTTAGGGAAGCTTTAGGCTTAGGTGTGGGCACAGTTTATTACCATTTGGACATGCTTTCAGACTTCCTTGAGCAGGATAAGCAGCGCAAGTACAGGCTAAACGATAAGGGGCAGATGCTTTACCGAGTCCTAAAGGAGGGAAGCCTTCCAGCCAACCTCGGGATAAGCGAAGCCTTCAGCCACCGCCTCGGAAAATGGCTTTTCCTTTCACCTGTCTTCGCGTTAACCTCAAAGCCTTTAAGATTTCTACCCATTTCCGCGGCGGTTCTGATCCTCGGCGCTTTTGGCGCATCCCTTGCGAGACTTGAGCCAGCCCTCTTCTTCTATTTTCAATACGCCGTTTACAATCCATCAAGCATAATGGTATTATTCATATTTAATTGGATAGGCTTATTCTTATTCGCAGAAGCGCTTGCCTATGCCTTTTTTAAGCGCGTGGGAAACGATCTCCAGCTCTTCACATGCTTAGGGTTAGCAGCAATTCCTATGGCTGTTTTTCCCTACATCTACATGGCGGTTCCAAAAATTCTTGAGGGCTTAAGCTTATACCCATCGGAATTGGAAATGATAAGGCAAGGAGTACTCGTTATACTGCAAATCTGGAGCCTGCTACTGGTTTCAGCAGCCTTCTGCCACGGAAAAGGTGTAAGACTTGACAAAGGCATACTCGTAAGCCTAGCGGCGGTATACCTAAACATAGCCATCCTATTTCTGTTAGGGCGTTTCACTTAAAACCCGAATTCTCTTTGAAATTGAAATTTGAATAATGCTGGAAAAACTTTGGTTTTCCTTTTTCTTTTGTAAATAATTGCGCCAAAAGTTATGATTACGCCTATTGTAATCACTCCTATGGCAATCAATATAGTCGGGAAAGACCATATTTGCTGAGTTGGTCCGGATAAAACTTCTATGGCAAAGTAAATTTTTTCTGAAGCTCCGGTGTTTCTAGCAAAATCTCGGGCATAAGCTACTAGAGTATGTGAACCGTTAGATAATCCAGTGAGGGTTGTGTTTACAGTTATGGTCACATTTGCTTGTCCATCGAGACTATAGCCGATCCAAGAAACCGGTCCACTCACAGTAAACGTTAAGGAAACATTGTTTACAGTGTAAGTCTTGTTTTCCGGCGAAATAATAGAAACAACAGGAGGCACAGTGTCCTGCAAAATAAAAGGATCTACAATGGGTCTTATAAGCGGGTAACGGTCTATGTTGACTTCGTTGATGAAGTAGGGTGTGTCGCCTATTCCCGAACTGTTAATTTCTGTAGCGTTTGGATACCTCGACTTATAATCGCTCCAATAGTTTCCTTCAGCACCGTTATCCCAGGTGTTAGGTTCAAGGCGTCCCCAATACCAAGGATTTGAAACTTGAAGCCCCTCCGTTACTTTGTTGTTAATAAAGTTGTTATGGTAAAAGGTGTTGTTATCAGCACCAGATAAGCGTAAACCCCCATCCGTTATTTTCCATCAGCGTGTTTCCAATGATTTGATTTTCATCGGAGTCTACAAGGTTTATGCCCGCATAAGCGTTGCCCCATATATAATTGTAACAAATCGTGTTTCTATTAGATACTGCCTTGTTTCCTGTGACATTTATGTTTGGAGAATTAAAGATATAGATTCCATATGCGTTATTTTCCACAATATTGTTTGTTATCATTGAGTCTTTTGTTGATACCAGCAGTATACCTTGTCCATTATTAACAAGCTTCAGATTTTGAACCTTTATGTTGGTACAATTTATAAGAGCTACATATCCTGCATTGTATGGAACAGTTTTATCTTGTTGATTAACCCAATAATAAATCGGCTTACCATTCACGGTATTTGAAGTATCGATATTGTGAACACAATCTAGAAGTGACTAGAAGGCAATATTAATATTTTCAGTATTTCCATTAAAAACATTACCTCTAAGTATATTATTAGAAGAGTGTTCAAAGTAAATACCGCAGTTATTGTCCTCTATGTTATTTTCTGAGTTGGTATTGTTATTTGAAAATGTGGCTATGAGGCCATGTTCCTTATGTTCAGTTATCGTGTTACAGGATATCGTGTTATATGAAGAATTCCAAATCCAGAGGCCATAATCTCCACATTTTATATTAGTTTCGAGATAGTGTTACCTGACGAATCTGAGATGTTATCCTTCTCAACGACAATGGAGCCATAAATGTTACTTGTAAGTGTGTAAATGTCCCATCTCGTTTAATGGGCGCTGTTGGCGGATCTATGCTTCCATCAGCCTTGATGTAAATGGTTCCGCTTGCTCCAACTGGCTGGAAGTCAAAGGCTAACAATAACATACTTGCCAGAAACAAAGCCAGCATCATTCCAGAAACTATTTTCTGCATGCTTTCTCCCGTTTTTCCACAAAAATCATGTTTTATTCATTTTTAAAAAAGGTTTTTCACAGTTTCGCAAGCATTACAAAAATTGCATCTTGAAGCCATAAGTAATTTTAAGAAAAAGGCGAATTTGGAGGCTTTTCAAATTGTACAAATGTTAGAGTATTTTAGAGAAACTTAGCGCCAGGATCTGGGGCGTGGTTTCTGGCAGAATGTCTTTTAGCATCTGGGATGTCCACGCCGCAAATACTAGCATTACGCCGAAAACGATTATCATGGGCTATTATTTGAACTATTAGGTAGGCTAGCCAGAACTTCAATGAAGCCTTAAAGCTGACATCAACCAATTTAAGCTCCTTCTTTTCCTCACTCATTCCAATTCCTTCCGCAAGTTTATCGATAGGCATTTAAGAGGTGAATATTTTAGATTTATGAAATCATCATTCGATAATAACCGCACTTGTACTGTAGAAAAGACCTTGTGAAGGATAAAGTTCGGGGTTTCTAGAACTTTTAAAAGTCAATGTTCGGGTTTTTTGGAAACGATTTTCTTAATAAGCCGTTTAACAAGTTTATTTTCGGTGAAAAAATATGAAAATTGGGAAAAATTCAATATTGGCTTTGAGTTTGGCTTTTCTGTTGGCTTTACCAGCGTTCGTAGTCTTTGCCCCTGCAGTCAGCGCAGAAGAAAATTTTGAAAATATTCAAAATTTGCCAGTTAAGACTGAGCCCTTGTGGAACAATGTCTGGTATAAATTTGAAACTCCCTTAATCACTTTAATATTCCCAGCAAATGGGACCAAGCCCATGTTTCTCTGGTGGTATACAAAAGAGAATAACACAATATACGTGGTGAAGTTCAAGGGAGTGATAGAGTACCTAACCTTCGACTTGCAATATTATGATAGGCGCTATCAAGCTGAGGATGCAATAATGCAGCAAGTGATAAGAGAAAAATTCATTGAACCTAGAATTGGCCATCACACCAACCGCGAACAACTCAGAGAAGCAATCATGGCTAAGCTTATAGGGTATTTGATCGGCCTTCACTCTGCATATCTGCCTTTCAGTGCTTGTAAATGGAGCTTGGAAGGCCCAGAACTCGTGGAAAAGAACGGCGTTTCTTACTGGTCTTTTAACTTCACCTTAAAGAAAGTGCCCTTCTGGAAGCCTAGATTCGAATTCGCCGAAAACAATATCCAAATTAGATGCCGATTCTACAACACGACAACAACAGAAACCATCGACGAAGATCACAGCTATACGGTGGCGGCGGGACAGTTAAAATTCGATTTTGTAGTAAGCAACTGGCAATGGAACATAGACCGAATCAAAGCTTTCGTTGACTGGCTAAACAGCAGCCCCTACATGCAATATCAAATTGAGATACCAACAAATAAAACGGGATTGGCTTTATGGATTAACATGGCTTCAATAAAGCTTCAAGACTTGAATGCGGCACAAACCGAAGCCCAGAACCAGTATCAAGAGACTATAGAGACGGCGTCTCAAATGCAAGCTGCAACAATAAATGACGAGTACTATCTAGTAAGCGAAAACAGAACCCAAAATGAGTATGAGAAACAGGTACAGGTGGCGAGCCGCTTTAGAAACCGCACACGAATACAATATGCAAAGATGAATACTGAAGGAAACATTTCAGGCTTCTTGGAGTTTGTTCCATGGGCAAGGCTTCTAAACGAGACAGGAGGTACAGTGGGTTACGTGAATGTTACCGCTTCATATATTGCTGCTGGCGCCCATCTACGCTTGTTTATCTGCTATCCGTACTTTGGCAATTATACGTTGGAACATGATCCGACTATAGGATTAACATCGGCCGCAACGCTTCCAGAGCTGGTAACTCCAAAGCTGCTGATAGTTCTGATAGGAGCCACCGTAATCATTGTTGCTACCGTAGCTGCTGTGAAGCTGCTGAAAAAACCTGTTAACATGTTGACTGTTAAATAGCCTCGCCTACCCCATTTTCTTTTATTTTTAAATATATTTTGTTAGAAAGAGTAAAGATTTATATTGAGTATTGATATTTAATATTTGGGAATTAATAGATGAAACTTAAAAATAACGATGACGAACTACGGTGGCAAGTTATAAAAGCCATGTTAGACGAATTCCCAAAACTAAGAGCTAAAGTCAAAGCATACGTTGAAGAGCAAAAGTTGAAACAATAGCTAAACTCCTTTATACCTCAGTTCAGTTCAATTTCTCCTAAGCAAGTGCGGTGGAGGAACCTTAATGTTGGTTTTAACATTTTCATTTTCTGTCTTGAGAAGATCAGTGATCTCTCGGTATTTTTGCAGAAAGTCTAGGCCTTTTTCCGTCGCCTTATAAAACTCCTTGCCATCCTTAATAAACATATCTAGAAAACGAATTTTCAACATGAATTTTAGATACTCGTTAAGTTGTGTGAAGCTTAAATTTGCCCTATACATTATTTGGGTTTTTAAGGCTCCATCTCCAGCTATTTCTAAAATTTCGGCGATTATGTATAGCTTATCTCGCCTTCTCTGTGAAAGACTCGAATACCAAATATCAGTTTCCAAAGTATTCATTTCCTCAAATCATTCTCTAGAATATGAAAAAGGGGGTGTAACCCTCTTTAAACAGTGTTTCCAGCATATAATTATTCCAGTTCTCGAAATATTTTCTAGAAAAATCTTATAGATTATTATGAAACCCTTGGGAAGAATTTATTTCCTCAAAAAGAAATAATTTTGGAAAGGGTGATGGGAATGCTTGTTGGTTTAATTTCAGACACTCATGATTTTCTACCAATGGTGGAGAAAGCAGTAGTGAGATTTAATGAAGAGGGGGTTGAGCTTGTGCTTCATGCAGGAGATTACGTGGCGCCCTTTGTGATTCCAAGGTTTAAGGAGTTGAAGGCAAAACTCATAGGGGTTTTTGGCAATAATGATGGCGACCGTGAACTTTTAAGAAAAAGATTCGGTGAATATAAAGGAATGGAAATTCGTGGAAACTTTGCAGAAGTGAGTGTGGAAAATATCAAAATTGCACTTTTGCATGGAACCGAAGAGGAGTTGTTAAAGGCTTTGATTGACGGTCAAAACTTCGATATTCTGGTTCACGGACATACTCATAATGCTGAAGTTTACAGGAAAGGCAAAACATTAGTTGTGAATCCAGGAGAGGCTTGTGGATATTTGACTGGAAAATCGACAATCGCGCTTCTAGATACGGAAAAATTGGAAGCAAAAATATTCGAGCTTAAGTGAACTAAGAAACAATACTAAAAACAAAATCTCCGAACCTCCCTTTAGGAGAAGTAAGCATACTAGTTTAATCTGGAAACGAAAATTTTCTACTTTCAAGCAAAGTTTAAGGTTTTGCTGTATGGTTGCCTCCTTTGATTCGCCAACTTAAAAAGCTCTATTAACTCTTCATCTTTTGCCCCACTTCGAATAAGCGACAAAAAGTCCACGGTATTATCATTTCTCATTAGGCACGGCTTAAATTTTCCATCGCTGGTAATTCGTAGCCGTGTGCAGTGCATACAAAAGTCCGTGTTTTCAATGGGGTGGACAATCTCAACTTTGACGCTTGGCAAATGGTATACGCGGCGGTTTTGCATATACCTCCTGGTTTCAACTTTCAGAGCCTTTTGCTTCAGCATTTCTTCATATTCGTCTAAAGGCTTATGATAAGTGGAGTAGTATTCGGCGCTTATGTTAACTGGCTCAAGTTCAATAAGCTGAAGAATCGCCCCGGTTTCTCTGGCGAAATCAATCATCTGAGGAACTTGATGATCGTTTACGCCTTTCAAAAGGAGCATGTTAAGCTTTACAGGGTTTAGACCAGCCTCAACGGCGGCCTTCACACCTTTCAACACGTCTTCCAGTTTGCCGCCGGTCAATTTACAGTAGGTCTCCCCATCTATTGTTGGCAGACTAATGTTCACACGTTTCAAACCGTTGGCACGTAATTCTTTGGCGAGGGGAGCTAGAAGAGTTCCGTTAGTGGTCATGGAAAGCTCTTCTAATCCCGGTATGCTTGCAACGCCTTTAACGATCTCTAAAATATCTTTCCTTAGGAGGGGTTCTCCGCCTGTAAGTTTAACCCTTGAAATGCCTAAGCCTACTGCGATTTTGACGATGCGGACAATTTCTTCGCAAGTCATTTCCTGTGCATGGGTTTCAATGTTTTTGTCTTCACCCTCTCCATGACAGTAGCTACAATGCAAGTTGCAAGGCTTGGTGAGGGCTATACGTAAGTTTAAAAGCGGGCGTCCGTAAAGGTCTGTGAGCGCCATCGTTATTCCCGCGCGTGCTTAACGATATGTGCCGCTTCCGGCAATATAAGCTTTTCAAAACAAATCCTAACAGCGTCCATGGAACCTGGGATACAGAAGAAAACTTTGCCTTTGGCTACGCCTGCAACTGCCCTTGACAAAACAGCAGCAGATCCAATAGTTTCAAAGCTTAAAAGCCTGAAAATTTCTCCGAATCCTGGAAGAATCTTTTCCATGAAAGGCGAAACGGTTTCTATGGTAACGTCTGAGGGCGCTATTCCTGTGCCGCCGCAGAAAACAACAGCATCCACATCAGAGGACTCTAACGCATATTTTACGCCTTCTTCAATCAAGGCCTTATCGTCTGGAATAAGCTTACGAAATGAGACCGTATGCCCAGAATCCTTTATCATCTTCTCCATTAAATCGCCAGACTCGTCTGTAAGCTTCTCGCCTTTCTTCAACAGATTATAGCGGGACGTGCTGCATACGAAAATGCCGAACCTTAGCTTTTTAGGGGCTTCCGCCTTGTGCCTTTTAGAGCTTTCGCTCATTTCTAAAGCCTTTCCTTCACCTTTTTCACAACACGAATATCTTGGATAAGCGTAGAGGGGTATTGTCCCTCCGCATCCTTCTCATACTGTTTAACCATGTCCCAAATTGTTAGAAGGCTGACGGCAGTTGCTACAAGGGCTTCCATTTCAACACCCGTTCGGGCTTCAGTTTTAACAGTTGAGGAAACCTGAACCGTCGACTCGTCTAGGATTTCTATTTCCACCTTCACATTTGTTAAGGGCAAGGGATGGCAAAATGGGATTAGGGTGCTTGTTCCTTTGGCAGCTAAAACCCCTGCAACCTTAGCAGTGTACAATGGGTCTCCTTTCTCCACCTTTCCACTTTTTATCAAGCCTATGGTTTCAGGTTTAAGTTTAATCTTGCCAGTGGCAGTGGCTTCCCGAAATACTTGTGGTTTTCCAGTTATGTCAACCATAGCCATGCCGAACGCCTCTCGCCCCTTTTAAGGTTAAGAGATGAAGACTGGTTAATTTAACGTCCAGTTCTATTTAATAATTCTGAAAGCAAAAACCTAATGTCTTTCAACGTTTTCCCATTCTTCGATAAAATTTTTCAAAGCCTTAGCCCTTTCAGAACTCTCATTAAACCTGTAAATGCGAATCCTGCCAAAGGTTTTATGCTGAAGAATTCCTTCATTCTCCAAAATTTCAAGATGCGCTACTGTGGTTTTGTGGTTCGCGCCAATTCTTCGGGCAATCTCAGAAACATTAAGCTCGCCTATTTGGAGTAGAATTTTTAGGATTTTTAAACGTACTTTGCTCCCCAAAACTTTTTCTATTTGCATACTGCAATAAAATCAGCCGCATAATCATTTAAGTTTAATCGATGAATACGTTGTCAACTACTTTTATCCATTTTGTGGACAAGATCTGGTCGAAGTCTTCGCTTTTCGGGTCAAGGTCTGAGGCGACAAGATGCCAATGGTCGTTTATTGTGGCAAAGGTTGAGTCTAAAATGACGAATTTTGGGGTGTAGTCGAAGACTTCTCTTCCTATTTTTGATAGTATGTTTAAGGCGTGTTCATACTCTTTTTGCGGTATGGTATGCTGGTGCCTTTTATAGACTATCATGATTCGTTCCCTGTGTCCCTTCAGTTTTTTGGTTCTTAAAACAATGAAAGAAGCGTCTTCATAGAAGATTTTCTCCTTCTGGAAATCCAAAGCACATAAAGGGCAGTTTGCACTCATATGGATGTCTCCTGGCTTAGCGCTCCAATTAATTGGGAATAAAAGAAGTCTTTATTTATATGTAATTTTTTCACGGTTTTCTTTTTCCAGAAGCGCCATTAACTCCTTTTCAAGTTCCTGTGTTGGAATTCCTGGAAGAGAAATAAGTGTTGATCTTCCACGCTGCCCCGCCGTTGAAACACCCTTTTTAATTATGCCCAGAGCTGAAAGCGTCTGCAAGTACTTCCACAACTGTGTATGAGTATAGGGCTGCACGCCGAATTCTTCACATAAAATAGCATATGCCTGTTCAACTTCCGCCAGCGAAGCGTAAGCCCTATCGTTTTCTTTGAAGAATCTAGCAATCGCCAACAAAAACAATTTTTCATGTAAGCTTAAGCCGGCTAAATCGCTTTTCCTTGCAACAGCATATATGCTTGAAACAGCCTTTCGGACACAATCGGGAATAACCGCGCCAAAGTTTTCTGCATCCGCGTATTTTCCAGCTCTCCAGAGAAGCTCTATGGCGAAGCGGGCGTTTCCGCCCTCTGAATGGGCTAGTTCGGCTATGAGGTTTATAGTGTCTTCAGGAACCGTGAAAGGTTTAAAGGCAAGTTGAACCCTGTCGCTGATAATGTCTGCAAGCTGTTCTTGAGTATACCTTTCTAGGTGAATAACGTTGGATTGCAGCGTGCTTCTTGTACTGGCGTCTAGGCTTTCAATAGTTTTTAGGTTTTTTAAAACGCATATTAGCGAAATTCTTTGGAGTTTATCTAGTCTTGCTTCTTGTAAGCGGGTAAACTTGTAAACGGCTTCAGAGCCTTCCCTTTCTATGAGGCTTTCAAACTCGTCTAAGGTCAGAATAACGTAAACATTTTGCTCGTCTAAAACTTGTAGAAGAATTTGTAAAAGCTCTTCAGCGGAGAAGCCGCGTTTAGGAAAGTTTGGATAGAAAAAAGATACTGCATGGTATAAAATTAGAAAGAGGCTTCCGCGGTATTGGCGGCAATTAACGTGAATATATCGAAGATTTATTCCTCTCTGTCTAGCTTCTTCTGTAATGTTCCCCCCAAACCGTTGAGCAAGCGCCGTTTTCCCGGTGCCCACATCCCCAACTAAAAGGACTCTTTGAGCCATTTTTCCAGGAGTTTGAACCGTGAAACTGAAAAACTCTGCAAGCAGCCGCATCTCTTTTTCTCTGTGTAAGAGCCTATGGGGTACATAGTTTATGTCAAGTTTGGTTTCGTCTCTAAACACGCTTTGGGGGGATGGCACTTGGCTGAACCTCAAAGAAATATTGCTGGGACTTCTGTTATGTTTTTCCCTTTCTAAACTGCAGAAGCGTAATCTTCATATAACCCAATAAAAACACAAAATTAATAAGCATCACATCGCAACTTACTTCGAAATGATTCCCAAATATTTCTTCCTAACAAAAGGCGTCGGAAAACACAAAGAGCAACTCCAGTCTTTTGAGCTAGCCCTGAGAAACGCTGGTATACAACAGTGCAACCTAGTTAATGTTTCAAGCATAGTGCCGCCGGGCTGTAAGCTTATTCCAAAGGAAAAAGGTTTAAAAATGATCAGCCCCGGAGAAATAACCTTCGTCGTTTTAGCTAGAAACTCCACAAACGAGCCTCATAGGCTTATCGCGGCTTCTATTGGCGTAGCGATACCTTCAGGCAAAAACAATTATGGATACCTTTCAGAGCATCATTCTTTTGGACAAACAGATGAGACCGCTGGAGACTACGCTGAGGATTTAGCGGCAACCATGTTGGCGACAACCATGGGCATACCCTTCGACCCTGAAACCGCCTGGGACGAGCGGAAACAACTCTTCAAAACAAGCGGCCTAATAATCAAAACTACGAATATAACGCAGTCCGCCACAGGAGACAAAAACGGCTTGTGGACAACAGTAGTCGCAGCAGCAGTCTTCGTTCCCGGCAAGAAAGAGTGATGCCTCAACATCTCTTTTATCTTTTTATTCCAAAATAATATTAGGCTTAGGTTACGTAACATTAACAGGAACCTAGGTGACAGCCTTGCCCATAGAAATTTCCACCCCATTAATCATTGTTAATTTCAAAACGTATTCGGAGGCAACTGGCAAAAAGGCTGTAGAGCTTGCTAAAAAAGCTGAAAAAGTAAGCTTGGAAACAAAAGTTTCCATTGGGGTGGCTCCCCAGTTCACGGACATTGCTGCTGTTGCTTCTGCAACAGAGATACCAGTATTCGCTCAGCACATAGACCCCATAAAGCCTGGAAGCTACACTGGGCATGTGCTTGCAGACGCTGTTAAAGAGGCAGGTGCCATAGGGGCTCTCATAAACCATTCTGAAAGACAGCTTAAACTTTCAGACATTGACATGGCTATCAGAATAGCCCGAGAGAAAAAGATGGTTTCAGTTGTTTGTGCAAACAACCAAACTGTAAGCGCGGCTGCAGCAGCCCTAAAACCAGACATAATAGCCGTTGAACCTCCAGAGCTTATTGGCACAGGAATACCGGTTTCAAAGGCTAAGCCAGAAGTAGTTCTAAACACGGTTAAGCTTGTGAAGGAGGTAAACCCAAAAGTCACAGTGCTCTGCGGGGCGGGCATAAGCCAAGGAGAAGATGTGGCTGCAGCTTTGAGGCTTGGCACCCAAGGAGTGCTTGTTGCAAGCAGCATTGTAAAAGCGAAAGACCAATATAGGATTTTGCGAGAATTTGCCGAAGCAGCAAAGATTTAGGAGAACCATACCTTGAAGGTTGAAGCTGACTGCGCCGCATGCATCTTAAGCAGAGGCCTAGCTGAGGCTAAAGAAGCCACAACTAATCCCGCATTAAGGTTTAGAGCTATGAACGAAGTTGTTCACCTCCTAAACAAAGAGTTTAAACCAACAGCTGTTCCCGCAGAGCTCGGCACAAAAAGAGACCGCTTAATAAAACTGGTGACAGGCTCCAGCGACCCCTACAAAAGGAACAAAAAACTATGCAACGAAAACGCTTTAAAGCTTCTGCCTTACGCGAGGAAACTTGTCGAGGAAGGCTACACGCAGCAGGATAGGTTTAAGAAAGCTTGCCTATGCGCCATGGTTGGAAACATAATGGAGCTGGACATCCCAGGACACAAGTTTACATTTAAAGGATTAAAGAAAACTTTGAGAGACGCTGGAAAAGACTTAGTTATCGACGACATTAACCGTATTTACGAAATAGCGGAGAAGTCAAATAAAGTTCTATATTTAACAGACAATGCTGGAGAGATAGTTTTCGACACGCTCCTTGTGGAGCAACTTAAAAACATGGGTTTAACAGTTTTTGTGGCGGTTAAAGGCGGCCCAGTAATTAATGATGCAACATTGGAAGACGCTGAAATTTCTGGCATGACCAAGATTGCAGACAAAGTGATAACCACGGGCACAGACGCTGTGGGCTTAGCCTTAAAAGAGGTTTCAGCCGAATTTCTAGACGTGTATGGCTCTGTGGACATGGTTTTTGCAAAGGGCATGGGATATGCTGAAACCTTAACGGAATACCATTTGAAAAGACCTCACGCCTTGCTGTTTAGAACCAAATGCGAGCCCGTGGCAAACTTTTTCGCCGTGCCTAGGAATAAAAACGTGGCGAAGCTGATGCCGTAAATGAAAATTCCTTTTATAAACCTACGTAAAGAAATGCTTTCAAAAATTGACGATGCCCTTAGGAAAGAGTGGCTTATAACTAACGGTTTAGGAGGCTACGCGTCTTCAACGGTTTTAGGCTTAAACACCAGGAAATACCATGGGTTACTTATAGCTTCTTTTCATCCGCCGAGAGACCGAAGGCTCTGCCTAGCAAAACTAGATGAAGAACTAATAATTGGAAACAGTTTTTATCCACTATTTTCCAACGAATTTCAAAATGGGATTTTCCCAAAAGGTTACGTGTTTCTTAAAAGGTTCTCGCTTTCTCCCTTCCCCAAATATGTTTACGCTGTTGAAGATGTTGAGGTTCGGAAAACAGTTTTTACGCCTCATAAGAAGAACGCTGTTATAGCCCTATATGAAGTGTTCAAAAAGGGCGATTTAGAAGTTAAAATGCATGTTTTTCCCCTCATAACGTGTAGGCATTTTCATTCTATAGTGGACCGTTGGAGAAAGCCCTTAAATTTCGTTCAAAAACCTCAAGGAAAAAAAGTAGTGGTTAACGTTGAAGCCCCCCGTTCCATGTTAGTTATGGAGGCTACCGATGGACTTTACTTTCCAATGGAGAAATGGGTTGAAAAGGTTTACTTCAGAGAAGAATTTTCCCGAGGAGAAAGCTTCCTAGACGACTGGCATCAGCCCGGATTTTTCGAAATAAAAATTGACAGAAAGCATGCGAATTTTGCAGTGACAGCGTTTGTAGGTGAAAATGAAGAACAAGAGGTAAAAATTTCAAGGGAGATGCCAGCCACAACATATGATGCCGAAGCCTTGTATGATAAGAGTGTGGAACGCTATGAAAGTTTGTTAGCAAACTTTTACAATATGCATGATAGCGTTAATGTTGAAAATTGGCTAAGCTGGATTGTTTTGGCTGCTGACGCGTTTATAGTTGAAGGCCTTGAAAAACCTTCAAAATCCATAATTGCCGGATACCACTGGTTTGAGGATTGGGGCAGAGACACGTTTGTTTCGCTGCCAGGCTTAATGCTGGTAACTGGAAGGTTTGAAGACGCAAGGCAAATTTTCTTAACGTTTAAAAAATACCGTGGGGACGGTTTGATTCCCAACTTCATTTCAGACCAAGACTCAAAGCCTGTTTACAATTCTGTGGATGCAACTCTTTGGTATGTGAACGCGGTTTTACAGTACTTGAAGTATACTGGCGATTTTAAATTTGTTGAGGCGAATCTTTGGGAAGACCTAAAAATAATGGTTGAAAGCCTTCTTAAGGGAACCGCCTTCAACATACGCGTTGACGGGGACGGGTTGCTTTTGCACGGGCCTCAGCTTACATGGATGGACACGGTTGTTGACAATCAGCCTTTAACGCCTAGAGCCGGTAAAGCGGTTGAAGTTCAAGCTTTATGGTATAACGCGCTGAAAACGTTGAAGGTTTTGGCTAGAAAGTTTAAAGAAGAAAATGAAGCTGAAAAGTTTACACATCTAGCCGAAAATGCCAAAAGGAGTTTTAATGAAAAGTTCTGGAATGCAGATAAAGAGTGCTTGTTTGACGTGGTTAACGAGCAGGGTTACGGAGACGCTTCCATAAGGCCTAACCAAATCATTGCTGTTTCCTTGGATTTCCCAATGCTTGATACCCTTAAAAGCGAAAAAATTGTCGATTTGGTGCAAAAGGAACTTTTAACACCGCACGGATTAAGAACCCTTGCACAAAGCGACCCCAGATACGTGGGCTTGTATTTTGGGGATAGGCGAAGCCGAGATAAAGCCTATCATAATGGAACTGTTTGGCCTTGGCTTCTGGGCCCTTTTACGACGGCTTTCCTTAAAACAAAGGGCTACACTGATTTTAGAAGGGAGTATGCCTTGAAAAATTTTCTTTTGCCATTGTTTAAGGAGCAGCCTTTTAAGGCTGGGCTTGGCGCAATAAGCGAAATTTTTGACGGAGATCCACCTCACAACCCGAGGGGATGCATAGCCCAAGCCTGGAGCATAGCTGAGCCTTTAAGGGCTTATGTTGAAGACGTAATGCAGATAAGGCCTAAACATGAAAAGGAAATCCTGTTGGCGTTAAGCTGAGATTGTTTTTCTAAGGCTTTCTGCCGCGGCTTCTGGAGTAACAGTGTTTATGTATATGCCTGTGCTTTTTTCGAACCCAGCCCATATAGCGAGTTTTGGATAAACTTCCAAATGCCAATGGTAATAGGGTTTTGCGTCTCTGCTGGGGGCTATATGGAAACCGAAGTTGTATGGCGGGTCGTTTAAGAGGCTTTTCAGCCCGCCTAAACACGTTTTCAATGTTTTTGCCAAGTTTTCCGCTTCGGCTTCTGAAATTTCAAGCAGTGAAGCCCTGTGCTTTTTGGGAAATATCCAGAATTCCATGGGGTTGACGCTGGCGTAGGGGGCGAAAACTGCAAAGTCAGAGTTTTCCATTATAAAGCGTGGGCGGCTTCTCTCTTTTTCCAGAATGTT
>JAWCNE010000032.1:0-19421 GCA_038849025.1 Bathyarchaeia archaeon
GCTGCATTTGCCAATATCCCTGGTATCCTGGCGTCAACAGGAGTTATTTCAACAACTCCAAAGTCCAAGTGTCTTGCAATTTCTTTAAGGGAATGCCCCGCAGATCTTAAACTTTCAAAAATTAAGCGTAACTCGCGATTAGCCCCAATAATGCTTATTGTTTCGTTAACTGTTCTTCTATCAACGCCGGCGACCCGCGCGATACGCACTGGCGGAATCTCAATTTCATTAAGGTAAACTTTTCCTTTTCTAACACTTAACCCATTTTCTACAAGGATGCGTGCCACTTTTAATCTTTCTGGATAATTTTCCAGATGCTTTTTTATGTTGTTCCACATATATTTTAGTCCTCAATGTACTTTTTTGTGCAATAAAGTATAAATATGTTTATCCACTCCAATGGCTTAGCGGCTTGAGCATGCATGAAATACCAAATTGAAACGTCAATAAATGATTATTACCTTGATGTTCGCATAGTTGACATGCTTTTTTTGAAATGCCACGAGAAAGTTGATGAACAGAGGCTTGCTAACCTTATAGCTGAAATTGAGTCTGATGGAGTTCTCAAAAAGCCTATAGTGGTGGATGTCAACACAAACGTCGTTCTCGATGGACACCACAGAATAAAAGCACTGCAGACCCTTGGATGCTCAAAAATACCCGTAGTCCTTGTTGATTACAAATCTCCTAAAATCGGTGTCAAAACCTCTGAAAACGGTGAAGAATATTCAAAGCGTAAAGTCATCGAAGCTGCCTTAAAGGGTGAACTGCTGCCGCCGAAATCCACGTGGCACTACGTTTCTTTTTCAAAAGAAATAGCCCATATTTCTGCAATACAGAAGCCGGTAAACATTCCACTTGAAAATTTAAAGTGACAAGGTTATTTTGCAGTCGTGTACAAAATTATACTCAAAAGACTTAAATATAACATGTAAGTTCTTTTCTCAACACAATTTAGGAGCGCGAAATCGTATGCCATCAACAAAAATAGTTTTAGACGAAGAAGAAATGCCTAAACAATGGTACTGTATACTGCCAGATCTCCCAAAACCATTGCCCCCATTCATAGAACCAGAAACAAGAGCGCCAGGTGGCGGAGTAGCACCAAAAATATTTCCAAAGCAAATTCTAGCCCAAGAGTTCAGTCAAAACCGTTGGATAGACATACCTGAGGAAGTGAGGGAAGTTTACAGGCTTTGGAGACCCACCCCTCTTTTCAGGGCTGTGAGACTCGAGAGGGCATTGAAAACTCCTGCAAAAATTTATTACAAATACGAGGGAGTTAGTCCTCCGGGAAGTCATAAACCTAACACTGCTGTAGCTCAAGCCTACTATAACATGAAAGAGGGTATTCAGCGTCTTGCAACAGAGACAGGCGCTGGCCAGTGGGGTTCCGCTTTGTCTTTTGGCTGTATGTTGTTTGGGTTAAAGTGCACTGTTTACATGGTTAAGGTAAGCTACCAACAGAAGCCTTACCGAAGGATTATGATGGAGTCTTACGGAGCGGATGTCTATGCAAGTCCAAGCGAGCATACGGACACTGGCCGAAAAATCCTAAAAGAAGATCCCGACAACCCTGGCAGTTTAGGCATAGCCATAAGCGAGGCTGTGGAAGACGCCCTAACCCATGAAGACACCAATTATGGGATAGGCAGCGTCTTTAACCATGTTCTACTACATCAAACCGTAATTGGGTTAGAAGCAAAAAAACAGATGGAGATTGCAGGGGATTACCCAGATGTAATATTTGGATGCATAGGAGGTGGAAGCAGTTTCTCTGGAATTTTCTGGCCTTTCTATTATGACAAAGTTTCTGGAAAGGCGCCGAAAAACGTTCGATTTGTGGCTGTAGAACCCACCGCATGCCCCTCCGTAACTAAAGGAGAATACACTTACGACCACGGAGACACGGCAAGGATAACGCCACTAGTTCCCATGCACACTCTAGGCCATGATTATATACCCCCGCCAATCCATGCCGGTGGCTTGCGCTATCATGGAATAGCACCCACTATAAGCCTACTTGCTTCAAAGAAACAATTGGAAACTGTGGCTTACAATCAAGTTGAGGTTTTTGACGCTGCAAAACTTTTCATTCAAACTGAGGGCATAATACCCGCTCCAGAACCCGCTCACGCCATCAAAGCGGCCATTGACGAAGCATTAAGGTGTAAGGAAACAAGTGAAGAAAAAGTTATCCTATTTCTGCTTTGTGGCCACGGCTACTTTGACATGCAAGCTTACTTTGACTACTTTAGTGGGAAACTGCCACCATACGAATATCCTAAAGAAAAAGTTGAAGAGGCTATGAAGAAACTTAGGAAACTCTACCCATGGCTAGACGAAGTCAAAAAGAAGTTTATTGGGTGAGAAAAAGCTTAATAGAAATCTCTCTCCCCCTGTTTTTATTTTAAAATATTGTTCCTTTAACGCGTTATTAAGAGAGTAAACAGAGAGTAAACGAAGAGTTGAGGGACGAGTGTCTAAAGCGAAAAATTCAGTGAAAAATGTTGGATTCATCGTTAATCCGATTGCTGGAATGGGAGGGACTGTCGGACTTAAAGGCACAGATGGAAAAGTTATTTTGAAGAAGGCTATAGCTCTTGGAGCTAAACCCGTGGCGCCAGCAAGGGCAGAATCCTTTCTATCAGAACTGAAACCCCTCAGAGATAGGCTGCATCTCATAGTTGGAGCTGGAAGCATGGGAGAAAATGAAGCGCAAAGTTGTGGTTTGTCCTACACTGCTCTTGGAGAGAGGAAAAAGGAAACCAGCGCCAAAGATACGATAGAAATTGCAAAAAGAATCATGGAAAAAGGTGCAGACCTCCTTGTTTTTTGCGGCGGAGATGGAACAGCTAGCGATGTGTTAAAAGCTGTTGATATGAGAATTCCCGTTTTAGGAGTTCCCACAGGCGTGAAAATGCACAGCGCCGTCTTCGCAGTAAACCCTAAAGCTGCGGCAAAAATAGCCACGAAATTCTTGTTCGAAAAACTACCTCTCAAAGAGGCTGAGGTGATGGATGTGAATGAAGAAGCGTACAGAAAAGGGCATATGTCCGCAGAGCTATATGGGTATATACTTGTTCCCTACGAGCCATCTTTAATTCAAGGTTTCAAGATGGCAAGTCCAATAACTGAAAGCGAGCTACGCAATCAAGCGGCAATAGCCATTTATGTTATTGAAAACATGGAACCTGATACAGTCTATATTATAGGTCCCGGGACATCCACACGCACGATAAGTGATCTTCTAGATGCGGACAAAACGCTTTTGGGAGTCGACCTTTTCTGGAACAAGCAACTAATAGATAAAGACGTGAACGAGAAACAAATTCTTGAGAAAATCAGCGGGAAAAAAGCAAAAATTATAGTTACGCCTATAGGGGGGCAAGGCTTCATATTTGGAAGGGGAAATCAGCAAATAAGTCCAAAAGTTATTCGGCAAGTAGGCGTAGACAATATAATTGTGGTTGCCACGAAAAGCAAACTGGAAAACTTGAAAAGCTTAAGGGTTGACACTGGCGACTCCAGCCTTGACGAAGAACTTCGAAAAAGCCGACTCAAGGTTATAGTTGACTATAAAATGGAACGCGTTATGCCCGTTGAATAGTAACGCAATTCTTATCATAGAACACTTATAAATAGCCACAGTTAGAAGGTTTTCATTATGATTCCAATTAATGCTCCGCAAATTGGAGAAGAAGAAATTAAAGCTGTTGTCAAAGTTTTGAAAAGTGGTATACTCACCCATGGACTTGGCGAAGGTCCCATGGTTAAAAAATTTGAAGAGGATTTTGCAAAGTTTGTCAAAGCGAAACATGCTTTAGCCGTTAACAGCGGAACAGCCGCATTGCATATGGCAGTTGTTGGGGCTGAAATAAAGCACGGTGATGAGGTAATTCTTCCCAGCTTCACTTTTGTGGCGACGGCCGAAGCCGTTGTCATGGCGGGAGCCAAACCAGTATTCGTAGACATAGACCCGCAAACCTACAATATCTCTCCAGAAAAAATTGAAAAGGCTATAACGAAAAAAACTAAAGCCATTATTGCAGTTGACCTTTACGGTTCGCCAGCCGACCTTAAACCTATAAGGGAGATAGCTGACAATCATGGTTTAAAAGTTATAGAGGATGCTGCTCAAGCTCATGGCGCATTTTATAATGGTAAACCCGTTAGTGCATATGCGGATGTAGCGTGTTGGAGTTTCTACGCGAGTAAAAACATGACTACAGGCGAAGGTGGAATGGTGACAACGAATGATGGGGAAATGGCTGAAAAGTTGAAGCTTTTAAGAACCCACGGAGAGAAAGAAAAATACCGTTCTATTCTCTTGGGGCACAATTACCGCATGCCAGAAATTCAAGCAGCAATAGGCTGTGTGCAACTGGCCAAATTGCCTAATTTCTTGGCTAAAAGGCGGGAAAACGCTGAAAGGTTAACTATAAAACTTAGAGAGGCGAAAAAACTGCAGTTGCCCTCTGAGCCTAAAAACTGCAAAAACAGCTGGTACCTTTACACTGTTCGAATGAAGGACGAAAAAATGGATAAGAGAAACGCTATTGTCGAGAAGTTGAGGCAAAATGGTATAGGTGCTGAAGTGTATTATGCGTGTCCCATTCATCTCATGCCATACTACATAAAGTTTGGAGAATTTAAACTTCCAGAAACGGAAAAGGCATCAGAGCAAGTGTTTTCCTTGCCGGTTCACCCCGGTGTCACCTCAGAGCAGATAGACTTCATAAGTGAAACCGTTTTACGATGCATAAAATGAAATTGGCGCGCTAGGTTTTTATAGAATGCCCCCTACTATTGAGCTTCCACTAAACTGAAAATAGTTTTGAGGGGGAACCTAAAGGTGTCAAAATCCAGAGTTATTATTATGGGCGCTGCTGGAAGGGACTTTCATAACTTTAACGTTTACTTCAGGGATAATACTGCCTATGAAGTTGTTGCCTTTACAGCCACACAGGTTCCGGGGATTGAGTGCAGAATTTATCCTCCAGAACTTGCAGGCAGCAATTACCCCGAGGGTATACCCATCTACCCCGAAGAGGAGTTGGCTAGGCTAATACGAGACTACGATGTAGATCAAGTGGTTTTTGCTTACAGTGACATTTCCCACGAATATGTTATGCACAAAGCATCAATAGCATTGGCGAACGGTGCTGACTTCCGATTAATGGGACCTAAGGCAACCATGCTTAAGGCAAGAGTTCCAGTAATCTCTGTAGGAGCTGTTAGAACAGGCTCTGGAAAAAGTCAAACCTCGCGTCAGATTGCAAAAATTTTGAAAGACAAAGGCTTAAAAGTTGTTGTGGTTAGGCACCCTATGGCCTACGGAGACTTAACCAAACAAGTTTGCCAACGTTTCGCCTCCTATGATGATCTTGACAAATACAACTGCACAGTTGAGGAAAGAGAGGAATATGAACCTCACCTAGATAATGGAGTGGTGGTTTATGCGGGAGTTGATTACGAGAAAATTTTAAGAGAAGTTGAAAAAGAAGCAGAAATAATTGTGTGGGATGGAGGAAATAATGATGTGCCCTTTTACAAATCCGACCTACACATAGTTATAGCTGACCCCCACAGGGCAGGCCATGAGGTTTCATACTATCCTAGTGAGGTTAATGTGCGTATGGCAAATGTTGTAATAATAAATAAGGTTGATACCGCTGATCCTGAAAGTGTGAAAAGTGTAAAAGAGAATTTGAGAATGGTTAACCCAAATGCCTTAATCCTAGAGGCCGCCTCACCAATAACCGTTGACAAGCCTGATTTAATCAGGGGAAAGCGCGTACTGGTTATAGAAGATGGTCCAACATTGACGCATGGCAACATGCCCTATGGAGCTGCAACAATAGTGGCCAAGCAGTTTGGAGCCTTGGAGATAGCTGATCCTAGGCCGTACGCTGTAGGTGCAATAAAAGAAACTTACGAAAAATATCCCCATTTAGGCGCAGTTCTTCCAGCTGTAGGTTATGATGAAAAGCAAATAGCTGAGCTTAAGGAGACTATTACTCGCACTCCATGTGATGTGGTAGTGATTGGAACCCCCGTTGACCTTAGAAGAGTCATGAGCATTGATAAGCCAACAGTAAGAGTAAAATATGAGCTTAAGATATTAGGTGCATTATCTCTTGAACAGATTTTGGAAGATTTCCTTCAAAGGAGAGTTAAAAATGAATAGCGAGGAAACGGAGATTTCGCGGGTAAGGATAAAAATTTTAATTGAGGGTTTAGGCGAGGCTGAAGGAGAACTTGTCCGCCACTTAGCCCCAAGAACCGTGGACATGGTCGTTAGAAAACTTCCTTTCGAGGGGAGAGCTGCCCTATGGAAAGAGGAAGTCTATTTTGAAATACCCGTGCGAATGGGCGATGAAAAGGCAAAAAGCGTTGTGGAAAAAGGAACCATAGCATTCTGGCCTATGGGAAGCGCCCTATGCATATTCTACGGAGAATCTCAACCCTACAGTCCAGTGAACGTATTAGGAAAAGTAACTAAAAATCTTGAACTGTTCAGCAAGGTTAAAAGTGGAACCACGATCAGAGTGGAGAAGTTATAGGTAAACGCTTTCACTCCAGCTTTTTAAAAGCCTTTCACATTCTTCTTTTACTTCCTTTTTTCGGCTTTTCCTTTTTAAAGTCTCAAGAAATTCTATGCGCTTCTCCACTGAACGCCTTTCTGCTTCGCCACCATAATAAAGTTGACCTTCAAGATACTCCTTCATATGGTTTGCCTTTTGTATAAAGAGACTGGCTGCATCTATTGGATTTTGCACAGCATACTTGTTTGCCCAGATGGCGGCTTCGGCTTCGCGGAGCTGTGTTAACCCATCAATTTCCATTATTTCGCGTATGTATGTTCTCAAAAAATCATAGTAACCCGCCGTCTTGGTAAGTTTAAACGCTTCTTTCACTTTTTGCTTAAAATCGGTACTGCCTTTAACCCTTAAGCGATGCCTATACCCCTTTTTCGCCAGTTCTCCAGCTTCTTTAACTTCATCAGTTGTGTATATTCTGTCTGGGAATGCCAATTTGAACCCTTTAACTAGATTAGTAGAGTTATGCGCCTCTGAAATGTATTAGGAATCGATTAATCTACTGCTTTGTAAATCTTAATATTGTGGTTTCCAGAAACCAGCTGAACTACGCCGTCGTCCTCAAGCTGTTCCAACAAATCTTTTGCTGCACTTATCCGTATGTTGAAGCGGGATGCCACTGCATAGGGTGTAAGAACACGCATTTTCTTTAGTTCATCAACCATCTTGCCGCCCTTAAAATCTGGGGCAATTATTCCGGCTGGCCTTTTCTCTTTTACGCCGCCCTTGTCCTTTTCCTTCTTCTTTTTCCCTTCTTCGTCTTTCTTAAGTTGCATGCGTTCCATCTGTTTTAGGCTAAGTTTCTTTTTTCCACCCATAAATGGCCTCTCCGTAAATATTCAAGCAGTTATTCTACTCGTTACCCTAACTTATATGCGTTACTAACAAAGAAGGCTTAAGAATGCAAAAAGAAAGAGGGATTTTAAGGGTTATCTGCCCATAACTTTTCTAGCTGCAATTTCAATATCCTCAGCTTTTATGGTTTTTCTTCCAGTGTGCATTGCAAAGTCAAGGGCTTCTTTGGCTATTTTTATTCCAATTTCTTCTAAAGCTTTGGCTAACTCTTTTGCGGCTGCTTCGCTTACCCTGTCAGCTCCGGCTTTCTTGCAAAGTCTATGCATGGGAGCAATTGCTAACTCTAAATCTGCCATAAAGACTCCTCCGTGGCTTCTTTTTATATTTAACGCAATATTTAACGTTTATTACACGCCATCTCCAAAATTCGACGCTTAAGCTAATTTTCTTCAAAGGATAGAGGAAATTATAAAAGCGTCTAAAAACGTAGTTTTATGCTTAAAAGTGATGGCTGAATGAAAACCATAAAGTATGTTGACGTGCACATACATCTTTCAGACGAGGAATATAAAGAAAAAGTTGATGAAATAGTTTCTGAGGCGAGAAACTCCAATGTTGCGGCTTTAGTTTCTAACTCTATGGACTTGAAAACAAGCTTAGAAAGCTTAAAACTGGCTGAAAAATACCGCGGAACTGTTTATGCTGCTTTAGGAATTCATCCGTGGAGTGTAAACGCCTTAAATGAGAATCAGCTTAGTGAAACTTCCGAGCTTATCTTAAATCAGCGAAGTAATAGCGCTGTGGTGGCTATCGGAGAAGTGGGTTTAGACTATAAGTATGAGAAGATATGGAATAAACAGCTAATGGTTTTTGATGAAATGTTGCATTTAGCTGAAAAGCTAGACTTACCCGTTATAATTCATTCCCGTGGAACGACTCCAAAAATTGTAGATATGCTCCCATCTTATAATCTTAAAAGGGTTTTGCTGCACTGGTTTAGCAACCCAATAAGTGCCCTTTCAAAGGCGTTGGATAAAGGATATTTTATCAGTGAGGGACCACCTGTGGCATATTCCAACGGTATACGCGAAGTGGTGAAAAGAACTCCTTTAACCAATTTTTTAACAGAGACAGATGGGCCAGTGCGCTACTTTAAAAGTCCCTTCGACGGAAAGATGACAACTCCTGCTTTTCTTCATACAGTTGTTGAGGCTGTGGCAGAAGTGAAAAAAATGGATGTTTTAGAAGTTAGCGAACAAATAGTCAGAAATTTCGAAGATTTCTTCAGGGTTAAGCTGGATACAGTTAGGGGCTAAGTCAGTATACGTGATTTTAGTTTTATTTTGGTCAGTAGACGCGTAAAGTTAAATTAGGTTTGTTGTTTTATGAAATGTTCACTTTACATCTTTACGATATTACGGAAAATGGCGAAATTTGCTTGGAGGCTAAAACTTGGGAAAAGTTCGAACAGAACACATTAAACGGGTAGCCAAGGAACTCATTAGACGTTTTCCTAACAAGTTTTCCGGCAACTTTGAAGAAAATAAGCGTGTGGTTTCCACGCTGGTGCAGGGAGCAACCACTAAGATTCGAAACCAGATTGCAGGATACATAACCCATATTTATTCTGGCATGCAAACGGCCGCCTCGAACGAAGGTCCAGAAGAAAGTGAGTAACTTTATTAGAGTGCACTTATTATTTTAGAAAGCACGAGGCCTCTAAGGCATGGTGGATCAATATAGACGTGGGTGGGCTTTAAGGTATCTCCGCGAGGCGAAAGCTGAGCTGGAAGCCGCTAGAAAAATGCCCTACATGGCTCAAAGCCTTATTTTAGAAGCCGTAAGAAAAGCTAGAAACGCCATATACTACAGCCTAGGAGAACCCGCCTTCATAGAAGGCATCGTGAGAGAGGCAGCGGAAAAGATGCAGATTGGAAACGACCCAGTTCTAAAATGTTTAGTGGAAATTGAAGGAACCCTTCAACAGCTAACACAGATGGAAGAGGTGGACGGAGAAAAAGCCATGAAACATGCAGATAGCCTAATCCAGCTGGCCTCAGAAATAGTGGAAACTTTAATAGGAGAAAAAGTAGAAGACTAGAAACCTACAGTTTTTCCAAGGCTTCAGATATTCGGTTTAAGGCCTTGTTGATGTTTTCAACAGAGTTCGCAAAGGATAGGCGCAGATATCCTTCGCCATAGGCTCCAAAAGATGTTCCAGGCAGCACTGCCACACCAGCCTCGCTAAGCAAGTAATCAGAGAGCTCCTGAGACTTCATTCCTGTGCCAGTTATATTCGGAAAAACATAGAAGGCTCCGCGGGGTTTTTTACATGTTATTCCTTTGATGTTATTTAAGCCTGAAACAATGATTTCTCTGCGTTTTTTGAATTCTGCAACCATTTCTGCAACACTGTCTTGGGGGCCTTTTAGGGCTTCGATGCCTGCCATTTGGGTGAAGGCGCATGTACAAGAGTTGGAGTTAATCATCAGCTGAGTTATCTTCTGGGCTATGTCCTTTCGCATTACGCCGTAACCGAGTCTCCAGCCTGTCATGGCGTAAGTTTTCGAAAAACCATCCAGTATTATGGTTTTATCCTTCATTCCAGGAAGCGAAGCTATGCTTTCGTGTTCTCCTTCGTAGATTATTCTGCAGTAAACTTCATCTGAAAACACTAAAATGTCATCTCTGTGGGCAACATAGTCAGCTATGAGTTTCAAGTCTTCCCTTGTTAAAACGCCGCCCGTGGGGTTTTCCGGCGAATTTATGATTATCATCTTGGTTTTCTTCGTTATATTTTTCTTTAAGTATTCGTGGTCTATTCCAAAGTCTTTTTCTTCTTTAAGGGGCACTGGCACTGGTTTAGCTCCGACAAAGTTTATCACAGACTCGTAGATTGGGAAGCCTGGATTTGGGTATAAAACTTCCTCACCCGGATTTACGCATGCAAGTATGGCGAGGAACAATATTGGTTTAGCGCCTGGAGCCACCACAACCTCTTCAGGGTCGACATCTATTTTTCTGCTTTTCGCAACATCTTCAGCTATAGCCTCTCTTAACTCTTGAATACCTGCGGCTGGAACGTAATGAGTGTAACCAGCGTAGAGGGCTCTCACAGCTGCATCCTTTATATTTTTAGGCGTATCGAAGTCCGGCTCTCCAATCTCTAAATGCACAATATTTTTTCCTTGTCTCTCAAGGGCCTTCGCCTTTGCAAGCACTTCAAAAGCGGTTTCTGTTCCAAGCACTTTCATTCTTTCTGCGAAGATGGAAACCACCCGAATCACCTATGTTTCAAAACCGAATGAATGTAAAAAACGTTGTATTTAACCGTTACACTTTTTGAAGATGCCCTAAAGGCTAAATCAGCTTTGATAAAGGGCGCACCTTTAAAACTTCAAGGTTAACCAGATTAGGCGGCACTTTCCCTTGGAAAAAAGCGACGAGGTTTTCCGCCACCATTTCAGCCATTTTCGATCGGGTTTCATGACTTGCACTTGATATGTGAGGGGCAACAACCACATTTTCTAGTTTAAGCAGCGGATTATCCACCGGCGTCGGCTCTTGTTCAAATACGTCTAAGGCTGCACCTGCAATCCATCCTTCTTTTAGGGCTTTGTAAAGGGCCTTTTCGTCTATAACTGGTCCTCGTGCATTGTTAACTATAAAAGCAGTTTTCTTCATCAGTTTAAGCTTTTCCTCGTTGACCATGTGGTAGGTTTCTTTCGTTAATGGGACATGGATGCTTACAAAGTCTGATTCTTTGAAAATAGTTTCCAAGTCTACACGTTTCGCACCAAGCTCTTTTTCAGTTTCAGGCGGCATGGGCACCACATCGTAATATAGAATTTTCATGTTGAAGCCTTTGGCTCTTCTTGCAACTGCTGCGCCTATTCTGCCTGCCCCGATTATGCCTAACGTTGCTCCGTAAACGTCTCTGCCCAGAAGCATGCTGGGATGCCAGCTCACCTTCCACTTTCCAGTGCGGACATAACTGTCTGCTTCCACAATACGCCTTGCAACAGCCATAAGTAAAGCCCATGCAAAATCCGCTGTGGTTTCAGTTAAAACGCCCGGAGTGTTTGTTACGTATATTCCTCTTTTTGTAGCCTCTTTCACGTCTATGTTATCAAAGCCTACAGCCATCTGGGCAACAATTTTCAGTTTTGGTGCAGCGTCAAAAACTTCAGAATCTATTTTATCTGTCAAAAGCGTGGCTAGAGCATCAGCATCCTTAGCCTTCTCTATTATATGCTGCTTGGGCGGTGGACCATATTCAGGCCAAACTTCAGCGTCAAAATAGTTTCTTATTATTTCGAGGCTTTTTCCAGGAAGCTCTCGGGTCACATAGACTTTGGGTTTCGGCACATTATTCCCTCATCAATGATCTGTGAAATACTTTATTAAGGTTCAAATTCTTACATTTATGCGCTTCTCTTCCAACGGCCTAAAGGTGCGCGGATGCTAAGGATAAAGAATATGGAGCAGCTTATAGATAACGGTGAAACCCCCCTTGACCGGAAAGCCAGAGCCCTAGCACTAAAAAGCTTGGAAACCGCCTTGAATGCCGCAGACCCTAAAAGAATAATGAGGTCAAAAATTTCGCTCAAGGATTCCATTTTACGTGTAAACAGTTACTTATTCGACCTTAAAAAATTCAAAGATGTGTATGTAATAGGTGGGGGAAAGGCCAGCGGCTCCATGGCTGAAACCCTAGAAGAAATCGTTGGCAATTACATTACTCTTGGTCTTGTAAACGTTCCGAGAGGAAATAAGCATAAAACAAGCATCGTGAAGCTCCATGAGGCAAGTCATCCAGTTCCAGATGAGGAGGGCGTTAAAGGAACACGGCTTATGATGGAAATCGCAGAAAAAGCCGATAAAGAAGACCTTATAATATGTTTAATTTCTGGTGGTGGTTCAAGCCTTATGCCTTTGCCCCGCGGCGAGATCACTATAGATGACAAGAAGAAAATCACGGAGGATCTGCTAAAGTGCGGCGCAACGATAAACGAAATAAACACTGTTCGAAAGCACATTTCACAGTTTAAAGGCGGCTGGCTTGCGAAAAAGGCTTTTCCCGCAACAATTTTAAACCTCATCCTTTCAGATGTTTTAGGCGACCCTTTAGATTTTATTGCTTCTGGCCCAACAGTTCCAGACTCCACAACTTTTAGCGATGCAATAAAAGTTCTAAAAAAATATGGCTTGTGGGGAAAAGCTCCCGAATCAGTCCGAAAAGTTTTGTTAGACGGAGAAAAAGGCCTTATCCCAGAAACTCCTAAAGCCGATGATGAAGCCTTTAAAAAAGTCTTTAACATTGTTATTGGAAACAATAGATACTCTAGTATGGCTGCGTGTGAAGCCTTAAAGTCGGAAGGCCTAAATACTCTTCTTTTGACAGCTCTCCTTGAAGGCGAAGCCAGACATGTGGGAACAGTTCTTGCTTCTTTGGCGCGGGAGGTTACCGCATCTGGAAATCCTATTCAGAAGCCAGCAGGCATCGTGGCTGGAGGCGAAACCACGGTAACAGTCTTAGGTAATGGTTTAGGCGGAAGAAATCAGGAACTAGCTCTCGCGGCTGCGTTAAAGCTTCGCGGCTTCGACGGGGTTGTAGTGGCTTCTATTAGCACTGATGGTGTGGACGGGCCCACGGATGCTGCTGGAGCCTTAGTTGACAGCAAAACCTTGACTAGAGCGGAGAAAAAGGGGTTGAATGCCGACGCATATTTAGCTGAAAACAATTCCTACAACTTCTTCTCAAAACTAGAAGACTTAATTTTTACAGGTCCTACAGGCACAAATGTTAACGATATTTCCGTCATCGTGGTTTTATGATGCTTAAAAGAGGGGTTTAACGGGATGGCTGTCACAGTTAAGTTTTTTGGAAGTCTCCGCACTCTCTCGGGGAAAAGCAGAATAATCTTAAGATTTGAAAATCCTGTTCCCCTAAGGGAGCTCTTGCAGAGGATTGTTGAAGAATTGCCAACATTAGCGAGGGCTTTAATTGACCAAGAACTCGGAGATCCTAGGCCTAATAGTTTGATAATTATTAACGGGAAAGAAATCAGCGCTTTAAACAGTTTAGAAACCAAGGTGAAAGATGGAGACGAAGTGGTTTTTGTTCCAGTTCTCCACGGCGGCTAATCAGACTACACTTTGGCCATGTTTTAGCTGTTTTAAATAGTTTGGTGATAATTTTTCAAGTATAGCAAAATTTTAAGATATAGGATTGCGACTAAAATATTTCACACGAAAATACCGCAGCTGTCTAGTCATAAAACTTTGATGGAAATAGCATGTTGAACCCGATAATAACTTTAACCACCGACTTTGGGCTGGCGGATCCTTATGTTGCTGAGATGAAAGCTGTTATTCTGAAAATAAATCCAGAAGCCCGAATAGTTGACATAAGCCATCAAATACAAAAGTTTAGCATAAGAATGGGTGCGTATGTTTTGGCTGCTGCAGCCCCCTACTTTCCAGAAGGCACAATTCACGTGGTGGTTGTGGACCCAAGTGTTGGAACAAAACGTAAACCAATAGTTATAGAGGCGGAAAACGGGTTTTTCATTGGACCAGACAATGGGGTTTTGGCTTTAGCAGCGAACAAGCAGGGCATAAAACACGTTTATGAAATAACAAACCCGAAATTTATGCTTCCAAAAATATCTGTAACCTTCCATGGAAGAGACATATTTGCTCCGGCCGCGGCCTTTCTCTCTAAGGGAGTTCCACCGTCAGAATTTGGTAGTGAAGTCCGCAAAATTGTGATGCCAGAGTTCGCAAAAATCGTTCAGAAAGGCAATATGTTAACAGGTGAGGTTATCCATGTGGATAGCTTTGGAAATATAGTGACTAACTTTACAGAGAAGGAGCTTGAAGGAGTTGGGGCCCAAGATACCTTTAAAATTAAGCTTAAGGAATATGAGCTAAGTCTAAAACTTTGCAAGGCCTATGCAGAGGTTGAACCTCAAAAGCCCTTAGCCATAATAGGAAGCCATGATTTTTTAGAAATATCCGTAAACCAGGGAAGCGCTGCAGAAACCTTTAAGGTAAAGCCCGGAGACAAGGTTACACTTTATCGCTCTTTGTAAGATCTTTAAGCCTTTCAACGCCACCTATCTCTTTTATGAACTCAGCCACACTTTTAGGCACAAGTTCTTCCCAGTTTTCTCCTTTCAAAATTCGTTTTCTAATTTCAGTTGCAGAATAAACCTTTCTTTTATGGTAGCGGATGGACTTAACCTCATATCCAGCTTCTGTGAAGAGTCTCCGTGTTAATGGTTCATTGGAGTATACAGTCTTAAAGCGTGGGGTGTAACCCTCAACGGCGGAAACCCAAACCATGTGTATGTGAATGTCTGGCACTGGTACAATCCATATTCGCTTACAATCTATTCCAGCCTCTTCTAGGGCTCTTCTAATCATGACAAGTCTTTCGCCTGTTGTGAAAGGGTTGTCGATGCGGTGGCTGTACTGGGCGCTGCCAACAACGATTACCAGTTCGTCAACCTCTTTTAAAATCTCTTTTACTACGGTTAGGTGCCCTAGATGAAAGGGTTGGAACCTTCCAACGAAAAGCCCGCGCTTAACCATGAAATCATCCTCTTTTGAGGTTTAGGCATCTTGCTTTTATTATTTGCGTTTTGAAAATGCACTGCTGCTTTCTGCTTGTTTGTTTAAGAGAAGTTCAACCGGAAAAATCTGCAATTTTTCTCCATCTACTGAAATCTCTCTTTTAGCGATATAACTTCTTCTTTCACGTCTTAAAATTTCTAGTTTAACCTGCAAGCCTCCGCCATAGCCACCTAAAGAAAGATTGGACGCGACAACTCTATGACATGGAACAACTAAAGGAAATGGGTTAGAAGCCATAACTCTGCCAACAGCTCTAGGGCTTCCGCCAACCGCTCTCGCAACAGAGCCATAAGATGTCACATAGCCAACTGGAATTAAGATTACAGTTTTAAGAACTTTTTGTGCATAGCTTGACAAATGTTCCATGGCTAAAGAAAATTCGCAGGAGACATCCTTACCTTGGTATATATCTTTTAATGTGGCAATGGCTTTTTCAGCTAAACCCGAAGGTTCTTCCAAATTTTGGAAGGGAACATTGAAGGGAATATTCCTCAATAAACTCTGTATAACCCGATTTTGGCTAGATGCGAAGGCTGTGGCAAAAATTTTTTTGTTGTCACATGCAGCTCCAAACCAAACGCCTTCCACGTTTTTTATGTAGAGGTTTATCATCTTATTCGCCTTTTCAAAAGCGTTATAGAGTCAGCAGTTATTTTAATTCTATGGAGCAAGCAGATTATGGAAGAAATAGAAAAGAAGATTGTATACTTCAGATATTGTGGCGAAGTAAACACTGAGAGGGTTCTTCGCGCAGCCAAAGTCCGATGTGAAGAAACAAACATTAAAAAGGTGATAATAGCTTCTGAAACTGGAAGAAGCGCAATAAAAGCCCTCGAAATATTCAAGGAGACAAACGTCAAAATTGTAGTTGTAACCCACTATCCAGCTGAAACTTGGGGACCTAAAGGAAATATGCCTATAGGATTAAGGCGGAAGGAATATGCAGAAAACCTCAAAAGACTTGAAGAAAACGGATGTAAAATTATCCAAGGCACAAGACCCTTCGCTCCACCTTCGCGTTCCGCCTATTGGGAACATCCAACTCCAGAAGGCATAATCGACAAAACCCTTGAAATTTTCGGGGCGGGCACCAAGATAGCAATAGAAGCAGCACTTATGGCAGCAGATGGTGGAGAAGTAAACGAAGGTGAAGAAGTAATATCATGTGCGGGCACATATAAAGGCCTAGACACAGCCCCTATTGTTAAGGCTGCCTACACCATGAACTTCTTCAAAGAATTTGAGGTTAGAGAGGTTATAGCCAAACCGTTGTGCCGTGTTAAAAGGCTTCCAGAATTTAAGTGTGAAGATTGGAAGGGCAACTTGGAAGATTATTATTCGCAACTGGGAAGACATTAAGTTTAATAGGTTGGGCTTGCATATCCGTTGAAAGGTGAAACACTGTGGAAAAGGAAGGGCAAATGCCCCAGTATTTATGGGTTCCAGGCGCCACTACGGTTGGCATAGTATGCAGAGATGGTGTTATCTTAGCTTCTGAGAAGCGCGTTTCCTATGGATATTTGGTTGTTAGCAGGGGTGGCAAAAAAGTGTTTAAGATAACTGAGCAGATTGGCGCGGCATGTGCCGGACTTGTTTCCGACATGCAGATTCTAGTGAGGGAGGTTGAAGCCTATGCGAATTTATACGGTATGGATGTGGGTAGACCCATCTCCGTTAGGTCTGCTGCTAAGCTGATGTCAAATTTGCTTTTCGCCCGAAGACTGGCGCCATTAATAACTCAAACAATTGTCGGGGGAATAGACGATGAGGGTGCATCCCTATATGTGCTTGACGTTTTGGGTTCAGTGATTCCCGACAAGTTTGCTGTGGTTGGTTCTGGAACAGAAATCGCCATGGGGGTCCTAGAAGAAGGCTACAAAGAAGGCTTAAGCATAGAAGAAGGAAAAGAGCTTGTTGTTAGGGCGATAAAATCAGCCATAAGCAGAGACATCATGAGCGGCGATGGCATAGACTTCCTATTCTTAACGAAGGACGGTGCCCGCGAAGAATCAATGAAATTCTAAGCCAAAAGGACAAACTAGACCGTTAATCGGAGAACAGGCGCCGTTGTCATTCAATCTAAGCCTAGAAGAAGGAAAAATCCTCGTTAAGCTTGCCCGCACCGCCGTAGAGG
This sequence comes from Bathyarchaeia archaeon, assembly GCA_038849025.1. Classification (GTDB taxonomy): domain Archaea; phylum Thermoproteota; class Bathyarchaeia; order Bathyarchaeales; family Bathycorpusculaceae; genus WUQU01. The sequence goes on from JAWCNE010000032.1 coordinate 17,173, forward strand.
AATACTTGAAAACCAGAAAATGCATAAGTGTTCCGAAGGGTCTTCCAGAAAAGTTGTTGCAGCCTTGCGGTGTTTTTGTAACAATAAATAGCATTGAAAGCGGAGAAAAGGAACTGCGGGGATGCATTGGTTATCCTTACCCAACGGCACCATTGGCTCAAGCCGTTATAGACTCCGCCATAAGTTCTGCAACCCAAGACCCGCGTTTTTACCCGCTTTCGTTGAATGAACTGGACAATGTAGTTTTTGAGGTTAGCGTCCTCACTCCGCCGCAGCTTGTGAAAGCGGAAAAGCCAAGCGAATATTCTTCTAAAATTAAGGTGGGTGAAGATGGGTTGATTGTTGAGAGAGGATTTTATAAGGGGCTGCTTTTGCCACAAGTTCCTGTGGAGTGGAATTGGAATGAAGAGGAATTTTTGTGTCAATGCTGTATTAAGGCTGGTTTGCCTCCGGACAGTTGGCTAATAAAAGGCACGAAGGTCTATAAGTTTCAAGCCATAATTTTTGAAGAGGAAAAGCCAAAGGGCGAAGTTAGACGGAAAACCCTTTGTGAAAAATAAACTTGTTCCCTAACGCTTAGAAACATTTTCAATGATTTTGGCGGCGCTTTCTACACCCCTAAACTTGCTAGAGTATTGGCTTAAAACCTTTACATTATTTTTGTAAAAGTGTCTTCTTTCCTCCAGTTTTTGTATGGCTTGTCTTAACTCTTTACAGTTTTTCACGACTATAGAACAATTCAAACGCTGCATTTTCTTGGCGTTTCCCAACTGTTCAGGCTGCGTTGGAATACAAATGTTTGGCTTTGCATATTTTATGGTTTCTAAGCATGTTGTATGTCCACCGCTGAAAATTATAAACCGAGCGTTTTTCATGAATTCTCGGCGTTCTTGCGAAGACAGCCAAGTATGTATTTCGCAGTTCCCAATTTTTATGGAGGTTTTCTCTCCAAAAACTCCCAAGCTTACTATACTCTTTAGCCCTAACTCTTTTAACACTGGAATTATAATGTTTGTTAGCTTAGCCCTAGTTCCAAGAGGCCCGCTTATTGGAGCAAATATATAATCCTCCAATCCCTCTGCTGTCGTCATATCGAGAAAACCGCCCACAAACTCTGTTTTATCCTTGATTCCTATGTCCTCTAAATTGCCTAAATTGTATTCGCAAACAGTATAGGGTAGTGGATTATCTGGAACTATGATTTTTGAACATTTTTTCACGTAGCGTTCCGTAAACCTCTCCCCCGGAATTAGCAGTGGAGAAAAGCCATAGGCTGGTCGAATAAGGTTTGTAATATAAACCGATGGGATTTTCCATCGTTGGGCAAGGCGCAGAGCGTGGATATCGCCGTCAGAAACAATCACGTCTGGCTTAATTTTCCGTATGTTCCTTCTAAGATCATAATACCGGTGGATAGTTTCCGACGCATTTGAACTTTTGATTTCAAAAGCATTTTTTTCGTAGTTAAAAGTTGGAAGCGGAATTAAAATGTTAAGAAGCGATGCAGAAGTGATTATCCCATGGGCGTTCTCATACCAAGCTACAGGCCTACATGGATAAACATTCTCAAATTCTTCCTTTAATCTTTGGTAAGCAGTTCCTCCAGAAAAAAAGAATAATTCGTTTCCCCTTTTTTCAAGGCTTTTTCCTAAAAGTATGACCCGTGATACATGCCCTAAGCCCAGTTCTGCGCAACTAAGCAGCACTCTCATAACTTCAAAAATAGCAGAGGATATTTATTTTAATTGCCGGTAAAGCCTGAATAGAAAAGCATCGGCTTGATGAGACGCTGATCAAAGTCCATAACTTTAAAATAATAATTAGGAAAAGAGTGTTTTCTGTGAAATGCGTTGATGTTCTTGCCAAAGAAACTTTTAGAAGAAAAGCTTAGGCAAATTCTTGCCGAAGACCTGGGACAGGGTGATGTAACCTCGGCCTTAATAGTTCCTGAAGGAAGCGTTGCAGAGGCTGAAGTTATAGCCAAGGAACACGGCATTGCTGCTGGAGTTGAAGAGGCTGCAGTGCTTCTTGAAAGCCTAGGCTTAAAATTTGAAACCCTCGTGAAGGATGGTGATGAAATAAAACCGAAGCAAGTTCTAATGAAAATCCGCGGAGATGCAAGAACCCTGCTTTCAGTTGAGCGCACCCTTCTCAATGTTTTATCTAGGATGAGCGGCATAGCCACAGCCACGAGAAAACTGGTTAATGAAATCCGAAAAGCTGAATGTAAAACAAGAATTGCTTGTACA
>JAWCNE010000033.1:0-18055 GCA_038849025.1 Bathyarchaeia archaeon
TGGAGGTGTGTAAACAAAAATGGTAGTAGAAATAAAGGAGTATGCTTCGGCTGAAGACATAGCAGAAACCCTAGATAAAGAAATATCCGAAACAAAAAGCACTTTGGGCGAGTACCTGCGTCGCCTAGACGACATAAGGGCTTTAGCTGAAAAATCCAAAAAAATCCGCGAAGTAGTCATGAAACTGGCAGGCAAAAAGGCAGCAGCCGAATCTCTAGGCGAAATCACTGTGGGCACTCTAAGCATAGTCTTAGATGCAAACCCCTTCCACGAACTCACAGCCATAGAGCAGGTGGTCCGCAGCTACCAGGAAAGACTCTTAGTGCTGCAGAAAGCCCGCGAAGCCCTAAAATGGCTCGACCAGCTAGGCGACACTGAAGGCCTAAAATACATAGTTGTGGAAAACGACGGAGTGCCAGAGCGCATACTCTTCAAAATAACCTAAAACCATTCTGAAAGAGGCGCGTAAGCATGCTTGATAAAGAAGTTTACTCCGTCGCGTTAAAGAGCACCATAGACGAAATGCGAAATGCGTGTCCAGACATTAACCACGCTTTTATGTTTACAGAAGAAGGCGAAATAGTCGCTGGAGATGCAGAAATCCCTGAAAAAGTCATGATCCATGTCATAGACGCTTTTGACGGCATAATTGAAAGGGCTGAATCCATAGGAGGAATCGAATCCGTAACCATCGAAGGCGACAAAGGCACTGTTACCCTTTCACGCTTCGGCGAAAACTACTTCGTAACAGTTACTTCTGAAAAAGCAGACATGAAATACGTGGCCACACTCACCCGCGTCCTAATCCCCACGGTCCTTAGAGTTTTGGAGAGGCTCAGCCCTACCCCCGACAAAAAAGCCTTCCCCACGCCTCTTGAAACCGCCGCTGAAGTTGAAACTGAACTCGAGCCTCTAGAGGTTAAAGAAGAACCCGTAGAAGAAGCTCCGCCTAAGCCTGAGCCCAGTGAGCCTATCCCTGAAGCTTTACCCACAGAGTCTCAAGCTACGCAGCTTATGGTGGAAAACCTAGGCGGACTGCTTGTCCCCTCTGACACAGTGCGCATAGATAGTGAAATGCTATCAGAGTGGGAGAACACCTTCGGCGGCAAACCAGTTGAGCTTGTGGACATTGAAACCTTTGACGGAAAAACATTAAGATGTAAAGTTAAACCCATAAGAGATTCAAAATACAACGGAAAAGGCGTCGTACAGATGCCTGAAAAAGTGCAGCTCACCCTAGAAATTAAGAAGGGCGAACTTGTAAGAGTTAAACCCGTCTTTGAATAATGGAGGCATAATATGACTAAGAAAAAACAGGCTGAAGGCGTTGCCGCCGTTGCAGAATCTGTGGCTGTTGAAACGGTACCCATGGAAGATTTAAAGACAAGCCTTGAAGAGATCAAGGGATATGACGGCGTAATAGGCTATATACTGAGGAATTCCACTTCCGCAGCTATAGACCTTAAAGACCCATCTAAACTCATTGAATACGCAATTCTTTCATCCTCCTCCCTTGACGCTGGAGAAGAACTTTCAAAGCTTTTCCATCTTGGCGCCGTTAAGCACATAGTCATCGATGGAAAAAACATTAGGGCGCTTTCATTGACTTCCGGTGAGAACAAAATAAGTGTTTTCCTAGAGAAAAACGCTGACCTGAAGAAAGTTTTAGAGAAGCTTAACTTTTTTAGGAGTTAAACCTAAACACTGCCTTTTTGTCCCACATTTTTTAGAACACTAAATCTGAACCATCACAAACTCGTTTTTATTAGGAACATTCTAAAGCTATCTTTTAGAGGCTTTTTCTAGAAGCCCTTTTTTGGGTTAGCTTTATTAAAGCTTGCCAACATATACATATTTAGCCTAGTTATGCTTTAGAGTCGGATGCTGATGAGAGAGTCTCGGAAAAAGAAGAGGAGACGAAGTCGCACCGAGGTTATTCTAGACATTCTCAGCGAGGCCTTAGAAGGGGTGAATAAAACTAGGCTTATGTACAGCTGCAATTTAAATTTTGGACGGTTCAATCTTTATTTTAAAGAACTCTTGAATGCAGGTCTAATTGAGAAACTTGATTCCAATCCAGGTGGAGTAGTCGTCTATAAGACTACGGATAAAGGACGGGAGCTTCTTGAAGTTTTACGAAAGGCTAATAGATTGTTGTCTATCTGAGGAATGAGAAATAGCCATCTTTATGCTATTTTGTTTATGGCTATTTCAGTTATCTTTTTATCTACTCTAATTTCTAGTTCAAGAGGTACATCCGTTAGGTTTGCTATATGGGTGTTTTGGATTATTATGGTCTTTTGCGGTGGGACTATTATTGTGCCTACGGCAGTAGTTTCCAATTGCACCTGCTCAGTGGGAGCTGTTTCTTTCTGGTTTATTATGAGGGTTTTCCAGTTTTGTTTCAACTTTATCTGCCTTGTTTCCGAATTGTATGTTACCAAATCTGCTTCTGCCAGAAACTTGGTTATTTTTTGAGCTTTTTCCTGTGAAATTTGCAGGGCGTTAGCAACCTCTTCGGTGGTGTGCCATTCATTGTCACTTATAAATGTTAAGAGTTTTTCCAGTTTTGTTGACAAAGATTTGGCTCCTTCCCGTTTAGCAACTAACCGTCCCTAGAATAGTTCGGTTTAGTTGCTTTTAAAATGTTAAGAATTTTTAGGCTATACTACTGGTCTAGTTTTTAACGAATTTTATTCAGAGTTTAAATACGTTTTAAATTTAGATATGGATATGCGCCAGTTTTACGGGCTTCTATTATTGCTTTTTAGCAAAATAAATAAGAAACGGGATGGTAAATTATAAAGGGCCCCCAATTAATCAAAAAGTTTCTTATGCCGCTGCATCTGTCATCTAAGCTGTTTTTCAGCAAAGTCTTTATGGAACAGAAGGATATTGAAAACGGAGAAAATATTCATGGAAAAACAAGTTGATTGGCTAAAAGTACTAATGCAATGCAAAAACAACATAAAAAAGCATATAGCGCCAATACTAAAAACCCTGCACAAGCCTCAGCCAAGCCTCGGCATAGGGGCAGGTGGAGACCCGATAAAACAGATAGATCTCACAGCAGAAAACGCAATAACGGAAATGCTGAAAGGGTATGGCTTATCTTTCACTCTCATAAGCGAGGAGTCAGGGATAAAAAAATACGGCGAAAACCCTGAAGATAACTATGTGACGGTAGACCCCATAGATGGAACAACAAACGTGATGAGGGGCATACCATTTTACGCTACATCCATAGCCGTATCTTCAAAACCAGAGCTTAACACTGTTCATACAGCGCTTGTGGCAGACCTTTTCCACGGCGTAACCTATACAGCTAAAAAAGGAGAAGGCGCTAGACGCGACAACCAAAAAATAACTCCTTCAAAACAAGCAACCCTAGAAGATGCAGTGGTAGGCATAGATCTAAACACGTATAAAGCTCGTGAAATCGCCCCAAAACTGACAAACTTAATTGAACAGACAAAACATATACGCCATTTAGGCGCCAACGCCCTAGAACTCTGCTATGTGGCTGACGGAACTACAGACGCCTTCATAGACATCCGCGGAAAACTCCGCACTACAGACACGGCTGCAGCATGGCTAATAATAAACGAGGCAGGAGCAAAAATAACAACCCCCGATGGGACACCTCTAAACGCCAAACTGGATCCAAAGGAAAAACTAACCTTCATAGCAGCCGCAAACCAGAAAATCCACGAAAAAATCCTAAGCCTCATCAAAGCCTAAAAGCTGAACAAAATGATAACACCCCTAATGCCCCACCAAGCTGCACTAATAAAGACAAGGGAAAAAAGAACCCTAGTAATAACAGACCTTCACATTGGGTGGGAAATAGCCCTATCAGAAAAAGGCATACATGTCCCAACTCAAGCTCCTAAACTTTTGCAAAAACTAAAAACTCTCCTAAACACGTACAGACCGGAAAAACTCCTAATCCTCGGCGACGTAAAACACACGGTGGCAACAGCAGAACTAAGCGAATGGCAAGACATACCCGACTTCTTCAACGAACTGCAAAACTATGTTAAAGAAATTCAGATTATCCGCGGAAACCATGATGGAAACCTTGACCCGCTTCTCCCAGAAAACATAAAAATTCTGCCATCCACAGGCACAGCCATAGGCGACGTAGGCCTTTTCCACGGACACCGCTGGCCGTCACTTACGCTCTTGAAATGTAAAACCCTTGTCATGGGACATGTCCACCCAGTCATAGCCCTCCGCGACCCAGCGGGGTTCAGAATAACCCGTCAAGTCTGGGTAAAAGCCAACTGCAACAAAACCCAACTAGCTAAAGCCTTACTACACAAGCACGGCGTAAAAATTGAAAAATCCCCAGAAGAAACCTTAATCAAACATGGAATAAAACCGAAAACATCGCAGATTTTCATAATGCCCTCCTTCAACGACTTTCTGGGAGGAAAACCCCTAAACGAGAAAAATGCTGGAAACGGAAAAACTGGAGAAATTGTTGGGCCAGTTCTCCGCTCAGAAGCAGTTGACATGGAAAACGCGGAAATATACCTTCTAGACGGAACGTTCCTTGGAACCCTAAACAAACTTAAACTTCTATTATAACGCAAAGTTTATAGAGAAAGCTCTCTCAAGATTTAAAAGGTGAAAGGATATGTCCTTCGATGAAGATTTTCCAGAATGGTTTAGACGTAGGCGCTTCCCATCCTTCGGAGGCTGGTTCTTCGAAGACATTGACAGAATGTTCCGCGAAATGGAAAAAATGATGGAAGAAGAATTCAAAGCCTTCACTTCGCGAGTTCCCAAAGACTATGTTAGAGAACGCAAACTTCCAGACGGCTCAACCATAAAAGAGTGGGGTCCCTTCGTATACGGCTACAGCATAAAGATAGGCCCTGATGGAAAACCTGAAATCCGCGAGTTCGGAAACGTTAAACCTAGCCGCTTCGGACCAAAAGTGAAGGAAGAACGCGAACCCCTCGTAGACATAGTCGAAACAGACGGAGAAGTCCACGTGGTGGCTGAACTTCCGGGCGTAGAAAAGGAAGACATAAAACTCCACGGAACAGAGGACACTTTAACCATAACTGTGGATACGCCGCAACGAAAATACCATAAGGAAGTAGCCCTTCCAGCAAAGGTTAACGTGAAAGAAGCCAAAACACAATACAAAAATGGAGTTTTAGAGGTTACCCTGCCTAAAACAAAGGAAGAGAAAAAGCCTAAAGGCGAACCTATCAAAATAGAGTAAACTTTTCCCTTCACGTGCTTACAACCCATCCGTTAAAGCCTGTGCCTGCATGGAAACCGGCTGCGAAGATGACCTATTAAACGCTGTATGCAAAGAGGCGAAAGCAGAAGGCAAACTTACAGGAGAAAACCTTACAAAACTCTATGAAGCCTTTGGACAACGCTTCACGAAAGCCTTCGAAGCCCTAAAAGAGAACAGGGTCAAAAAGTACATTTTTAAGCCAAGCGGCAAAGTCGTATGGATTGTGGTTGGAAAAGAACGCGACTACCTGATAATGCCCAATGCTGAGTTCTGCACATGTGATGACTTTTACTTCAGAGTTCTAGACCGCGAAGTACACTTATGCTATCATCTCATAGCGCAGAAAATAGCCAAAAACCTAGGATGGTATGAAACCATAGAAAGCCACGACGAACTGTACGAGTCTTTAATGATAGAGTGGAAGAAACCAACTCCTTAAATACCTAAACTCAAAATAGAATGGTAAAAAGGGGAATTGCGGTGGAGATAGGCGCGTACTTTGAAACCCTCAAATATATCCTCATGACCGCAACGTTCATTGCTCTAGTCTTGATATTTCTACACATTTTCTACGGGAGAGAGGAAAAAGAAAGCGAAGCCTAAAAAGCGTCTTTAAGCCTTTTACGCATTATAAAGAACATTATTAGGCTTAAAACGCCAAGAATTATGGCGAACAAAACAAGCCATGGGGCTCCAGGACCGCCACCGAAAACTAATGGAAATGGGCCTATAAGCACGAAACCGCCAAAACTTATTGAGCCTTCTGAAGACAAAGTGGCAGCAACTAAAAATATTATGCCCATCAAAATTACGAAAAACCCTATTAGGAACATGACTAGAAACCCTTTAACCGATGGTTCTTCTGCGTTTTGCTTGCTTTCCTCTGAAGTCATTGTTTGCTTTTCACCCGCTATAGAGGAAGTTAAACACAACTATAACTATTAGGAGGAGTAGTGTAAGCGCTATTGAAAGCCACAAAACAGTTTTAACAGACTCCTTGTCTGTTCCAAAAATTATCGGGAGGGGACCAAATATTATTGCTCCGCCTCCTCTTATTTTTCCCCTTCTGAAGCTTGATATGGCGAGTAAAACAAAAGCCGCAATAACTATCAATACGCCTAAAAAAATTATGGCAACTCCTAAGCCATAGAAGAATTCTGCATTCAGAGCCATGGCAATTCCATAAAAGTTGAGAAGATTTTGAAACTTTTAAACATTTTTGAATACAGATTAGAAAGGTAGTAGATAGAGTAGCAACACTGCTGCTAAGGTTCCTATAAAGGATGGAATCAAATACTTGTATACCTTTCCTAGGGGGCTCTTAAAATAGTCGGCGGTGAACGTAAAACACAGGTGGGTGGGCGCAATAAGATATCCCAGATAAGCCCCCATGTAAATTAGTGCCGCGGTTTTAGACGAGAACGTTAAAATTCCCCCAAACATGGATGTGCTTATGGCTACTCCGCCAGAAGGCGAACCTGTTAAGAAACCTAAAGCTGTTGGAATCGTCGTTAGCAACAAAGTGGTGTCAATGCTTCCACTTACCCCGAGGGGTTTGAAAATTTCAGAGATTCCAGCGGCATTCATCATGTTTCTAAGCAAGAAAGCACCATAAGTCGCGTATGCAACTTCATAGACCACAAGATTTTTCAGGGGGTTTACAATCGCCTTATAACTCGACTTTGAAATTATCGCCAAAACTATGAGTCCTAAAAAGGTTGCTATTAACACATCTACTCCCCGTCTTGACAAATTATAGTTTAATAAGCCTACGAAGATGGCTACAACAATCGTCGCCAGTATCGGCGAAAAAGACTTTATAAAGCCTTTGATTTCTGCGTGTAACTCATTTTTTGTCCTATTTTCCATCTCGTGTTTTGGGTTGGACACTTTCCAGAAGCCCATCACAGATCCTAGGATTATCATGACTGCAACTATTGGAATTTGGCGCAGAATCACAGAAGATAGGGTTGTTCCTGTTAGGGCCACAGTTATTATAAGAAAAAGACTTAACGGGTAAAGTGGAAGAACTATATGCCTGAACCATATGTTGACGTAGGCTTTCTTTTCAGGCTTAAGCTTTAGTTTTTCAGCTTCAGAATCAACTATGGGGGCGGACATCAACGCGCCGCCAGCAACTGGAAGCAAGCCAATAACCGCTGGAAGCACGCTTAAAATAATTTTTGAGTTTTTGATTATTCTGCTTAGGCTTTCACTCAATTCTTTGATAACGCCCGTCTCTTTGTAAAGCTGGCTTAACCACATTATGCCAAATGTTGCAAGCACAACGGATATTGTAAGCTGTCCTTCAAGGGTTAAAGGGTTAACGCTGGCATAAATTATATTTGGAATTTCTCTCCAGTCGAGGGCTAGCAGAGCCAGAAGGATAGCTGTGAAGTTTAAGGTTATTCCAAGGTTTACACGCTTGTAAAGCATTATCCCTAACAAACAGAAAGAGACTACTATTGCAGTTAATGGATCCACCAGCCCCAAACTTCAGAAACCTTCCAAGGCACAATTGGAAAACCAAAATGTTAACTCAAGTTCTTAACTCTTTGCCTTTCTTAAAGCATTATTAGACAAACGCAATTAGAGTCTGGGAAAAAGGCTATAATAGAAGGTTAAGAGCTTTAAGCTTCCTTTTTTCCAGTTAAATCTAAATCTGCCCTAACAAGCTCCGCATCCAAACGATTAATGCTAAAACCCTTTTTTACGCACAAATTAATCATTCTGAAATTGTTTGAACTTATGTAACCATATATTTTTTCCAAACCCATATCCTTACCAACCTCGATGGCGCAGTCAACCAGTTTCGATCCTAAACCTATTCCCTGCCATTGATCTCCAACCACAACAGCAAATTCCCCACTTTTTCTGCCTGGATCCGTCGTGAGCAAGCTGACTCCAACAATTTTTCTCGCGGGCTCCTTAGTTTCCGCAACTATGGCTATTTCCCTATCATAATCCAAGTTGCATTGTCGTGTCAAAGTTTCATGGGAAAACTCCCTGAACACTTGAAAAAATCGAAGGCGCATGGTTTCTTCTGAAAGGGAGCAGTAAAACTCGCGGAGTAAAGCCTCATCTTCGGGTCTTATTGGCCGAAGAACTACTTGAACACCATTTTTCAAATTCCATGGGGCAGCATATTTTCTGGGGTAGGGGGCTATTACAAGATGCTCATGGGGGTGGGTTTCCTTCAAAATTCTTTCTGGGTCAATTGCTATCCGAGCGTCAACAGCCACAGCACTTTTTTCGTCAACTATTAGCGGATTTATCTCTATCATTTTTATTTCAGGAAAGTCTATAACAAGCTGGGAAAATTTAACCAAGATTTCTTCTAGAAGCCTAAAGTTAGGGCGGAATTCGCTTTCCTCAGAAATTTTGTATATTTTAGTCTGCTCTATAAGCCGTCTTGCAAGCACTTGATTAAGTGGTGGAAGACCAACGCTTACGTCCTTCATTAATTCTGTTGCCATTCCGCCTGTTCCAAAAACTATTACAGAGCCAAATTGTGGGTCTTTTTTGGCGCCCAGCATAAGCTCATAACCCTTCTTCCAAACCATAGGTTGCAATACAACCCCTTGAAATTCTGCTTCTGGATGGAACCCTTTCACACTCTCGGCCAGCTTATAGAAAAACGTTTTAACCTCAGAAGGGGACCAGACGTTAAGGATGACCCCACCTGCTTTTGATTTGTGAACTATCTGCGGAGACAAGGCCTTCATAACTATGGGGTATCCCAGTTCTGAGGCCAAGTTTTCAGCCTCTTCGGGTGTTTTAGCCATAACAGTTCTTATAACTGGAATAGAGTAGGCTTCAAGAAAATGCAACGATTCAAGCTGATTGAGGGTGTTTCGGCCATCATTAAAAGCTTTCCTTAAAATTTCTTTAAGGAATGTGGGAATGGAAACCTCGACGGGAATTTCCTCGGGAGTTTGGTAGAGGAGCTCCAAGTTTTGAGTGTATCTATACATATACATGAAGGTGGAAACTGCTTGTTCAGGTGTGCTGAAGGCGGGGATGCCTTTTTTCTGTAAAATTTGTCTAGCTTTTCGGCAGATTCCTTCGCCGATGAAGGATGCCAGTATGGGTTTTGAGGTTTGCCGTGCTGCTTCTATGATGGCTTTAACCGTCGAGATGGGATCTGCTGCTCCTTGAGGCGTGTATATAATTAGGAAACCGTCGCTGTTAGGATCTTTAAAGCATATTTCCATCACTTTTTTAAACCTTTCAACGGTTGCCTCTTCCAATATGTCTACGGGATTAGCCGCGCAACAATATTGAGGTAAGACTGTTTTTAACAACTGAACTGTTTCGCTGCTTAACTGTGCGAGTCGTCCTCCCTTGGATATGAGGCAGTCGGTAGCCATTATGCCCGGCCCGCCAGCATTTGTGATTATTGTGAGGTTTGGACCTTTTGGGTTTGCCCGCATTGCCAATGCTTCTGCACAGTTGAATAAGTCATCTATGGCTTCTACACGTACTATGCCTGCGCGTTTAAAGGCTGCATCGTAAACGGCGTCCTCTCCGCATAGTGCTCCAATGTGGAAGAAGGTTGCTTCTGCGCTTTCTGGAAATCTCCCAGCCTTTATCACTACTATGGGTTTGGCTCTGGCGAATCCCCTTGCTGCGCTCATAAATTTCCGTGCATTGGTGACGCATTCCATGTATAGGATAATGCTGCGGGTTTGGGGGTCTGCTCCAAAATAATCAATTAGATCGCCAAAATCCACATCTATCATGGAGCCTGTTGAAACCACCGCGCTGAAACCGATGTTAGCTTCTGAAGCCCAGTCAAGCACAGACGCGCACAATGCTGCACTTTGCGATATAAAAGCTATCCTTCCAGGCATGGCTGTTTTATCCGCAAATGTTGCATTCAGCCCTATTTTCGGCCTTATAACTCCAAGGCTGTTGGGCCCTATAATGCGCATGTTATAACGGTTTTTATGTTCAAGAATCTGTTTTTCAAGGGCTTCCCCTTCTTTACCCGCTTCTCTGAAACCTGCTGAAATTATGATGGCCCCTGAGACTCCGGCTTTTCCACATTCCTCCACGATTTGGGGTACAGTGTGGGCTGGTGTTGCAATGATTGCTAGGTCCACTTTCCATGGAATTTTTGTAATGCTTGGATAAGCCGTTATGCCCTGGATTGTGGATTTGAAAGGGTTTACTGGGTAAACTACGCCTGTATATCCCACTCCAACAAGGTTTCTTAGTAGTTTGGCACCAACAGAGCCTTCCCTATCGCTGGCTCCTATTACGGCTACTCTTTTAGGGTTGAAAATTTTATCGAGATTTTCGGTGCCCACCCTCAAGAGACCCCTAGTTAAAAGCATGTCTAGTCTATAATCTGTATATAAGATATATATTCCTAACGCATTTCTTGCCCTAAACCTTGCTCTAACAAAACTTATCTAGTGGCTAAGCTCCACAGTTTTCGAATCGTTTTTAATGGGCAAGAGCAGCTATCGTGGTTATTGCAAAAGGCGCTATCATAGTTAGTGTGAAGCCGCTGGAGAAGGCGGCTATTAACGTGTCTTGACCGCAGTAGCGCACTATCACTGGCAGGGTTGTATCCATGGCTGTGGCTCCCCCCATGGCTACTGGCGCGTATTTGTCAATTTTTCTTGCAACCGATATTGTAACTATTGTGGTGATTTCTCTTAGAAAGTTGACGGCAAAGCCTATAGCGCCCCATTCTAACCCGAAGAGTTGCCCCGCTAACGGTCCAGTTAGCGTATACCAACCGTAGCCAGCACAAACTCCCATAGAAGCAAACAAATTAGTTCCTAGGAGTATGCCGCCTACAAGGCCGCCTGTTATACCGCCTAAAGCTATGGCAAAAGGGAAAGCCAAAATTTTGAACCCTATCTTTCGCAGTTTAGCCAAAGCCTCTTTGTCTGCTCCGAAAAGCAATCCCATGAAAAACAGCAGCGCGATGAGAGATAAATTAAAAGTATAGTCAGAAATAACCGTGTTAAGCGGCGTGAAACCAAAATTGTTGTTTACGTAGCCAGCTAACAATCCCGTGGCAAGGGCAGCTAAAATGTATTTCATCATATTCTCACCAGCTTCCTCGCTGCCTTGACAAAAAGTATGCTGAAAATCAAGACTGTGGCCAGAAGCACTATGGCTCTAAATCCCACGTTTGGCAGAACAGCCAACAACTCGCCATTCGAACCCATGGTAAAGCCCAAGGAAAAAATCAAAACCAAAATTATCCCAGACGTTATCTTGCCAAGGTTTAAATGCTTTCTCTCCCTCAAAAAATGGCCCCCAACAATTCCCGCAACTAGGGGAAGAACAAGCCTTGCGATGTCCAAAATATCTGGCATATCAACCACCGCACGAAACAGTCTAGCAAACTATCCCCAATCAAGATTTAACCTTTTCCAAAAACACATCAAACATTCGGGCATAAACCTTAAGGCACCTTCCCACGGAGAAACATAATGCTTTTTAGGAAAAGGAAATAAGAGGAATAACGTAGCCCCCTCCAAGGGCGGCCGTAGTCTAGCCTGGACTAGGACATCAGCCTGCCACGCTGACGACCCGGGTTCAAATCCCGGCGGCCGCACCACAAAATGGGGCCTTAACCTCATGAGTTGACGTATGAGATTTTATGGGCCTTTTCTAGACATGCGGTTCCAGATTCTGTTCCATAAATTTTAGATATTTATTCCAAATTTTTGCCGCAAAGTAACCCGCAAAGGCACCGTTTATTATCCCTGCGACAAGTATAATTGCTTCCATTATAAAGTTTCGCGGAAGTAAACCCAACCATATTGCGGTTGTGTAATAGCTGAGCAATCCTGTTAAAGCTGTGCCGAAGGTTGTAGCGTAAACGGCTTTAACAGTGTTGACTTGCATACTTGACTTAACCTTGAAAAAAGCAAAAGCTGCGTCAACAAGTATGCCATAAAAAAGAGCGAATATAAAAGTGAAAATGGCCATTGCAGGTCTAACAGTCACAGTTAATATTCCGCCCACAAAAGAAACATAGGTAGCTCCCCCTATTCCAAGGAGAAGGGTACCCAGAGCTAGGAAAAGAGCTTGCACAAAAATTAGGATTTTATCAAAAGGAGAAACTATAATAGTTTTTGACAGAAATATTATAATTCCAAAGGTTGTGGTTAATGCTAAACCTTTTGTCTTGAATATCATGTAACCGAACCTCTTCACTCCAAGCTGGAGGTATTTTAGAAGTTAAAAAGGTTATTGTTTTGTAAAGCTTATAAGTGCCAATTGTCAATGTCCAGAATCCGCACTTAATAAGCGGGATGGGGATGCACTTGAAGTTTGACAAGTTTCATTGTCATAAATGGGCAATGTTGCTGCATAAAAGAAGACAAAAGATTGAATCCGCCGTAAACGCTATAAACTGTGAAGACTTTGAAAAAGCTAAAAAATTAATCTCAGAAACCTTCTATGGAGGATCTTTAGAGGGGAAAGACCTTGATCCTGGAATGTTTGGTTCCCTCCTATATCATATGGCTATGGTTACGAAAATGGCAGCGGAGCCCAAAATAATCCTTGAAGCTTTTAAAATAGACCCTATGGAAATAAGCTGTCAACTGAAAAGCTTGTATAATGATTTCCTTTCAGATGCCGAACATCTTACAAAAGATTTTTTCAAAACTCAAATAGATTTTGATACTATTCCTTTGAATACTTCTTTAGATGAGGAAGAAAAAGTAAAGTTGTTAAAGCGTTTGGCAGAGAAAATTTCTAAAATTGAAAAAATGTTAGACGAAAAGAATGCTAAGGTAGCAGTTGAAGTTCAAAACTTGTTTCAAGAGTGGGCTTTACACATAGTTGAAATGCGTTTACGCCAGGAATATGAAACCTTAAAAGGCTTTTTGACGGCCTGCGCCGTAGCTGAAGAATTTGGATTTGACAGTTTAGAAGATCACATAAAGCAGAAGCGGGAGGAATTTGGCGATTACACTGTGCGGACTGCTCTTGAAGTAAGCCTCAAAGCTGGAATTAAACGGGATCAGCTTGACAAATTAATGCTCAGCGACCACTATATAGAACGAGAAATGGATATGAAAAAATTTACTGCTGTCATGCGTTTTCTGAATTGTCCAATATTTGGAAGTCAAAAACTCATAATCACAAGAATGAAAATGAATCCTGCGGTGGCTTCACTGTTTTGTCGTTACTTATGTTTCGCCCACGCCAAAGCAATGTTAAACATGGTTATTCCTTTCCCCTTTGAATTAATCCACCCGAAAATGATGGCGGAGGATGGAGTTTGCGAGTTTAACCTTAAAATGGCCAGTGCAAAAACAGAAGAGCATTCCCAAAAGCCCGAGTTTTTTCCACTAGTTATTTCATGGAATATCACATTGAAATGCAACTTAAAATGTGCCCACTGTTACATTAACGCCTCCAGCAAAGCACCCTCCTCAATGCTTAGTACTGAAGAAGCAAAAAAGCTCATAGACCAGATAGCCGAAATAAGTAGGCCACTGCTAATTTTAAGCGGCGGAGAGCCTCTTTTGAGAGAAGATATTTTCGAAATAATCCGCTACGGGAAGGAAAAAGGCTTCAAAATAGGCCTTGGAAGCAACGGAATACTGATAGACGATGGGACAGCCCGAAAACTCAAGGAAGCTGGTGTAGATACGGTTTCCATAAGCCTAGACTCAAGCAGTCCAGAAAAACACGATGAATTCCGAGGTGTAAAAGGTTCATGGGAAAAAGCAGTAAACGCAATAAAAGCATTAAGAAAAAATAGCATCCTTACACAAGTGAATACAACCGTGACGAGGCAAAACTATGACGAGATAGGCGAAATCTTGGCCTTGTCTGAAGAATTAGGAGCAGAAAATTTTCACCTTTTCTTTTTGGTGCCCACGGGCAGAGGAGTAAAAATAGAGGATATAACTCCTGAGATGTACGAAGAGATGATAAGCCAAACCTTGAAGAATCTTAGTAGGCGCAAGTTGAATGTCAAATTCTCCTGCGCTCCCCAGTTTATGCGAATCGCCCAACAAACGGGAATGCAAATGAGGCATGTTCAAGCGAGTATGCGGGGATGCATAGCTGGCCTATATTATTGCCGAATATATCCTACGGGTGATGTTACTCCTTGCCCCTATCTGCCCATAAAGCTGGGAAATATCCGCGATAAAGCCTTCAAAGAAATCTGGTTCAATTCACCAGTGCTTAAAGATCTTCGCAATCCAGAAAAACTGAAAGGAAAATGCGGCCTATGTAAATACAAATATATTTGTGGAGGCTGCCGTGCAAGAGCTTATGGACTTACAACCAACTTCATAGACTTCTGTGGGGACCTGCATGAACCCTCTGAGCTTAAAGGAGACTATTTAACGGAAGATCCTTGGTGCATCCATAAGCCTGAATTGAAAAAAGAAGAAGTAAAGAACTAAACAATGCCTATGCGATGTGTTTTTATTGTATGGCGTTTTGTCCTTTTTCAGAAAGCTTGTATTTGCCTCCGGTTTCTTCTAAGAATCCAGCGTTTTTTAGTTCCCGTAGACCGCTTCTAACCATAAAAAGCGGTTGGCCCGTTTTGCATGCGACCTCTTCAGGATTTAAAAGAACCTTCCTTCAAACTTTAAGAATTGTTATTCCGGTTGTTGCGGGTTTTCCGTCTGGAGATACGCATGGCATACTCTTTAACTCTCCGGTAGTTTTTCATGCATAGGTACCAGTCTTTGCACTCGTAGCCTTCTTTCAGCCTTTCCTCTGCAGCTTCTACTGTTGTTGGCGGTGGAACCACTACTGAGTCGCCTGACTGCCAATTTGCAATATGCTCGTCAGGAAATCCTTTCCATTCGATGACGCTGAGTTGTTTGAGGAAATCCAGTTGGTCGTAGGCTATCCATCCTTCTGCAATCTTGCCTTCAACGATACGCCAGATAGCAATAACTGTGTATGAGAGTTTATTGCCTGTTGGGGCTAATCCACGGTATTCGCCTCTGTGCGTTCCAGTTTCTTGAAGACGAACACAAACCTTGTCTCCCTCAGCGATTATGTCTTCAATAGCCACATGGAAATCGGGAAAAGCCTTGATTTCGCCCTCTACGACCTGTCTATTAACTTTCCATCCCTTCGTTTGTTGGGTATGCATATGCAGAACAAAATCCGGCGCCATCAACTTGTCCAGTGAAGCTAGGTTCTGCTTGTTAATGGCTTCAAACATCTTACGAACAATCGCCTTATTTTTTTCTAACGACATAGAACATCATCTTTAATTAATTCTCTTTTTTGGCATTTAAGAGATATGGTCGCGCGCAAGTGCGGGGGATTTTAATCCGCAAGTCTTTCCAAAGCTAAAATTCCATAGAAGACCATTGAAAGTTTTTCCAACGTTCTATTAACGATGACTAACACTCATGAAAGGCGTTTTCCGCTACACTGAAACCCAAAGCAAGCAAAAGGCTAATGCCCAGAAAGCCTATTAAGCTTATCGCCGTATAAACGCTCATTCCTAGATTGGTAAGGCTCCCTACGAGTCAACATAAACCATATGATCTTCAACATTTTGCAGGCGACACAACCAAAGCCTTCTGTTCACCACGCCTACGCCTAACCCGCTCATAGAATTCGCCAAGCCTAGAATCATAGCGAACAGCAACCCTAGCGCATTCAACCATAACCCACCTCAACAGTTTAGAACCCTGCTTAGTTATACGTCCATTACGCATAACATTTCCAGACTGGTAAAGAGAAGGAGCCAAACCAGCCCAACTAATCAGCTTCTTATAGTTTGGAAAACGCTTGACGTCGCCAATCTCGCTTTTAATAAGCAAAGCCGAATAAACGCCAACGTTAGTCAAGCTAAGCAGAAGAACGCTGGTAGAACAAGAACTCCCTATTATACGATGCTTGAAGTTGTGAAGGGGTTGGGCTTAAATGTGCCAGATGTTGGCTGGCAGATGTTCCGTCTAAAACAGGCTTTTGAAAAATTGTTGACGGATATGTCTGTTGTAATCGCTATAGACGAAGTTGACGCAATACTGGCTAAGGAGAAGGAGCCGCTTATCTATTACCTAAACCGCCAGCCAAAAACAACCCTAATCCTCATAAGCAATAAAATAGAAGATGCAACGCAAATTCCTGAAAGAGCTCTAAGCACGCTCCAACCCAAGCTCATCTCGCTTAACCCATACACAAAAGAAGAAACAAAGGAAATCCTGCGGGCCCGCGTGAGACACGCCTTCAATCCAAGTGTTTTACCAGATAATTTGCTTGATGAAGTGGCGAAGGTAACGTCAGAATTAGGAGACATAAGACTCGGCTTTTCCATACTGCTTTCCGCTGGATATTCGGCTGAAAGGGCTGGAAGAAACAAAATTGCGGGAGAGGACATAAAATCAGCCTTCGAAAGCGAAAGGACAACTGAAATTCTGAAAGCGATTGGTGAAATGCAGAAGCGGCTTAAGAAGCGAAAACAGGGGAAATGGCTCTTCTAAAAGGGTAGGGGTTGGCTGTGGCTCAGGAAAACACAGAACAAACCAAAAACAGCGAAAGATCATTCATGCATCCAACTGAGCTGCCGCCGGAATGCTCCCAATGCAGATCAAAAAATGTTTGCAGAGATGGAATACGCTACAATACAAATGGAGAGGTAATTCAGCGTTGGCTATGTAAGAACTGCAGCTACCGATTCAGCAAAAAACATTACAACAAATTAGGCGCATCTCAACATGCTCAGAAAGTTGATAGACAGATTTTAAATTGCGCTAACGCCTTACCTTTTAATTGCCAAGGGAGCTGTGAGGCGTTAAGCGGAGCACCCACTAGCCCGCCACGGCTGGTGCAAAACTTGGCCGAAGTGGAAACCCGGCAGGAGAGAGCCCAGCGGGAGGGCACACTACAATCTGCAGACATCAAGGGGCAACTCGTCGAATATCTATGGTATATGAAGAAGAAAGGCTATGCTGAAAGCACAATAAAAGGCAGATTAAAGCTCATAAAAAGGCTACTAAATCTCGGCGCAGATTTAAGCGATCCAGAAGAAGTTAAAAGAGTCATTGCATCACAGCCTTGGTGCAAAGGAAGAAAATCAAACGCCTGCGACGCTTACACAACATTCCTTGAAATACATGAAAAAACATGGGAACGCCCACTTTACAAAGGCATACAGAAACTGCCTTTCATACCCCAAGAGTTAGAAATCGACCAGCTGATAGAAGGTTGCAGCCCAAGGATGGCTTGCTTCCTCCAACTACTTAAAGAAACAGGTATGCGACCGGGAGGAGCATGGCAACTCCAATGGACAGATATAGACACAGCCACAAAAACAGTCCGCATAACCCCAGAAAAAGGGTCAAACCCAAGAATATTCCACATAAGCGCCAAACTCGCAGCCATGCTTGAAAATCTCCCAAGGAAATATGGAAACAGAATATTCTCAGCTCCGGGGATGCGACTTGACCATCACAATGACCATTTCGTGCAGCAGAGAAAAAGAGTGGCTTACAAACTGAAAAATCCCAGAATACTGCAAATAACTTTTAAGACCTTACGCCATTGGAAAGCCACAATGGAATATCATAGAACAAAAGACATTTTATATGTTAAGCAGATCCTCGGCCACAGAAATATAAACAACACACTGATTTACATTATATTGGCTGAAGAACTTTTCAAAGACAAACAAGAATACATTTCAAAGGTTGCAAAAAACGTTAAGGAAGCCTGCGCCTTAATAGAAGCCGGCTTTGAATACGTATGCGACTTCAACGGAGCAAAATTATTCAGAAAACCCAAATACTAAAGCCTCCGGCACAGCCAACATCACCCGGACAAACCCCC
>JAWCNE010000034.1:0-17709 GCA_038849025.1 Bathyarchaeia archaeon
AGAAATCACAAGCTTTAAACCAAAGAGCTAAGCGCCTGAATAACCAAAATTTCTATCACCGCTGCCACCAATAGCACTACCGCACATATGGAAATCATTATACCTGTGTTTACAAGCTCCCCCCTCCACTTACGCTGTATAATGCGCCAAGTGAGCCAAATGCTTTGAGAAAAGGCAGTGGAATAGGCTAAAAACTCAAGCCACGTAAATGGGAAAATAAAAAGCAGAAGGAAACTAAATATGGGTTGTATGCCTGCGCTGATGCTGTCTGCCGCAATTACAACACCCGTGCTATACAGTACATAGCATCCTAAAAATGGACCTACAACAGGTATGAAGAATGAAAGGCATAACATAAAGTTGTTTCCAAAAATTAGTGCTGTTCCACGAAAAGTTCCAGCGTTTGAAACAGACTCCCGCATTTTCTCAAGCTCTCTGCTAATTTCACCTGCTTCTTCACTGGTTAGAGGGGTTAATACCCCTGCAACTGTTACAATAAGCGAAAGAATAAAAAACGCCCCTATTACTAGAATTCTTTTCATTCTTGGTGAAGAACCTTTCCAAAGTTGAAATACCAAAGCTATAACCCCTTAAACTTTTATTGCTTTAGACTTATCTTTAATACCCTAAAGCCCCTTGCACACGGGTTTAGCATTTCACTGATATTAACCTTTTTCAGAAATTTGCCATGGTCTTCCGCGTATCCCATAACGTCATGTTCCGCTGCCATAAGAGAGTACAAATACACTTTGTTTTCCATGATTCTCGGCTGACATTTTGAGGGCAAACCAAGCAGTAGAGAACGGTTTTCCTTTAGGGCTTTTTCTGAAGCATATATTATGGCGTGAGCCCCCGCTGTCAACTCTGCAACTCTCACTGGAACGCTTTCTTTACCTACTGCCAAAACCTCCACACCATATTTTTGTGTTATTTCGCCGGCAATTTTCCTCAATTTGGGCAAAATTTTTAGAAGGTGGCTTTTCGCCCGACTGGAAATTTTCATACTGGAAAACTGAATGGGTGAAAGCTGCTCGAGGGGAACAGCTCCCAAGGACATGTCGAGATGTACAATGTCGGCTTTAACCCTTCCAAGGATTTCCCTGCAAAGTTCTGCCTCATGTACTATAACATCGGGGCTGTTTTCGGTGTTTGCGAAAATGGGTTTAGCTAAACAGTCGTTGGGCTCTCTATAGGGCGGGTTAACCAGCACAGCTGCAGCCGCAACAATAAATGTTGGCTTAAAGTTACTGTTTAAAATGGCGGCTGAAGAATCCGCTGCAACTACTCTCAATTTTTCACCTTCTTTTAATAAACTTTGAAAGAATTTAGCTTTACCGTTATTTTCTCAAACTCCTTAGGCGTATCCCTAGAACAAACATCTCCGAACTTTTTGCTCTGCTCGCCTTAGGCTTCATCACCCTTACATCTTCAAAGTGTTCTCTAACTTTTTTAATGAAGTCGTCTAGCATGTCCCCTTGGAAAACCTTAACAAAAAAGTTTCCGCCAAGCTTGAGAGCTTCTAGAGCTATTTCTAATGCTTTGTATGCACATTCGATTTGACGGGCGTGATCTAACTCCCATATGCCAGAAATGTTTGGCGAAACATCCGAAATCACCACATCGGCTTTTCTGGGAAGCATATCTAGGATTTGCTGCAGTGTTTCATGCTCTTTTATGTCGCCTATTATTGTTCGGACATTAGACTGCGGAAAAGGCTTAACAGATTTTAAGTCAACTCCTAAAACAAAGCCTTTTGCTCCAACAATTTTTCTTGCAGCTTGGATCCAGCCGCCTGGCGCAGCGCCCAAATCAACAACCACATCGCCATCTCTAATAAAATGATACTTTTCTGCTGCTTGGAGGAGCTTGTAGGCTGCCCTTGAACGGTATTTCTCTTCCTTAGCCTTCCTATAATAAAAGTCTCTTTTTCTTTCCTGAAGCCACGCCCTAGGCAAAACTAGCTGTCACCTAATACATTAAACTCATTTTCAACCATGCGTAGAAGCCACTCCGTTAATCTTTCACAGTTCTGAGGTGTTATAGCACCTGTGGGACCGCATCTCTGACAATCAGGGCACATCATACAAGGGCAGTCCAGTATAGAGTCTATAGATGTTGGAAGTTTCTTTGGGTAAAGCCTATAAGTCCATCTTCCATTACAAAGTTCCTTTTCCCTTCGTATTAACCCTCTACTTTCAAGTTTTAGAGCTATTCTTGAACCTTCCCTGCTGCTTGCCCCAAGTTTCCTCCATAATTCAGACTGAAGCAACCCCTGATTTCCGACACTCATTATTATTTGCAAGGCTCTCTGTTCTAAATCGTTATGCTTTGGCATCGTAACCGTTCCAGTTTCCACGCTAATATATAGGTGTTCCTAAATAAAATATGTAATCCAAAGATAAAACAATTTGCTTAGAGTGTCCCGAAAATGAAACATGGAACATCTAAAGAAGGCTACTGTCTTGGAATCGAAAGCACAGCAGATGACTTTAGCGTTGGAATAGCAGATTTTAAAGGGAAAATACTAGCAAACGTTATAAGCGCCTATCTCCCTCCTGAGGGGGGAATCCATCCAAGAGAAGCGGCACGGCACCACGCTGAGGTTGCAAGCAAAGTCTTAGAAGAAGCACTCCAAAAGGCGGGAGTCAAGCCTAAGAACTTATCTGTTGTGGCTTTTGCGCAAGGTCCAGGACTTGGTCCATGTCTTAGGACAGGGGCCACCGTAGCCAGAGCTTTAGCCTCATATTTAGAAGTTCCCCTCGTAGGGGTCAACCATTCTGTAGCGCACATTGAAATAGGGAAGCTTAAAACAGGTGCAAGGGATCCTGTTACCCTTTACGTGTCTGGGGGAAACACTATAGTAGCGGCCTTTGATTCTGGTCGTTACAGAGTCTTCGGTGAAACCTTGGACATTGCCCTTGGAAACTGCTTGGACGTTTTTGCGAGGGAGGCCGGACTGCGGCAAAAAGTAGGTGAGCCTTTTGGAGCTATCGTTGAAAGGCTTGCCTCGAAGGGAGAGAAGTTTATCCCCTTACCATACACAGTTAAGGGTATGGACATGTCCTTCAGCGGCTTGTTAACCGCCACGATCAATCTGCTGAAAAAAGGAAAGAATAAACTTGAAGACTTGTGTTACAGCCTCCAAGAAACAGCTTTCTCTATGGTTACTGAGGTTACTGAAAGAGCCTTAGCCCACACGGAGAAAAAAGAGGTGCTGCTAACCGGTGGGGTGGCTGCCAACAAAAGGCTTCAGGAAATGGTTAAGTCCATAGCTGAAGAGCATGAGGCTAGATTCTGTGTAGTGCCAAGCGAGTTTGCTATAGATAACGGCGCCATGATCGCATGGACAGGCATTCTAGCCTTCACCCATGGGATCATAACGCCTATTGATGAAAGTTTCGTGAGGTTGAGGTGGCGGCTTGAAGAGGTTGAGGTTCCTTGGTTGAAATGAGCCAGCCATCGCTTATCAAGAAGGGAGCAGAAGCCAACCTGTACCTTGCAGAGTGGCATGGCAGAAAAGTAATAATTAAGAGACGCTTACCTAAGCGCTATAGGCTTCCAGAACTGGACGAGCAGGTTAGGACTTACAGAACAATTCATGAGCCCCAACTAATGCATGAAGCGAAAAAGGCTGGAGTGCCAACTCCTATAATACTTTTTGTCGACGTCAAAAATGCGGAAATCATAATGGATTTCATTGAAGGTCCACAAGTAAAACAACTTTTAAATGGGGCTTCCGAAAGCAGCAGACAAGTCCTATGTGAGAAAATAGGCGAGTTAATAGGGAAACTTCACAGATACGGAATAATTCACGGCGACCTAACAACTTCAAACATGATTCGAAATCCCGAAGGAAAAATATTCTTTGTAGACTTTGGACTTGGCGAGAAAACAAAGGAACTTGAAGCTAGAGGAGTGGACTTGCACCTTATGAAGAGAGCATTGCAAAGCACCCATTTCAAATATGCAAGCAAATGTTTTGACGCGGTTATTAGAGGCTATTCAAGAGTCTTAGATGCTCAAACTGTGCAAGCTGTTTTAGAAAAAATAAAGGAAATAGAAAGAAGGGGACGCTACATCGCCGAAAGAAAAGGCGAAAACAGACTGAACGACTGAAAAAGATTTTAAACACGTAAATTAAAGGAAGCCTAAAGAGGTTGTGGGACCCTTAATGGGCTTTCAACTTAGGGGAAAAGTCGTTTTTTTCGCGACAAACAACGTTGGCAAGTTTAACGAAGCCCGCGAAATATTAAGTCCATATAAAATAGCTGTTGGCATGTTGAGAGTAAAAACCATAGAAATACAAAGCGAAAGCCTCGAGGAAATAGCCAAAACCAGCGCTTTATATGCCTTTGAAAAATGTGGTCTGCCCTTAATAGTGGAGGATGCTGGCCTTTTTGTGGAAGCTTTAAACGGTTTTCCAGGTCCATATTCTTCTTACATTTACAAGACCATAGGCAACGAAGGATTGCTTAAGCTTATGAATAATGTGAAAAATAGAAGAGCAAAGTTTCAGTCAGTTATAGCCTACATTTCAGAAGAATTAAAGTATCCAATATGCTTTAAAGGCGAAGTCCTTGGAGAAATTACCACTACCATACGGAGAGGGAATTCCGGTTTCGGGTTTGACCCCATATTTAAGCCGGCAAACAGCGACAAAACGTTTTCAGAAATGGGTCTCACGGAGAAAAATGAGCATTCACACCGTGCAAGGGCATTAAAGAGTTTTGCAGAATGGTATAAGAAGGAATTAACTGTCTAAACTTTATTTTATCCCTTAAGTCTTGAAGCGCTGGATTGACCTGTCGCGTTAAATTTTAAATAGAATATCCAGTAGTTGCGGTTGTGAGGCAACATGAAATTTAAATATAATCGAATGTTTTAAATATGCGTATATCATGGCTCTTACAGAATTTACAAGGGATATAGCATGCCAAAACAGGAAAAAGGTAAATCCCATTCAACAAGGCCAGTGAGCAAACGCCCCCCAAGCTGGTGTAAATACCAGCCTGAAGAAGTTGAAGCCCTGGTTATTAAACTTGCTAAGGAAGGCCACGCTCCAAGTCGCATAGGAACAATCCTAAGAGATCAGTATGCAATTCCTCTGGTTAAGCCTATAACTGGGAAAACAATAACCCAAATACTTAAAGAGGCAGGGCTTGCGCCATCAACGCCCGAAGATCTTGGAGAACTGCTTAAGAAGGCGTCTAGGCTTTCGGCGCATCTTGAAAAGAACAAGAAAGACTTACATAATAAAAGGGCGCTGCAGCTTATTGAAGCGAAAATCCATAAGCTTGCAAGGTATTATAAGCGTGAGGGCGTTTTGCCTCCCAACTGGAAGTATGAGCCGAAAATAGCCTCCATAACTTAAGCCTTCAATGCATGCTTTAGGTTTATGCAGAGCCTTCGCTATTTTTAAATAAATTCTGTTCTGCTAACTACTGTTTGTGGTGGCGATGACTTTAGACGTAAATCAAAATGCAAGTTTCTTTGATTCTGTTTCTAAGGCTTCTGAAATGATTTTAGAAACTGTTAAAGGGGAAGGCCTCATCCATGTTTATTCCCACCTAGATGCTGATGGAATAGCCGCTGCCGGAATTATTGGCAAAGCCTTGTATAGACTTGACGCAAGGTTCCGGATCAGGATAACCCAGTGGGTTGACGAGAAACTGGTTGCTGAAATCCTCCAAGAAAAGCCTCAAATGGTTATATTTACAGATTTAGGAACTGAATATGCAAGTTTGTTAAGCCAAAAAACTTCAGAATTAAAAATCGTGACTTTAGATCATCACCAAGTGGGCGGAGGATTAACTGAGGGCTTTCTATGTGTTAATCCCCATTTTCACGGCATAGATGGTGCACGGGACATTAGCGGCTCCGGTGTAGCATATTTTGTGGCTAAAGCTATAGATAGGGCTAATATGGATTTGGCGCCCCTAGCGGTTGTGGGGGCTCTTGGAGACTTTCAGGACAAATATGACCAGCGAATGCTTGGTGGGTTAAACGAAAAAATAGTTGAAGATGCAAAAAACGCGGGACTATTAACGGTTGAAAAAGACATGATTTTCTTCGGCAGAGAAACTCGCCCAATACATAAGGCATTGGCCTCTACAACAACTCCCTTTATTCCAGAAATAAGCGGTGCGGAAGACAAAAGCTTAGCCTTTCTTGTAAGCCTTGATATCAAACCAAAATATGAGGATAAATGGAGAGCTTTAAGGGACCTTTCAGAAGATGAGAAAAAACGACTTTGCTCGGCCCTTGCAGATTATTTGCTATCGAAAGGGTTACATTATGAAATATCGAATCTCATAGGACACGTTTATACTTTAAACCGTGAAGAGCCCTGGACTCCCCTACGGGATGGAAGGGAATTTGCAGTTTTGCTTAACGCTACTGGACGCATGAATAAACCAAGCCTTGGCATAGCGGTTTGCATGGGTGACAGGGGCTTAGCCTTAGAACAAGCGACTAAGGTTCTTGAAGATTACCGAAGAACCATCAACAAGTATCTTGGATGGGTTATGGAAAAACCCGAGCGAATGAAGGAGATGGAAAATATCTATGTTGTTTACGGCGAAGATTTCATAGATGACAAAATAATTAGTGCAGTTTCATCTATCCTCTCAACAAGCCTTTCAAACCCTGAAAAGCCTCTAATCGCGTATGCTGACGTGAAAGGAGAGGGACTGGTGAAGGTTTCCGCAAGAACTACGGATATGTTAACTAATAGAGGGGTTAATCTTGGAGAGATCATGCAGGTTGCCGCTGAAAAATGCCTTGGGAAAGGCGGAGGCCATAACGTGGCTGCTGGCGCTCAAGTCCCCACTGAAAAAATTGACGCGTTTATAAAACTTGTTAATGAACTTGTTGGGAAACAGTTGGCTGGTGAAAAAATTGGAGGCTAAAATCGTTATTCAGTACAATGATTCTGAAAGTGCTAGGGCTGTGGCTGAGGCAGTTTCGCCTGACAATTTCAAGGTACCGTCCGGTCTACGCGTAAAAACAGTCTGCAGTGGAAATGAGGTTTTAACGCTTATAAAGTGTAAAAAAGAGTTTCCAACATTTATAGCTACAATCGACGATTTGCTATTCTCCATCTCCATAGCGGAAAAAACTTTGAAAGCTTTAAAGAAAACCGAATAGAAAGTTTATGTTTTGATAAGATTAAATATTTGATCTCAAGCTGTTAAAGGCTGTATAAACGGAAACACAAGGCACATGTGGTAAAGATGCTGGACATAAAACTGATCCGCGAAAACCCAGAGCTTGTTAGGCGGAATCTTGAACGCAGAGGCAGCCCAGAATATTTAGAAATGCTAGATGCGCTGTTGGAATGTGACAAGATATGGCGGCAAAAACTTACAGAGTTAAATGAGCTTCGCCGCGAAAGAAACCGGGTAACAGTGGAAATTGCAAAGGCAAAAAAGAAGGGCGGAGATGTCTCTGAAATTGTTGCAAGGGCAAAGACAATGGATGAAAAAATAACTGAGCTGGAAGGACAAGTAGGCGAATACGAAGACAAAATACGCCTATACCTCATGAACCTTCCAAATCTACTGCACGAGTCTGTTCCAATAGGCAAAGACGAGCTTGGCAACGTGACAGTGAGAACATGGGGAACGATCCCCCACTTCAGTTTTCCAGTAAAAGATCACATAGATTTAGGATTAAGCTTGGGCATTATGGACATTGAAAGGGCTGGAAAAATTGCAGGTGCCAGGTTCTTCTACTTAAAAGGCGAAGGCGTTCTCCTGGATATGGCTTTACTAAACTTTGCACTGGAAGAGATGGTTAAAAAGGGCTATACACCTATAGAACCACCCTTTCTCATGAGGCGCAAACCCTACGAAGGCGTTATAGCTCTCAGCGATTTTGAAGATAACCTTTACAAAATTGAAGGTGAAGACCTATACTTAATCGCCACTTCGGAGCATCCCATGGCAGCAATGTTCATGGATGAAGTTTTAAAAGCAGAAGACTTACCCATAAAATTTGTTGGAATGAGCACCAATTTTAGAAAAGAAGCAGGAGCCCACGGCAAAGACACGCGGGGAATTTTCCGCACCCATCAGTTCAACAAAATTGAGCAATTTATCTTTTGCAAGCCCGAAGACTCTTGGAATTTGCATGAAGAACTAATAAGAAATGCTGAGGAACTCGTCCAAAAACTCGGCTTACCCTATCGCGTAGTGAACATTTGCACTGGCGAAATTGGGACTGTTGCTGCCAAAAAATATGATATTGAAGTTTGGATGCCTGCTCAAAAAACCTATAGAGAAATAATTTCATGCAGCAACTGCACGGACTATCAAGCGCGGAGACTAAACATAAAGTACCGAGAGAAAGAAGGCGAACCGCCGAAGGGTTTTGTGCACACTCTAAATTCCACGGCTTTAGCCACTGGAAGAACAATAGTTGCAATCCTTGAAAACTACCAGCAAGAAGACGGTTCAGTGATAATTCCAGAGGTTTTGAGAAAATATATGGGCGGCATAGAAAAAATAAAACCAAAAGGCAATAAATAAGCAATATGTAACCATAATTTATTTTGTATTTTATGCTTCTGCTTTATTCAGCTTGTTTGATTCCAGTAGTAGATTTGTCGATACTTGCCAGTAACCGAACACACTGGATCATCATAAACTATGTCTAATTGTAAGTCATGTTTTGCCAGAGTTTTCTGTAAGAGTTCCCAGAGTTGTTGGGACTTCTCATCTGGATCCCACAATCCCCAAATTATGTCTTCTGGATGGCGCATTCCCCACCCATAGTTTCTCGGCAAAACCAAAGCTGCTTCAGCCTTAATACTCCCATGGATCACTTTCGGATTCTGCACTACATTCTTCCAAAAACGTTCAAGAGCTTCAAAATGTTCATTCTGCAGAATGCCATAGTTATTACCCTCAATGGTGGGATAATTGAAAATAACAATGTATTCTGCGCCACATTCATAGGCTACCCGCATTTGATCGTAGATCTCTTCTCCACTGGCTAGATAGGGTGGATTAGTGTATTTCCACGTGATTATTACAACCTCAACTCTTGTTCTGTAGATACGCTGCTCCTATGATGAGGGCTATATCCTGAGCAGTGGTGTGGTTCCAACCAAACTGGGCAAGAACAACATCATAGCCTGCCAAATAGTCAAACCAGTAAAGCGCGTAATCAGACGTAAAAGCAGTAATAGTTTGATTTAGGCCTCGTTCCAGGTTGGTATGGTGCTGCTCGATGAACCTTTCTGCGGTTTCATCATAGGTTTGAAAGGGGCGCATGTTCCATAGCTCTTCATATGTATGAGTGATGTTGTAGCCTTCCACCGGTGTTGAGGGGTTAATGTAGTCCATAATCTTGGCTACAATTGTGCCATTAGCGTAGTAAGTGATCAGCATTACCTTCCTTCCGGAATTTTGGGTCTCGATTAATTCTATCATTCCATTAGACAAATAAGTGATGGTTGTGTTACCATCTAACCTGTAACCAGAAATGCGCGCCGTGCGAATCTAAAATTTTGATCATTGAACTATTGGTGGCGCTATCCCAGAAAAACGCCACGCTGTCAAGCATTTTTCCGCCAGGTTCATCACAGTAATATACACCTAAGAATCGATCACCCCATCGCCCATCATAAGCTTCCAGCCATTTCCTCAGAGAAAATCAACTATCACTGCCAAAGTACACTATGAAGTACATTCCAGAAGAAACAGCATAATCACCAATCTCATTTATTTGTCTGGAAACTGCTGTAAGGGCCCAGATTGTAAAACGAAAAGGTTAGTGTAATTTTTTACTTTGTCAACAAGCATTTTAGCGTCTGTTGTTGTGTTACCGCAGAAGGTGACACCCACATAGAAAGGTTTTGAGTTTTTATCTCTGCTTACCATAACAAAATTGGCTACAAGAGCAACTGTGAAAAATCCTGCTAACATGAGGATCATCAGTGAAAAATAAGCCTCTTCATTTGTGATACATCACCATTAATTCCTTATTTAGTTAGGCATCCAAAACTTATATTTATTTTTCAAAATCAACCATAAACGAAAGGTAAAGCTTAATATTATATTATGTGATTTTCTTCGCTGTTAAAATGGAGGGTGCAAGTGTCTACAAAAAAGGTAAGGGACAAATGGCGTAGCAAAGCGTGGTACACGGTGCTGGCTCCATCCTACTTTGGGAACGCTGAGTTAGGCGCAGTTCCAGCAGATGAACCTGAAAAGCTTATAGGCAGAGTAATCGAGGCGACGTTGTATGATATTACAGGTGATTTCACCCACCAATATTTGAAATTATATTTCCAAATAACTCATTTAGAAGGTAAAACAGCCCGCACCATGTTTAAGGGACACGAATATTCCAGAGACCACTTGCGAAGCCTTGTGCGGAGAAGGACGACGAAAGTCGATGGGATATTTAATGTTTCAACAAAGGACGGATACAAGTTCAGGGTGGCTGTCTGTGCCTTTACTCTTTCACGAATCGAAACTTCGCAGGAGAGAGCCATACGTAAAGTTATGGCAAAAATAATTGCGGAAAAAAGTGCAAGCTTAACTATGGACCAGTTTGTCCAGGAAATGGTTCTAGGCAAAATAGCCTCAGATATCTATAACGAGGCTAAAAAGATAGTTCCCCTGCGCCATGTGGGCGTTAGGAAATCAAAGCTTTTAATGCAAATATCTCAGCTAGTCCAGTTGCAGCTACAAAAGGCGAGTTAAAAGTTTTCCGCAAAGCTTTTGACAAATTCCCAACTCGTTTTAAGCATATAACAAATTGCTTATGATAATGTATGCTTCTATAAAGTGATTAAAGGATAAACCATCATGTTGAGGAGAGTGCCATGGAAGAAATTAAAGTCGTCTTATATGGGGTCGGCGCCATCGGCGAATTAATAGCTAGGTTCTTATTGGAAAAGCAAGGTGTGAAAATAGTGGGCGCAGTTGACGTGGATGAGGGAAAAGTTGGCAAAGACTTAGGCGAACTTCTAGGTATAAATAAAAAACTCGGGATAATAGTTTCTAGAGACGTTGCCTCTTTGTTTTCAAAAGTTAAAGCGGACATTGCCATTCACACAACAACTTCATACCTTAAAGAAACCTACCCTCAGATAGCCTCGCTTTTGAAACACCGCGTAAACGTAATATCAACATGCGAAGAACTATCCTATCCCTATTATCCAGAGCCAAAACTCGCCGAAAAGCTAGATGCCCTTGCTAAAGAACATGATTTGACAGTTTTAGGAACAGGCATAAACCCAGGCTTTTTAATGGATACCCTTGTGATAACGCTAACGGCAGTCTGCCAGAAAATAGAGAAAATCAAAGCAGTTAGAGTTATTAATGCTGCTACAAGACGGCTATCCTTCCAAAAAAAGATAGGTGCGGGCTTAACAATTGAAGAATTTAAGCATAAAATTGCAAGTAAGCAAATTACAGGGCATGTGGGTCTTGAACAGTCTATCGCAATGATCGCTGACGCCCTTTCATGGAAACTTGACGGAATAAAGGCCGATGAAGTCGAGCCAGTAATAGCCAAAGAAACTGTGGAAAGCAGCGTTGTAAAAGTTGAAGCTGGAAAAGTAGTAGGCTTGAAGCAAACAGCCAGAGGCTTCATGAAAGGCCGAGAAGTCATCCTCCTAGATTTTCAAGCATACATAGGTGCAAAAGAAGAATATGACGCCATAACCATTCATGGCGTTCCAACCGTGAGACAGAAGATTCAGCCATGCATACACGGCGACATAGGCACTGCGGCGGTTGTTATCAACTCGATTCCCAAAGTACTTAAAGCACATGCTGGCTTGCTTACCATGAAAGACTTACAAATTCCATCGGCCGCACTTGGGGACTTAAGGGAACATGTTTCAACTCTAAGCTTCTCGGGCTAAAAGTAAATATTAGGCTGACAGTTTCCAAATTAGCATGGGATGAAATAAATGTCCGATGTGTATGTTCACATGAAAGGCTCCTTCTCTCTTCAAAATTTAATCGAGATGGTTGAGAGCAAGGAAGACTTCAAAAAGGCGGGAGCTATGGCTATGTTCATAGGGGTAGTGCGTGGTGAAACCACTGCTGGGGAAAAAGTGCAAAAATTGGAGATAGAGGCTTATGAAGAGAAGGCAAACGAGGTGCTTTCAAACATATGCCAAGACCTAAAGAAGCGAGAAGGAATTGTTGATGTCCAAATCCACCACTTTCTAGGCGAGTTCTCTGTAGGCGAAGACTTAGTTTATGTTTTAGTGGCGGGCTCTCATAGGGAAAATGTTTTTCCGGTTTTAAGAGAGGCTGTTGAAAGATACAAGAGGGAGGCTCCGCTTTTTAAAAAAGAGTTTGTCCTAGCAAAGGAAGGCGGAGTGAAAGCCTATTGGGTAGCCGAAGAAATGGAGCGCTAACCCTTGCATTTTGCAAAGTGTTATTAAGCATCTTCTCAAACCTATGATTGGAGATGAGAACTTGGAGAAGAAGAGTTACGCGTGGTTTGAAAGGCGACGAAGAACCAAGGCTCTGGACTTGGCTCAGGAACAAATAACAAAGGCCCTGGACACGGTAACCTTGCTTCATCAAGCAATGCAGAAGATGCTGGAAAACAATAGGAAAGAGGCTATGCAGCACATCGAAAACCTTTTCAAAGTGGAGAAAGAGGTGGACATGCTGCGCACAGAAGTTTTCAAAGAACTTTCTCGGGGAGTAGCCCTATTTGCAGAATACCGCGAAGACCTAATGCACCTTGTAAAGAGGCTTGACACCCTCGCAGACCACGTTAAAGATGCAGCAAGATGCATTAGAATGCTTGAAGGAGCCAAAATTCCAAAAGAACTTTGGGAGAACACAACCCGCGCAACCTCAATCTTGGTGGACTGCGCCCATGCATTGCGTGGAAGCATAGAAAAAATCGCAGTGGATTCAGTGGGCGCCATTAACGGAGCAAAAAAGGTTGAAGAAA
The DNA here is from genome assembly GCA_038849025.1 of Bathyarchaeia archaeon. Taxonomy (GTDB): domain Archaea; phylum Thermoproteota; class Bathyarchaeia; order Bathyarchaeales; family Bathycorpusculaceae; genus WUQU01. The sequence goes on from JAWCNE010000034.1 coordinate 12,937, forward strand.
TTGAAAAGAAAATAGACGACGAGTACCTCAAAACTAAAACTTTGTTCATTAAATATGCCGGAGAAATGGACAGCGGTTCCATGGTTATATTCGACGACCTAGTGGAGTTCATTGAGCATGCCGCGGACATGTGTGCTGACACAGCAGACTACATAGTGATACTTGCCAGCCGAGAATAAACTAATTGCAAGACTTAGCCACAAGTTTTCCCAGGGCAAATGAAACACCTAAAACTAGAAAAACGCCCAAAAAGCCTGCAAGCACCGTTGCTAAATAGGGATTTCTAACAGTTGGGAAAGTGTAGTCCGACATCAGCCCGCTCCAAAGGGTTTCTGGCTCTTCAATTTTTAGGTTTTCAACTACTTTTTCCAGTCCATCAGGGTCTGATGAGGCGAAGGGCGCTAAAACTGCAAAACCAATCAATATAAGCAAAAGCGCCTTAATCAGTCCTCGCATAGCCCTCTCCTTCTCATAAGTGTCAAACCATTTAGAACTGTTGGCTGCAGCCTATACAAGTGGGTTATTAATGTTGTTGTTATTGATGATTCACCAAGCCCTATCAACACATGCCAAAACAGCATGGCGGGAACAGTTACGGCTATGCCTCCAACTGCTGAAAACGCTGGGGAAAATCCTATCTCTAGGCTGCACGCTAATGCGCCTAGAACAACGGAAAGCCACGCGGCAGCAAAAACACTGAAGTAAAATCTTTTACTTTTTCCCTCCTTTCCTGAGAGAAGTTTTACCAGGAAAAAGCTTAAGCCTCCTATAACCGCCATGTTGAAAATGTTCGCTCCTAAAGCGAATATGCCTCCATCTGCAAAGAACAACGCCTGCATTAAAAGGACAATGGTCATGCTGAGAATCGCAGCGTAAGGACCTAAAACTATCGCAAGAAAAGTGCCGCCGACTAAATGTCCACTTGTCCCGTAAACTATAGGGAAGTTCAACATTTGCGCCACAAAAATAAAAGCGCTTGAAATCGCAAGCAAAGACGCCAGCGATTGGGTGTAAGCAGCCTTAGCTTTTTTCCAAGACCATGCAAGAAAACCAATGGATATTACCCACATTAAGGCGGCGATTTCTTGGCATAGGAAACCATCAGGTATATGCATGTATGGCGCATCCCTTTATTACGTTTTTTAATAAAAGTATTACTAATAAACTTTATCGCCGAAAGCATTAAAATATTTTATAAGAGATAAATTTCGCGTTCACCTCTCTACAGCCTAAATCTATTCTGCTTGTCTGTCAAAATTTTTTAAGTAAAATTTTCTTTACACACTATGTTAAATAACGGTTTTTACATAAATAAATATGAGCTGAAATGCATGGCGAAGGATACTTCCCTAGAATCAAAAAATTTGAATATTGAAGAATTGATTTTCAAAACACTAGACCATCAAAAAAGACGAGATATATTACGTTTTATTGGTGAAAAGGAGCAGGCGACATTTACTGAAATAAAGAATTCAGTCGGGGTTGACGACAGTCCTTCCTTATATTACCATTTAAATTTGTTAACTCCGCTGGTGATTCAGAAAGAAGGGAAATATGAGTTGTCAGAACTAGGTCATGATGTATACAATCTTCTCTGCAAGATTACAACATATTCGGTATATGCTTCCACGGTTAGTTCATTGAGAAAAGGGCTCCCGGCAGCAATAATTAGCAATGCACTTCTTTGGGCTGCTGCCATATTGGCTGTATCAATGTTTGAAGGGAGACTTCACCAAATGACAATCTCCATTCTCGCTGTTCTATGGTTCATCAGCAATATAATTCTGTACTCATTTATGAAAAAAGTAAAAGGGTAACAGTAATGAAGACGTATCTAACTTCCTAATTTCACTTTGAGAAATTTAAAGTCACTAGCTAAATTTTCTCTAAAATCAATTCTAGAAGTATTCTTTAAAGAGCTAAGAGTTATCAATTGCGTGAAAGACCGCTGCTAAAAAGGCAACTAAACCCGGTTTTTTAATTCTAAGGCTGCATATTATGGCTAGATGGGTATTGGTCGATGGGTGTACACTCTATAGCTAATAATGATCAGCGCTACTATTAGGGTGCATGGGATTATTATGCGTACGGCAGTTGCATTTACGCTGTGAACATTTATTTGCGTTGGGTCTTGTGTTAGAAAAACTGCGGAGAACGCAAATATAGCAATTGTTAATGCACTTATGATATCTACTATGGTATCTTTTCGTTGAGCCACGTCAGCCATCTGTTTTGGAAGTGTTTTTTTGAATATGAGCGCTGTTATAATCAACATTATGAAAATCGCCATATAAGCCCCAAAATTTATTTGTGGGGCCTGGGACACATTTAGTTGAATGCTTATACGATAAAGTAATCCCACAAGGATAAGTGTTAGAAGTAGGGCTATTTTTTGTGCTCGTGAAAGTAGTTTGTGATTCCAGTCCCGCGGAAAAAAGCGTGTTGCAAAGTAGAAAGTTAGGACACCTTGAATCATACCCCACCAGAAAAAGTTAACAAAGAAAAACGCTGCCCAGTTTATGCCTAATATTTGTGGTTCCACAAACTGGGTTGCAGGCACAAAGAGCGTAAAAGCCGTTCCAAAGAAGAAACCTGCGATGACAAGGTGGTAGTCTTTTAGGCGATATTTTGCAATCAAGTCTTCTAGCACGGCGAAGTAAGGGAAATATACCAAAAATAGAAATAGTGGCAAGGCTGGCCGGACAATTAAGTTATTAATGCCACGCATGGAATATTCAAATAGCAAGTTGAAGCCTACAGCTGCAAACACTATCTTCCAACGGTTCAATGCGACTGCACCATCTCTATTTAAATTTAGATTTCTATAGGCCTATTTTATAAGTAAATGTAAGTTGAGGGTTTGTATTTACACTACTAAGTCTGGAAGAAAGTTGCTATAAAATAAAGATGAGTAAACCCAGAAAGAGGTAATCTGTTACACTTCTCCCTAGAAGAAACCCTGTAAGCAGATAACAAAATGATCGTGGCAAGATAACTCGCTTTAAGGTTAGGTTGACAAAGTCAAACGAAATTTCGCTGAAGTATTGGTAATAGAAAAGGACATGCAATAAAAGAAGTGGAAGAATAAACCTATTTTCTTAACGTAACATCCATTGTCGAAATTACCTGTCCATCAAAAGAGTCCACTTCATATATGGACCATTCTTTTGGGCTGTTAAATTTAATGGTTATTTCTTCTTTGTACTTCTTGCCTTCTTGCAATCCTTCGTACGCGACCTGAGAGTTTTATCATCAGACCACCTTCCTTTATGGTCATGTGTGGCTGCTGTGTTTGTGAGAGAAAAGATGTGCACTAATTTTTCGCTTGGATCGAAGCCTATAATGTCAACTTCTTCATAGGTGCCCATTCCTTCTATTTCCATAAGACCAATGTTTAAAGCGCCCCAGCCAGCAGCAGCTGAACTAATTTTCCATGTTCCTTTTACCTTCAAGGGTTTACCCTCAAAAGATAATGTTCCTTTTACTTTCCAGTTTCCGACAAAAACTTGCAGTTTTTAGCCTCATCAGGTAATGGAAAAAGTTCGCTTAGGGTTAGACTCTTTTCCATATTTTCACGCTCACTATTTTGAAAAAATTTGGTGCCCTATAATTAACTTTTCGATTAGGTTCAATAAAGTACGGGGGAAGGGATTTGAACCTCTCAAATCAAGTGATTGAAAGCCTGAACTTTCTTTTAACGCTGATTAAATGAACAAAATTTTCATAACATCATAAAGCCCTGATAAAAAAACGCCCCCTTAGAAGTGTGGGGGGTGGGATTTACGCACAAATTTACCAGTAAATTTTGCTTTTTGATATGGAACAGTTCAAGCTTGGGCTTTAACTTTGCTTGTTATTTGCTCTATTCTTTTCAAGCTTTCAACTATGTTGTGGGCTTCTTTGAGCACTGTTTCTTGGTCTTTTATGCTTAAGCCTTTCAATATTTGGTCTACATCTTCATGTATTTGTTTGGCTATTTCAGTGCTGCTCATTTTAACCACTCTAAAATCATATTGGGCGTGCCCACTTTTATAGTTTTTAGGTTTTTCTTTTTGTTAACTTTGTTTATGATTTTCTCGTAGCGTGGGTTAAAGTCGTCTTTGTTCCATGAAGCAAGGTAATCTGCGTTCAAAAGGGTTGCTCCAGCATAGTGTAGTAAGTCACCAATCGTTAGGGATGTCCCCTCTAAATACTTGTTAACTAACAAAAGAAGGGTTCTCGAATGTGGACTCAGAAGCTTGATGCCGTAGACTTCTATGACTTCCAATACTCTAAGCGCGTCAGTAACTCTTAACGGTCTCTTAGCGACACCTATGGCTAAATCCATTTCGACAGCTTGTTTACATGATACCAACTCAAAGCCGAAGCGCTTTACAATATCTAAAAACTCCCTTGTTTGGTTATGAAATAGGTCAAACGGGTTAGCTAGGGCTATTAAAACGGAAAGCTCCAAATAAACTCGAACCAAACTGGATACATCCGATCTTGATCACTGCGTTTCTATTTTATGTTTCTAGCTTTTATATCTTAAGCAGACTAGGATTGTTAAGTTAACTTAAGTTTATGGGCAAAAATGACTGTAATCATAACATGATAGAAAATGCATTTCTATGCAATTTACTATTCCTATAAAACTTTTACCGGTAAATTTGTGTTGAAATTTCAGCCCCCGCCAACAACTCCTTAAATCCGGCTTATTTCGCTAAAATACGCTTGCATCAGGCTCTATTTCAAGTGCGGGGGGTGGGATTTGAACCCACGAACCCCTACGGG
>JAWCNE010000035.1:0-17282 GCA_038849025.1 Bathyarchaeia archaeon
CTTGAAGCTTAAAAGCCTGTGGCCCGCAAGGGCCGCGTGGGTTCAAATCCCACCCCCGGCGCCTTCAACATTTTTTTAATGAACCCCCGCTATTTGCGTTTTCTGAACAGTTTAGCGCCTTCGGCATAGGATGCAGTTTTGGAAGCTTTTTCTGTTGGGTTGCTGTGGCTTTGGCAGTTTTTGCAGAATACATGTTGGTAAAGCTTGATTGGTGGCAGCGGATTTTTTATGTTCTTTGATTGTTGGAAAACTTGTCGAGTTGTTGTTTCAGTCGTGGTTTTTGTCCTCCATTTTGTGTTTTTACGGAATAGGCGTGTTTTGAATGCGTGCAAAGGGTTTATTCCAAGTTTTTTTAGTTTTTCTCTAACTGCTTCCCGTATGAATTCGGTTTTCGTTTAATGCCAATTCCCTGCAACTGCAACGTCTACGGCTTTATCTAATGCTTCGGGAACCTGTATGTTCCATGTTGCAGTTTTTCTCTTTAACATGCTATTAAACTCCCACAATTTTTGCGAAAAATTTAAAGCTGTCCAAGTAATAGAGGATTGCCGGGCAGTTTCTGTCCACAAATATTAAGGATTGGACAAAAATGATATATAGATGAACCACAAATCCCAATTATGCAAGGAACATCCGCTTCCTTCTTAAAAAGCGAATTATCAAAAATTTGAGGAAAACAGAAAATTATGTTCCACGTTTGTTATGAAATTTTTGAATTCTTAGGCTGCTATTAATAAATCCTTTTCCGGGTGTCTATTTTGGCGACAACTATTATTTTTCTTGCTCGTAGACTTTGAATAATGCTCGGTATTTTCCTACGCGTAGCCTGAAGGTGTTTGCTTCACCTGCAATTTTAACCATGTTAAGTTTAATGGCTGGAAAATCCTCCAGCTGTCTAAGCTTGTCGACTATGCGCTGCTTGTCTTCAAGGCTGATTCTCTTTAAAAATTCATCTGCCTTTTTGTGGAGGAGAACTTTAAACTTCATCGAGAGGTTTCAACTCGTTAAAACGCTTCTTCTTGATTATCTCATCAACCTCTTTAAGCACCACGCACTCCTCAGCTGTTAGAAAAACATCCTCTAGAAAATCCCTTAACTCATCAAGCTTCCTACCGATTTCCTCAACCTTCTCCAAAACCGTTTCACCCAAAAAACCACCCAAATAAATGAATACAAAGCACATCTTAATAACACTTATTTCCCCCATCTAAATACTTCCATTAACAGCAGCTAACAGAAAGTAGCTTAAATATTAATTCGTGTATGATTGATGGAAGGGTGAAAGGATTGTGTTGACGATGATTGATAAGTCTGATGATAGGAAATTGGCTTTATTCTTCTTGGTTGCTTTTACATGGTCGTAGTTTTTCTGGACGCTGCAGATATTGGGCTTTCCCAACCGCGAGACTGCTTAGGCTACAGAGTAATTGTAAAATTCGTGGAAAGAATAGCAGATCATGCCACAAAGATCGTCGAGAATGTTATGCGTCTAAAGGAGAAACCGAGTGAAACAGTTTTCCAAAAAATCAGAAATGAGCACCTTCGCCAAAAACGTATCTGATGACTCTATAAAATCATTGTTTAAAAAAGACTACACTTTAGCAGAGAATATAGTTTCGAAAGTAAGAACAATAACAACCCTCGAAGCAGAAGCAATTAGAGAAATTCAAACTGAAATAAAACAAACTGACATTTCTAACATACGGATGATTATGGAAAGCATACGGAGAACAGCAGAATACGCAAGCGACATCGCAGAAATAGTCCCAAACTTAAACATTAATCAAAATAGTGTTGGGAGTTTAAACTATTCCTAGTTCCTTGGCAACATCCGCCAGCCCCAGTTCCTCAAGCTTTTCCTTTGCGGGTATACCTCGCTCGTTCCATCCTCTAACCTTGTAGTAGTCCTTGAGGAGTACGTCAAGCTCGAAGATTTGTCCTTTTGAGGGCCCTCTTGGCACCGGCTCTTTAAGTATTCTCTCCGGCATCGTGTCTTGGCTGACGTCAAAGCCTTCCCTAACTATGAAAGCCCTTTCAAGGTTGAAGATTCTTTCGCCAACCAGCCACAAATACCTCGGGTCTTTAAACTTCTCAACACCTGTAGCCGAATATAGAAGCTTGCTGTACAAGTTTATGGGTACCATCTCGCTGCTCAATGTAAAGGAGCATAATACTCCAGTTTCGGCTGCAGCGATCTCGTCTTGGACGTACTTGGTTATCTCCGCCTTACCCTCCGTGGCTAATGGGTCAACTTTCCTCGGTATTCCCACGATCTCAAATTTATTCCAACCTATGTTGTGGCTGGCTCCTATGGGGGAAGTTACATAGCTGAGTCCCTGTGCCTTTACTGAGCGGGGATCATAGGCGGGGAATTCAAGTCCTTTAATGTGCATTGCATACTTTTCCGCGCCTCTTCCTATGGTTTCAGCTGCACGTTTAACTCCTTCTCCAAGCAGATTTCCTATGCCTATCCTAAGAGCAATGCGCTTCACAAGCTCAACAAGGACTTCTGGATCACCCCACTTTAGTTCCAGCCCGTCTGTCTCACTTTTGCCTATAATGCCTTTCTCGTAAAGCTCTGTGGCAAAAGCTATTGCCACCCCAGTGGATATTGTGTCTAAACCGTAAAGGTCTGATAGCATGTTGGCATAGGTTATGGATTCTATATTGCAGTTTCCCAAAACTCCCCCATAGGACCAGTGGGTTTCATATTCAGGAAAGTCCCAAACAACACCGGCATAGGGTCCCTTTGTAAGCTTGAAGGTTTTCCAGCACCTAATTATGCAACCGTAACACCCGCCATGCTTAACCACGTAACTGGCCAAAACCTCCGGTTCGAACCTGCGCGCTCCCTCAAAGGGCAGCTGTTTAAAGTTGTAGGTGGGAAAGTTGCCCATAGTGTAAAAAAGATAAACGATGCCGTTTGTGCCCAAATTCCTGAAGTGTTCAAACGCGGGATTTTTACGGTAAGTCTCTATCTGCTCTTTCACCGCCTCGTCGAAGGCTTTCCCATCATATATTGCTGGCCTTCGGGATCCCTTAACCACTATAGCCTTAAGATTTTTTGAGCCCATCACTGCGCCTCCACCGCCCCTTCCAGCGGTTCGCATGTCATCAGTCACTATGGCTGAAATCTTTACCAGACGCTCTCCAGCTGGCCCTATCATAACCATTCTAGCCCTTTCATCTGTTTCTTCGCGAAGGAATTCCTTCGTGGCCAAGGTTGTCATACCCCAAACCTTGGAAGCATCCCTAAACTCAACTTTGTCATCGTTTATCCAAATGTAGATAGGCATTTCAGAACGACCTTCAACAATTACCGCATCGTAACCTGCAAACTTAAGCTCAGCGCCGAAGAAACCTCCGCCTACGCTTCTGCAGTAAATCCCCGTTAGCGGAGACTTAAACTGGGCAATCCACCTACTTGTCGTCTGCGCTTTAGTGCCTGCTAAAGGGCCAATGGTGAAAATTACTTTGTTACTGGGGCTTAGGGGGTCTATGCCTCTTGGCATTTCATCAAACAGAATTTTAATTCCGAAACCACGTCCGCCAATAAAATTCTCCACCAAATTTTTATTCAAGGGTTCCACAGCGCATTTACGATTTGTAAGATCTATCCTTAAAAACTGCCCCATGTAACCAAACCAAGAATTAGCCCTTCGGAGCATATGTTCTTCCTCAATCAATTCAACCAGAATCGTATACTTGAATTGATCAAATGATTTAAATTTTGTCATCCTTTTACTGTAACATAGTTTCTTATATTTCATTTTTGACACAGCTTAGCGAAATCCATAGCCGGCAAATCCAAAAATTATTTCCAAGGCGATCACAGAAGCAAATAATAATTCTCACCTGCTATTACAAGTTTGGGAGCGCATATGCGTGAATTTATTCTATACTCTCGCATGGGGCACACAGACTCCAACTGGACAAGTTTACATGACGCTGGAAGGCTAGACATAGTCTATGAATGCACCATCGCAAGCCTATTCCTCTCCCACGCAATACGTAAGGACACTGTTTTCCATGCAATATTAAACGGCCCGCCAAAACCGCCAGTTCACCTAGAAATAAATGGTGAAACCCTTCATGATGTAAGAACAGATCAGGAAACATGGATTAAAATCTTGAAAAAACTTCTCTCGGGGAAAGGACATCCTGGAATAAGGCTTTCGAAAACGGGTTTTGAAGTTTTGATAAAGGCTAAAGCTGAAAAATCCAAAATATATGTTTTAGAAGAAAGAGGGAAAGATATTTTTGAATGCGAAATTGGAGAAAATCCTGTTTTTGTTTTGGGAGACCACGTGGGCTTACCCAAAAAAGTTGAAGCCTTTGCCCTCCGTTTTGGAGAGAAAATATCCCTTGGAAAGAAGCCCTATTTGGCAGCTTCGTGCATATCAATTTTAAATTACATTTTGGATAGAAAGGAAAGCGCAAAAAGTAGCGCTAAATTTTTATCCTCGTAATTTCTGTTTTAAAAAGCTGTTAAAACATTAAATTTTAAGTTCCAGGGGGGTGAGCCTAAGATGGCTGCTATTCGCGAGTTGCCCGCAGCTCCTATATCTAAATTTGAAAGGATAGGTGCCCACACGCACATTAAGGGGTTAGGCTTAGACGAAAACCTAAAAGCATTTAAAATAAAAGATGGAATGGTTGGACAAGAAAGGGCAAGGGAAGCCGCAGGCCTTGTTGTAAAAATGATTAAAGAAGGAAAACTAAGCGGAAAATGCATAATTTTGGCTGGGCCTCCGGGCACTGGAAAAACAGCCATAGCCGTTGCAGTTTCAAAAGAGTTGGGTGAAAATGTTCCCTTCATTCAAATGAGCGGGAGCGAAATCTACAGTGCCGAACGCAAAAAAACTGAAGTTCTCATAGAAGCCATAAGAAAATGTATAGGCATAGAGATTCATGAAATGCGGAAAGTCTACGAAGGTGAAGTTACCCTCATAGACATAAGAACAGCCCCACATCCATATAACCCATATCAAAAAGTTCCGGAAAGCGTAAGGTTGACGTTGAAAACTAGGGATGAAGAGAAAACAGTCGAAGCAGGCGCCTCAATAGCCCAGCAAATAATTTCTGAGGGCATATCCGAAGGGAATGTCATTCAGATAGATGCTGAAACGGGAAGAGTAGTTAACCTTGGACTTTGCTTGGAAAGCCAAAAAGGGAAAACATACGATGTTGACACACGAAGGAAGATTCCCCGCCCCGATGGAAAAGTCTTAAAGGAAAAAGAGTTCGTGTACACCCTTACGCTTGCAGATTTGGATGAGCTTAACGCTAGACAACGCTCAGGTGGAATATTCTCTTTATTTTTCGGAGGATCTGAATCGAAAGAAATAGACACAGAAGTGCGAATGGCTGTGGATCAGCAAGTTAAAGAGTGGGTGGACAGCGGAAAGGCTTTCATTCATCCAGGCGTACTTTTTATAGACGATGCCCATCTGCTAGATTTAGAGGCTTTCAGCTTCCTAGGAAGAGCTATGGAAAGTGAGCTTGTGCCAATAATAATCCTTGCAACGAACAGAGGCGTAGCGAGAATTCGTGGAACAGATATAAGAAGCCCTCTTGGCTTCCCGGTAGACCTAATAGACCGCTCAGTGATAATCGCTACACAACCATATGATTCGGAAAGCATCAAAGAGATTCTAAGAATTCGCGCCGCCGAAGAGAAGATTAAACTGGAGAAAGAAGCCATTGAAAAGCTAGCCGAAGTAGGGGCAAAAAGCTCCATGAGATACGCTGTTCAGCTTCTTAGTTTAGCAGCGCAAAACGCCAAATCATCTAATCGAGACAAAGTCACGATGGAAGACGTACAGCGGGTTGACGAACTCTTCATGGACGTATCTGAGGCCGCGGAATACTTAAGGAAATATGAAGAAAAACTACTGGTGCACTAAGGCAGCTAAAAATTGCTAATTGGAAGATTAATCTTTATTTGAAGACAACAACTCTTTAATGGCTACTTGCTTTTCTTTAAACGGTGACTAAAATGTCTGAAAGAAAACATAAACGCGAACCTGCAATCCCCATCGAACTAAGCGGGGAAAATTTAGAGTTTGTTTTAGAACCTGCCAAGATTGAAATAGGCTCGGGATATGCCATATCCCTAAACTATGACGAGGAAGGCAACCCCATAGTTGACGTTAGAACCTATGGGAAAGTTGACTCGGCAAAACTTATGAAACAAATCGCATGTTTATATCCAAACGCTCATATTAGACAGTTAAGCCAAGAGCCAACAGTAACAATAGTCAAAAAAGGTAGAAGTGGAAAGAAAACTCGAAAAAGATAGTTTTCTCACCCAAAATTCTGATTTTAGAAACGAGATAGAAATAGAATAAAAAACGCTTCTATATAAATTTTGTTTTAAAAATGGTAAAATTACCATCGCTAAAGGGACTTTACGCTAATGAATCCATCACATAGTCGAAAATTGAAACATTGAAACTTAATATAACCTTCCCATATACTGTCCGGTTATAGGAATTTCTGTTCCACATTTTGGGCATTTCTTTTCACTGGTGACTGCATACTTTAGAATATAGTAGCCATACCTCTTAACCAGTTTTTCTCCACAGTTTGGGCAGTAAGTGTTCTCATATTTGTGGCCGGAAACATTTCCAATGTAAGGATACCAAACTCCAGCTTTCCTAGCCATCTTGTAGGCTTTTTCCAAAGTTTCAACTTTCGTAGGTGGATTGTTAAATCTATAAGCTGGAAAATAACGCGTAAAATGCAGCGGAGTTTCAGGCCCAGCGTTTTCTAAATGTTTTTCAATAACCCACTGCAAAGTTTCTTCTCTATCATTAACGCCGCTTACAACCAGATTCACAACTTCCACGTGTAAACCCATATTTTTAGCTTCTCTGATGTTTCTCCAAACCTTTTCAACGTCAGCGCCGCCGCAGTATTTTTCGTAAACCTCTCTGTCGCCTTTTAAATCTATTTTAAGACCGTCCATGCCCGCCTCCTGAAGCTTTTTCATTACTTCGATACTCATGTAACCATTGGAAACATAACAGCAATACTTTAACCCTATTTCCTTCCCAAGCCTAAAAACTTGGATGGCCCACTCAGTTAACAAAGTGGGTTCTTGAAAACTCGCACATAACCCAATGTCGCCATTTGCAAGGGCTAGCTTAACAACTTTTTCAGGAGAATAGTAAACCGCTTTAGGTGGTTCTGGAATAGCCTTTGAAAGGTGGAAATTTTGACACCAGAGGCAGTTAAAGTTGCATGACCATGTTGAAAACGTGAGAGCAGTGGAACCAGGCCAGTAGTGGAAGAAGGGTTTTATCTCTATAGGGCGGCTTTCAACAGCGCTTATGTCTCCATAAACGAGGGTATAGAGTTTGTTGCCGATGTTCTTCCTTGTTTTGCAGAATCCAGTTTGGCCTTCTGCAATTTCGCATCGTCTCTCGCAAAGGCTACACTTGACCTTTCCCTCATTAGTTCTTTCATAGAAAAGGGCCTCACGGATTGTTGGGTATGCTGATAAATCTGATATTTTAGTTTTTTCGGAAATGTTCCCAGCCTCGAGGCTCAATTACCCGTTTTTCACCGTCAAATTCTAAAATAACCCCTTTTTCAGTGGTGACCCTTCCAATTCTTATTAGGTTTCCGCCAGCTTTTCTGACAGCTTCTTTCGCTTTATCCCAAAGTCTAGGCTTTACAGTTAAGACAAGCTCGTATTCCTCACCGCCATAAAACGCTAATTCTAAAGGATCTAGGCTGTTGATTTCAGCGAACTTTCTTGCTTCAGGAGCTACTGGAGGATTATCTATCAAAAAGCCCACATGACTTGCTTTTGCAATTTCATAAAGGCTCCAAGCCAAGCCATCACTTGAATCAATAGCCGCAGTAACAGCACCAGATTGCCTAAGAGCTAACCCCTCTTTCAAGCGTGCCCGCGGCATCAAAACAGCTTCAGTAAGCACAGCACTTATTCCCTTTGGAGCCTTAACCTTCTCCAGCAAAATTCTTAATCCGGCTGATGCTTTACCGAAAAAGCCAGTAACTGCCACAATATCGTTTGGTTTCGCCCCACTGCGCAGAATAACTTCTCCTTCCTCTGCAATTCCAAAAACTGAGAGACTGATGATAAGGTCTGAAGCTTCATTCGTGTCCCCGCCAATAATGTAGGCGCCGTACTCACGCGCTCCAGCGTTTAAGCCTCTCCCAACATCTTCAATATCCTTCTTCTTTAATTTTTTCGGCAGCCCGAGAGAAACAAGTAACGCCATAGGCTTTACGCCTTTAGCAGCAAAGTCGCTGATGTTCATGACAACTGCTTTACGGGCAGCTTGCCATAAACTCATTCCAGAAGGGACATCAGTCTCGCCCACCAGCATATCCATCTTCAATACAGCAATTCTACCATCGCCTATATTCACGACAGAAACATCATCACCGAAGGGAATAGACATTTCTGGCATGATATCAAAATGGTTTTGTAAAATCTCGATTATTCTACGTTCACCTAAAACATCATTATCCTTATTCATTAATTTTCCAGCAGTTTTTCCCTTATCCATTTGATAACACCCCTGGAAAATATCCCCTTATCATATTTTTCACAAGGGTAAGCACCATATTCGGAACCTATATTGAACTTCTTCGTATTAGCACAGAGGTAAATATCGCAGAAAACTTTACTTTCAATTCCAGCCATAAAGCTTCGGCGCAGCCTAAACGCTCCCCTCCTTTTATAAGCAGCGTATCTACCACTAAACATTGCAAGGAGACGATAAACTAACATCCGTTAATTTCCCCCAGATAATAGAATACGTCATACTCTTTTAAAACAAGCGATGAAAGCCATTTTATAAAACTTAAAAACCAGTTTAACATTCTCTCATAAGCGGAAAATGCCTCGGTAGCTCAGCCTGGTAGAGCGACAGCCTCGTAAGCTGTAGGTCGCGGGATCAAAGCCCGCCCGAGGCTCCAATACTTATACTCATGGTGCCTTTTCCATATCTTTCATTATACTCTCTGCGTTTCTTATTCAATCTTGAGTCGCCTTTTAAGGAGACTAGCGGGAAGACTCTTTATATCATCCTCGGTTAACTGCTGTGCGATCCAGTGAGCACTCACTTTTACAAAACTTAAGATCCAGAAAAGCAAAAAAATTAATAATTTTCTCTGTTCAATTTAAAATTGTTGGGGAATATTCTTGGAAAAGGCAATTATACTGGTAACAATCTTTGTTTTAGCACTCTTAGTTCCAGCATTAGCTGAATCAGTTGGCGGGTCTGAAGACTTTCCTTTTGCTTCTTCAATTAGAATTATCTCCCCTTCTAACAGCACATACAGCACCGGATCACTGACTTTAAATGTCAGCATTACCGCACTGATGGCTAGCAACATCAATGTTTCATTGACGTATGTTTTGGACGGAACATACAACAGCAAAATACCCATGGCAATACTTCACCGCAACCAATCTGCCTCCGCAGTTTACGTGGGATCGATGCCCCTTCCAGAATTACCTGAGGGCCCACATAGGATAGATGTGCACTGCAAAATAGAAATTGATAATGTCGGCATAAACGGCGTTTACTATCAAAAATATGTTTGCCAGCGTAATGCCACAGTATACTTTGCCATTAATACAACTCCTTCCATAGCGCCCAATCCACCGCCTGAAACCCAACAATCATGGTTTTCCATGAACTCAGCGTTAGTTGCGACAGCCATAGCGATGATAACTGTGGCTGGAGCAGCGGCTCCACTAGCTTTTTTCAAAAAGTCAAGAAAACAGAGATAACCGTGCGCGCTTTACGCTGAATATATACTGTCTGCAACAACTTATATTTCGCAGTGATACGTTATCACCAATATCTGCTGTATAATTCTAAAGGAGCAAGTCTATGGGCATAACCATTACTCTAAAACAAAACAAAACCCGTAAGGGTTTCCACCGCATCATGTTTTCTTTTCGCTCGTAGGCAGAAGCCATCTTAAACTCTGGCGGATAATGTATGTTAAAGGATTTAAGCGGTATGCTGGATAATTTATATATCCATAAAGGGTTTAATGAGGAATTAGAGGGAAACGCTTTTGCCCTTTGATGAGCCCCTAACTTTCTCATTAGTGATTGTAGGGGTGATTGTCGCGTGTTTTATTATTGTTTATTCCATGGCTAAAAAGGGCGGAAAAAAGGAGAAACCTTCAGAGGTAAAAGGAGAATCTGAGCTGAAGAGTTTACCTTTTAAAATTGTGAAGACGATTTCTGCTGAAGAGGCTAAGAGGGCTAAGGAAGAGCTTAGAATATTAGATTTAGAAAGGGAAATTTTAAGCGATGCCATTAGGAGGCTTTATGAAGCGCATGCTGAGGGCAAAATAACCGAAGAGGAGAGGGAAAGGCTTGCGCAAACTTATAAAACTAGGATGATGGCTGTTAAGGAGGCTATTTCAAAGGATGAGTCTCTTGTTGCTTTGCATGAGCTTGAAGCCATGCAGGAGGATTTGATAAAGCTTTTCAGTGAACGTTTTGATGAAATAAGCGCTAAGGTTGAAGAGTTACGCTCAAAAGTTGAAGCAAAGCCAATAAAGGAGATAGCAATACCGGCGGCTAAGCCCACTGCGGTTGAGGTGGAGGAGGAAAAAGAGGTTGCTGAAGAAAAGGCAGTGAAGAAAAAGCGAAAACCGCCAGCTAAGCCAAGTCCCATAACTGAGGCGGAGAAGAGAATAGAAGAGATTAGGGCTGAAGTGGAAAAAGTCTTGGAAAGACTGGGGCAGATGGAAATTGAAACATGAAGGCGCATGGGTTGAAAAGGCAAAGAAAAACGCGGCTTTAGAGGCAGTTAAACATGTTAAGGATGGTTTTGCAATAGGGTTGGGAAGCGGAAGCACCGTTGCTTACGCGGCTGAAGAGCTTGGAAAAAGGATAAAACTTGAAGAATTGCGTGTTAAGGCTGTTCCAACATCTTACCAAGCATTGATGTTAGCAGTCAAATATGGAATTCCCACAACTAATTTGGAAGAAAACCCAGAACTAGATTTAACAATAGATGGCGCAGACCAGATCGACGAAGAGCTAAACTTGATTAAGGGTATGGGCGGCGCGCTTACCCGCGAGAAAATTGTTGCCTCCACATCTAAAAGCCTAATAATAATCGCCGATGAGAGGAAAAAAGCCAAGATCTTGGGAGAAAATGGTCAGCCAGTCCCAATAGAAGTTTTACCCTTCGCTGTGCACCCTGTAATGCTCAAAATAAAAGATTTAGGAGGAAAACCTCAGATAAGAGAAGGCACGGGAAAAGTTGGACCAATCATAACCGATAACGGAAACTTCATCATAGAAGCCTATTTTGGACCTATAAAAAACCCTGCTGAACTGAATATAAAAATTAAAGCAGTTCCAGGAGTGGTGGAAACAGGGCTTTTTGTGGGCATGGCTGACATAGTTTATTTGGGAAAACATGACAAGGTTGAAAAGTTAGAGCGAAAGAAATAACAAGAAGCACTTTTCACAATGATTAGTAAAGGTCAATGCCGGGGTAGCCTAGCCTGGAATGGGCGCCAGACTCATAATCTGGAGTCGAATGGGGCTAAGCGCCTAACGCCAGAAGTCGCGGGCTCGAATCCCGCCCCCGGCACTATAAGCTATTCTCTGTTTTCTATTCAATAGAAATGTCTACCTTGTAGATGCTTGCCTACTTTTTACTTTTATGTATGATTCGTTATATCTTCGTCTAAGTTCCTCTTCAGATATTAGTGGTTGGCTGATTGTTTCAAGGATGTGATCACTTATTTTTCCGTCCTTTATAAGTTGAAAACCAGCTTGTTTCAACGCGCCTTTGATTATTTTGGCTTTTTCTCTATTTTCTTCCATGAGGAAAGCGTGCGGTCGAAGAATAGCACCAGAGAATTCGATGTTCAAGTCCTTTGCAAACTCTTCAGCTATGCGAAGCACGGTTCCGAAGTTGCCCAATTCCCACCAACCACAGGCTGATACTAGCACTATCTTTCTTATCTTAACATTCTCATGAAATCTAGCTCGCGTGCGACCTTCACGCCATTCAAAAATGGGCTCCACAAGAGGGCAAAGCCTATTGATGAAGTTCTGCATTTCACCTGGAAGGGGAATATAGACCGGTGTAGCAAGCACGAGGGTGTCTGCGCTACGCAGCTTGGGATAGAGTATTTGCATATCGTCAGAGATGATGCACTCGCCTGGTTTTGTGTACCAGCAATGAAGATCTCCGATGCAAGGCTTAATGTTTAAGCGTTTTACATAGAACAACTCAACAGACGCACCCGCCTCCTTCATGCCTTCAAGAAAAGGCTTCATAAGCATTGCTGTATCACTCTTTTCCATGCGGACGCTTCCATTTATAGCCACTACTTTTGTCAAGATAACCCTCCAAAGACTGCATTAGAGCACGTTCTTTATAGTAATTTGCATTCCATGTGCCTAGCTGTCCAGAGGTCGCGGGCTCGAATCCTTTAATTTCCGCTTTATAAAAGAACTTCTATGGCTGTGGTGCTTCTTGTTGATATTTCAAGTTGGTCTCCGAAGCCCTTTCTAACATAGGCGTTTTTTATAGCTATTTTGTCGCCTATTTTTAGTTTGGCGGCGTTTTCAGCGTTTTTTCGCCATGCTGAGACCCATATTTTTCCCGTTTCGTCTTCTATTTCCAAAATTGTAAGCTTTACAACCTCTCCTTTAGAAGTTTTAACCTCTCTGAGGATGGGGTTAACTGCAACTTTTCCCTTAACGTTAATATTTCTTAAGCCTTCCCTTAAATCACCTATTTTTATAAACTCCTCTGAAAGGTTATACGTGTCTATGTAGGTTTCAGAATCAACATGGACTTCTAAACCTTCGTTTAATGCCTTCTTTACCTTCGCATTCACTATCTGAACATTAGCTTCCCTTTTAAGGAAACCCTCAACCACGTCAACTTTATCGTTCCAAACGACAGCTGGAATTTTGCCAGTTTCATCGGTTAAGATAAACCGCATAACTTTTCCAAGGCTTGAGTCTTGCCTTTTAAAAGTGGATGGCGGGAATATTTCTTCAACCTTTCCTATAAGGTGTATTCTCTTGTTTTTGTAGGCGCTTGTGATTTCTCCAATTTTTGTTGAAAGTTCAGCAATGGTTGGATAATCTTTGGTTTCCACGTTTTGAGGGTTAACTTCAATTTCGCCTTTTTCACCCATATGCAGTTCTACTTTTCCCCAGCGGTCTTCTTTCGTGTATCCGTGATGGAAGCGCACTATTTGCCCAACTTTTATTTTACCCGGCTCTGCGAAAGCCACTTTATCGTTCCACAGGACAACCCGTAAAATGTCACCTTTGTCGGCGATGAGTAAACTTGCAAATCTTACGTTTTTACTTTTTCCGGAAACCTTGGCTGGAAAAACTGCAATTACCCGCCCGGCAAGGGTAACGTCGCTTAAACCCGGAACAAGCCTCCTTATCAAAAGTCTCGGCTTTGCCGCCTCGCTGGAAACTTCAACACCTAACTCCGCGGCAATCATCTGCAAGAGAATTTCGTCGGAAATGTAGCCCCCTGTCTTCCTTTTTTCGCTTTCCAGCCTTTTCATTATCTCTTCCCTTGAAAGCTCTGGGTTTTTTGAAATTATCTTCCTGATTATTTCTTCAACCATAGCCATTTCTGCTTTAACGCCACCAGAAACAATGAGAACCGCGTTTAAGGTTTTAGCTTTTCTCATGTTATTGCTGTTTTTGTCTTTATTAAACTGATTAGTAGGCTCATTTTTAGGAAAACTTTTGCATAAGTCTTAAATATTTTTGGAAGTCGAAATTGAAGTCTGATTCTGACGTAAGGGTGCGTTAGTTGCGGGGGAGATCGTGCAGAGATGAAAATTGGGGATATGCCGCAATCGGCAGAATCCCCGTTGTATCCGCTGATGGAACACCATTGATGCCTTGCAAGTCAACGAAGGCGTTTAAACTTCTTAGGTCTGGTAAAGCGTTTTGGAAGCGTAGTGGAAATGGAAAGCCCTATTTGAAGTTGAGGTTTAATCCTACGTCGACCTTAATACGCCCACAAACTATATTCCAACCTGCAGCTGAGCTAGACTCTTCCTTTTTGGTAAAAATTAGGAAAGAGGCTAAAAATAGAAAAGTGTGGTATAGGCATCTCTCTAAGGTCGAAAGGGGTATTTTAGACTTGACCATAAAGTTTGTTGGTCAACCGAAAAACCCAAGACTTATTGACTTGTTGGCAAAGATAGTGGTGAAAATAAAGGCGAGTTTGGCGAGCCCGTTGCAAAAACTTATGGGGATGATTGGCAAGCCCCTTGCCAGAAAATTAAGTATCATTGCAAAAAGTTGGGGAAACTCGGACGCGGAAAAATGGGCTGAAGACGAAGGTTTTGTAAAGTACTTAACGGTGATGGATAAAACCTTCCAGAGTTTAGTCCACAATTGACATTGTTAATATTGGTCGGCAATTGGTTAACACGGATTATACGCTAAAACTGTAAAGGATTGAGGGAAAAGGGTTAGGCAAGGTTGAACCTTCTTTACATTTTAGTCATAATTGTGCTTTCAGCTGTTTATATTTGGACGTTTTACCAGATACCGATTTTGGCCATGGGTGTTAGGCACCTGCGGCGCTCAAGCAAGAAAGGGAAAGAAGAGTCTTCGATGGATGTGGAAGAGTTGCCTATGGTTTCAATTCTTGTTCCAGTGAAAGATGAAGAGAAGGTTGTGGATAGGCTTCTTAAAGCATTACTGAGGTTGGATTATCCGTCTGAAAAGATGGAAATCATAATCGTTGAGGGAAATTCCACGGACAATACTGTTGGAATATGTCAGGAATACGCGAGGCGATATCCAAGTCAGGTGAGGCTTCTACACAAATCAGTATCTAATGGAAAGCCCTTTGCTTTAAATTATGCTCTTAAAAACGCAAGGGGTGAAATCGTGGCTGTTTTCGACGCAGATAATGTCCCAGAAACTGACGCTTTAAAGAAGGCGGTTTCATACTTCAACGATCCCTCAGTGGCCGCAGTGCAAGGCATGCTTTGCAACATCAACGCCAATGAAAACATGCTGACAAAATTTGTTTCCTACGAGGAGACCGCTTGGTGCGAGGCTTACTTGAGGGGCAAAGACCTTTTAGGCTTGTTTGTCCACTTGAAGGGGAGCTGCCAATTTATAAGAAGGGATGTTTTAGCGAAATTGAATGGCTTCGACGAGGGAACATTGTCTGAGGATATGGAGTTGTCTGTAAGACTCGCGGAAAAAGGCTATGGGATAAGGTATGCCTCTGATGTGCGCTCTTGGCAGGAAGCTCCCTCAAATTTGAGGCAACTTTTCAAACAGAGAACCCGATGGTATAGGGGAACCATGCAAGTAGCCTTCAAATATGGCAAGCTTATAGCAAAGCCGAACAAAAGGAGCCTTGACGCCGAATTGACTTTACTCGGGCCCTTCATACTTATAGCTTCAATAATTATCTATTTTCTAACGTTCTATGCGTCCTTTACCGCTTTCAATCTGGATATTTTACTACGATTTCTAATGCAGCTTTCAGCCATAGGCACAAGCATTATTCTCACGACTTGCGGATTGGCTTTAGCTTACATTTCAAAACCTAGAAGGCTTGCTAATCTGCTTTGGCTACCATTTATATACTTCTACTGGAGCCTCCAAGCCTTTATCGCGTTATACGCAGCGCTGCTTATACTTTTGCGCAGACCACAGAAATGGATCAAGACTGAAAAGACAGGAACAATCAATAAACGAGCTTTAATTTTATGAAAACGGCTTTAAGACATTTTCCAAAATACTCGCTAATTTGTGTTGGCAGTGTTAAGCCTAAGGTTTTTTCTGCCTCTGCTTTCTTTACGCCGTTGATGGTTCGTGTCTTGCCAGAGTTGTTTATGGTTCCATATATCGTGGGTTTTGACACCATCGCCTATTATGTTCCAACCACACTGAAATGGGTGAATTATGGTGCTGATTTTTGGGAGTTTTTTGGAACTTCTCCACTCTTTTATCTTATACTTTCAGGCTTAACTTTGGCGGGTGTTCCGTTGGTTGTTTCGCTCAAGGTCTTGCCACCCATATTGCATGGTTTGCTTGGATTCGCTATATATCAATACGCAACAAAGGGTTTAGCATGGTCTCCTGGAAAAGGGTTGTTTGCCTCTTTGCTTGCTACGCTATATTTTGTTGGTTTGAGGATTTCTTGGGATATGCTTAGAAGTCAGTTAGGCCTCATTTTCCTTTTCGTTTTTCTTATAATGTTGCAGGGATGCCTATCTAATTTTAGCTGGAAGCGGGTTAGTGTCTTGGCATTTTCCGCCTTATTGGTGGTTTTGTCACATCAGCTTGTTAGCGTATTAATGTTCGCGATTGTTTTTGCTGTTGTTTTGGAAAGGCTGATAAAGCGAGATTACTCTTCCGCTAAATGGGCTTTTGCGGCTTGTCTACCTGCACTTACACTTTTCCTCTTAGTCGTATATGCTGACTATGTGGTTTTACCTGCCTATGCTGATGAAATTGTCGCGGTCGGACGAATAGAATGGCTTAACCTTATGGGATATTCCTCAATTCCACAAGGGATAGCATACACCATAGGCTTCTTCGTTTTTTGTTACTTCCCACTTTTGCCCTTTGTAGCCATGGGGGTTAGAGAATTTAGAGGTTTAGAGCTTAAAGCTTGGAGTTTTTGGTGTTTAATTGGAGCCTTCACGCCATTTCTCTTACCTTTGACGCCGCTAAGTTATCGATGGATATTGCTGATTGCCTTTCCATTAGCCTTCTTTGCCATAGAAGGTTTTGGAAAAATAAATTCCCGCTTGCTTAAGGGAGTTTCAGCTAGTTTTATGGTTCTGCTCAGTTTTAGTTTTGTTTTTCTTCCAGCCGAAGCAGCTTTTCCATATTTCAGCCTATTCCCCTCTTATGTTCCTTCTTCTATGCTGCAGAACAGCGTGCCCCTAAGCGATTGCAGGGACGTGGTTGAGGCTTTGAAATGGGTTGAAAACAGCTTTGATGGAGGTGACTTCTTGCTTGTTCACGATGCTTTTCATGGTTGGGCTTTGTTGTATGCTGATGGTGTTGAAATTGTCCATTACGGATATGCTTCACCGGAAAATGCTGCTTTAGCTTTTTCACAGAATGGTTATAGGCGCGTTTACCTGGTTTGGTGGGTTTCAGGGGAAGGCTGGCATGGATGGGCAAGCTTGCCATCAACGTTTAAAGAGGTTTATCGCAGTGGAAGAATTGCCATTTACAAGTTTGAGGCTTTTGCTTAAGCGTTTCATTGTTTGGTTTAAGGGCTATATTA
>JAWCNE010000036.1:0-14965 GCA_038849025.1 Bathyarchaeia archaeon
CGGTTGAAGCATACAGCAGTTACCTACTAATGGTTAACGGAAAATGGAGCCCGCCAAAATACAAACGTGTAGGAAAGTTACCCTTCATTCCAACAGAGCAAGAGCTTGATACCCTCATAAACGGCTGCGGACCTAAAACCTCAGCATTTCTGCAATTATTAAAAGAAACAGGTATGCGAGCAGGTGAAGCGTGGAACCTTAAATGGACGGATATAGACTTTGTAAACAACACCATTAGAGTAACACCAGAAAAGGGAAGCAATCCAAGGATTTTTAAAGTTTCCGGTAAACTGCTTTGCATGCTTAACAGCTTGCCTAAAAAATCTCAGAAAGTTTTCGGCGGGTATCCGATACAAGGATTTGCTCGGTGCTTCCAAAGAAAAAGGAAGGTCTTAGCGCAACGTCATGGCAACCCAAGGCTATTGCAGATAACTTTTCATACCTTTCGCCATTGGAAGGCGACCATGGAATATTATAAAACAAAAGACATCCTTTATGTAATGCGACTGCTCGGCCACAAAAACATCAAGAACACATTAATATACACACAACTTGCCAACTTTGGAAACGAGGACGAATACGTCTGTAAAGTCGCAACTTCAAATGAGGAGATAACGGAGCTCATAGAGGCTGGTTTTGAATATGTTTGTGACCATAATGGAGCTAAGTTCTTCAGGAAACGTAAGTAAGCCGCTTCAGTGCAGGCCGGGGGTTTATTCCAAAAAGCCGGGGGTGGGAGTTGAACCCACATATAGCTGCTCTGCAGGCAGCCGCCTGAACCGTTCGGCCACCCCGGCGATTCAAATAATTTTAGTTTGAGTTTAATAAAGGTTTTATTGGTTTAACGCGAGTTTTTGGGCGATTTCTCTGTAAATTTTTTGGGCTGTTTCCTCGTTGGCTACGTTTTTTATGAGCATGCGTCCGCTGTTAAAAACCGTGATTTCATGGTTCTTGTACATGAATACTATGGCCATTGAAGATTTTATTCGCGCTTTGAAATTTTGTTTTATGGTATCGTAAAGTTTGTTTAGGTTTAGTTTTAGAGGTTTTTCTGGGTTTATGTTTGCTGTGTTTCGTCCGCACAGCCAAACAAGCTTTTCCTTAACTTTTGGCGTTATTTTTTCTCCTTGGCATGCTGGACAGTTTTCTCTTTTAAAAATGTCTATGGTGGTTAGGTGCATGTCATTGAAGTCGCAAATGAGGATTTTACCCTTTAGAGGGTAGCCTATTCCTGTTAGAATTTTTATGGTTTCCATGGCTTGTACTGTTCCTATTATTCCAGTGGTTGCGCCGAGCACTCCTCTAACATCGCATGTAAGCATGTTGCTATCGTCAAGGTTTGGAAAAACACACTCTAAACATGGAGTTTCTGGCGGAGCGAAAACCGAGAGGTTTCCCTCAATTCCTATTGCGGCTCCAAAAACATAGGGGATTTTAAGCTTTACGCATGCACGGTTAATTATATAACGTGTTCGCATGTTATCTAAACCATCGACTACACAGTCCATTCCGCGGAGAAGCCTTTCAACATTATCTGGATTCACGTTTTCAGGGATAGCCTCAACTTTCACGAAGGGATTTACAGCCATAAGCCTATCTGCTGATACCTCAGCCTTAGGATACCTCAAATCTTTTAAAGTATACAAAACCTGTCTATGGAGATTATGTACTTCTACGGTGTCCTGATCTATTAAACGTATATGCCCGACGCCTGCGAGGGTCAAATAAAGTGATGAAACGGTGCCTAAGCCGCCAAGCCCCACAACCGCCACCTTCGCTTTAGCCAATTTTGCTTGTCCTTCTTGGCCAAGCTCCTTCATAACTAGTTGGCGGCTATAGAATTCATCATATGAAAAAGGGATTTTTCCAGTTTTAGGCATCTGGCAGTCTCCTTTAAACTCTAATTATTGCTGATGTTCAGCTTTATATATACCCTTTTTTAAGAATTGCTTTTCATAAATTTCTCTAACCCTTTGGATCGTGTCCGCTTCCTCAGGCAATTTGTCTTCCCTTACGCGGGTTATCCGCGCAAACCTTAAAGCCATGCCGCACTTGTATTTTGGACTTTTTTGAATCTCGTTGTAAGCTACTTCAACAACTATCTTTGGAAGCACAAAAACTCTTCTAGGCTCTTCTTTTATGGTTAGTTCTTTAAGGCGCTTTGTCATTTCAACGATTTCCATGTCAGTCAGCCCCTTGAAGGTTTTGCCCACTGTTAAAAATTCGCCAGTTTCCAAGTCGCGTGCCGCCAAATAATAGTCTGAAAGCCACTCGCGCCTTCGCCCGTAACCATACTCGGCTGCCACGATCACCAGGTCTAAGGGTTCAAGGGTTGGCTTGATTTTAAGCCAGTGTTTTCCGCGGATTCCAGGTATGTATTCGCTGTCTATTCTTTTAGCCATAAGCCCTTCATGTCCATTGTCTATGGCTTCTTTTAGGAACTTTTCCGCCTCTTGAATGTTATCGACGATCACGTGTTTTGTTAAGGGCGTATTTACGATGTTTTCTGCAAGAATTTTTCTTCGCTGCAAGTACGAAAACGAAACGAGGCTTTTGCCATTTAGGTATAAAATGTCAAAAAGATAAAGTCTTACTGGAACAGTTTCGGCCACATCTTCCACTGCATGAACCCTTTTAAATCTCCGCATTAAATGCTGAAAAGGCATTGGGTTGTCATTGCTATCAACGGCTATTACTTCTCCCTCCAAGATGACTTCTTCAGCCTTCACATTTTCTTTTATTATTTTGACTACTTCAGGAAGGCTTTCTGTAACGTCTGTTAATCTGCGGCTGAAAATCCTAACATTTCCGCCTTTTTTGTGAATTTGAACTCTGGCACCGTCAAGTTTATATTCTAAGGCTGTTTTTCCGCCGTGCTCTTTTAGGGCCTCAGCAACATCGCTCGCCATCTGAGCAAGCATAGGCTTAACTGGTCTGAAAATTTCAAAGCCTACTTTCGACAAGGCTTCTTTGCCTTCAGTCTTTGCGATGGCAGCAACAGTGCCAATGTCGCCAAGCATCATGCTCGCTCTTTGAACAGTTTCGAGGGGCACGTGGAATGCTTTGGAAACCGCTTGCTCCATTAAGCCTTCATAGAAGCCTGTGCGCATTTCGCCGATAAAGATTTTAACTAAATATTTAGCCTCGACGGGAGATGCTAAGCTTAGTAGGGCTTCTATTAGACGCTCTTTCTTCTCTCTAGAGCCGTATCCCCTTATTTCGGCTATTGTCTCAAAACTTCGCCTAACCTCCATTATCGTTAAAGCTTTTTCAAAAAGCAGCGCCTGTTTTCTAAGCTTGCTGTTTTCGAAGACAATTTTTGTGGCTGAGCCTATGTCACCGGTCCGGCTAAAGGCGCTTGTAAAAGTTTCCCAATTAACTTCGGTTATGCGGCGTATAATTTCGCTTAAAGTAGCCCAGCTTACTTCGAGGGTTTGCTGACTCCATTTTGGGAAAGGCCTTCCTAAAATCATTGATACGGCAGGCTCAACCTCTTGAGATTCCAAGCCTTTCAAGAATTCGGCAACAAGATTCACCATGGGAATGCGTTTAGTTGTGCTTTCTAATTTTTCGCATAACTCAGCCAAGGCCTTGAAATATGTTGGCATAACATGCCCTTTTAACAGTTCTGAGAATATCCATTAGCACATTGAGAGATAAAAGTTGTTTACAACAGGCATATACATAAAAGAAATGCATCATACGCATGCCAATGTGATATCTTCTGACTCTGCCACCGACATGAGATGTAATCCATCAAGAGAAAGCTGCACTTTCTCTATGATTTTGCAGATGTTCTCTGCAGCTTTGGCGTTCCATTCGCAGTATATCTTGACGATTTTTTCTTCATCATTTAGTTGAACCCAGCTTCTAACCCAACGCGCATCCACCGTGCAATTGTACTTTACCCTTTTAGCTATGGCAGAGCCTCTCCACAGGTTAATGAGTTGGCATTGTATGACCAGCTAAAAACTTCAACTTTTGACTTCACCCCCTTTATTATTTTCTCCTACGCTCCAATTTCAGAGCAAACATTACCAACAAGTAAAGAAAGCAGAACGCCCGCTTCACAAGTCAGTAAAGCTCAAACTATTTTACGCAACCACTTCTCATAAGGCTTATGTGATACAAATGAAAGCTGGAAGTGTTTGCTTTGAACATCTTGTGGCAGTACCCACATTTCTTTCGCTGGAAGCTATGTTGACAATTTTCTTTTGCGGATACGTTTTACATAAATTGCAACACAAAGTATGATGGCTGACACTGGAACGGCTACTAAGAATGGCGTTAAGTCCAAATCGTTAGAGTCGTCAGGTGGGGACTCTGAACTTCTAGAGTCTTCAGGCGAAGGCTCTGAACCATCAGAGCCAACAAGTGGAAGCTCGGCTATTGGATATCGTGAAATAAGTATTGTAGCTGGGCTTGAGTAGGTGATATTCATGGAGATAACCCAAAATGGTTTTGTGTAATAACATTCAGGTATATATGCGTCCATGCATTGTGCACATCGGCAAGCATTTGGTGGGAGATTTTCCAGTGGATTTTTCCACTCTCCTACGGTTACAGGATTCCATACATAGAGATAATAACTCCTATACCACACGTAGGCGCCGGGCTTGTCCCATCCATGGGCAGTATAGTTTTCTTCCCAAACGAAGGCAGCAGAGATGTTGCTCGCATCCCTTTCGCGTGCTTGTGGATCCACTGGAACATAATAGTCATCAAGTCCACGTGCTCTATCCCTTCCGCGAAGGGCATAGTACTTGTCCCATCCGTTAGCAACAAAGTATTCATATGATTCTAAGTAGCTATTTGGGTAGGAATCAATCGTTGGAAGAACGTCAATAATGAGTTTTTTAGCAACGGGCTCATCACACTTGTAAACTCGGTAAGGCACATTTGCCGGCGTACCATTTATAATTTGAATGATTTCTTCTGGAAGCGCATCAAAAGCAGGCAAATCGATAAATACAGCTGTAACTCTCTCGCCTTTAAAATCAACTGTGATGTTCAACCATAACTGCCGGGTTTCCGCGATCCATTTAACTTCATGCGGAACGTATCCACGCCCCAGCAAAGGATCGGGGGGTTCAACAAGCACTGTTAAAACTGGATATTCAATCCATACTCTGCCACTCATAAGAATTTTATTAATTTCTTCAGGAGTTTCACCAGACTCAGATGAAACAATAGAAATCAAAGTAAATTGTGCAAATAAAAGAACCACAAATAACCAGATGAATAAGCACCTTTTCATTTTTCTAAACTTAAAACAAGCTTCAAACATACTCTATCATGAGATTATCAAGTTTTTGCCAATAAATTTTACGGAAGTAAGCGAAAGCATTCGTGACGCTTTTGCTGGCTAGAAACCAACAGCATCTGCAGGATTAAAGCTTTAATTAGATTTTAAAAAGGGAGAGGGTTAGGGCAAAATTTAGAAGGTTTCCTCTAGTTTTGCTTTTAATTCTTTTATTTTTTTGTCTGTTTCATCTGCTTCAAGCTTTTTTCCAAGGGCTTTGTAGCAATCCCTTGCGTATTCTAGGGCGCTTACTCCAAATCTATCAAAGCCTTTCTCAAAGGATAAATCTGCAGATTTCATGAAATGCTCCACAGCCTTCTCATAGTCTTTTAGCATGAACGCGCATTCGCCAGCCTTGAAAATGGCGTAGGTGGCATCAAAGAAGTTATTAGCCTTCTTATAGAGTTCAGATGCTTTTAGAAATTTCTCTTTAGCCTCTTCGTATTTGCCTAGTTCATAGAGTGTATTTCCATCCTTATGCAGTTTTACAGGGTCTTCTTTCTCTTCCAACACACTCACCAGCATGTAATGCTATTTACCATCAAACATACATTTAGATTTTCCTTTTTGTTCTAAGGTTTTAATAGGCAATTTATTCCTCCAGCCACAAACGCCACAAACCTTGCAATGTCTATTAAAGGATAAGCCACTATTCGTCTGTAATAGCCATCATACATTTTAAACGTTCGATAAGTATAAATAACCATTAGTACCGCTGGTGGTGCAAACAGAAATGCTAACGATATTGCTAAAAATTCCGTTGATCCTGTAAAAAGAGCGAAAAATATCATGTATAACATTATTGAAGCCCATAGTATAAATCCGATTATGCTAAGCAAAACCCATTTTGAAAAGATGCTTTTAATCCCCTTAGTTTTAGGCAGCAATCCGCCGCCTTGCCCGTAACGGAAGGTTTGTTTCAAAAGTTCTGGTAAGGTTGAACGATGTTTATGTTTCACTATTACATCAGGAGTGAGAACTATTTTGTATCCTTCTCCGCAAATCCTTTCAGCAAACTCAAGTTCGTCAAAGCCATATGTGAATCGTTCATCGAAAAATCCAGCCTTCTCTACGGCTTCCCTTCGAACAGCAAAATTACAGCCCACTGGATAATAGAAAGGCGACTTTATTCTGCTTATCACCATCTTCTCTTTGAATATCCTCATCACAGGCATTAGGCTTTCGTCGGCGTATCGCGAAAAGAAGTCGTTGTCGTGTCTTAAAATTTTACCACCTACACAGCCCACTTGGGGGTCTTGGAAATTGCTTACGATTGCCTTAACCCAGTTTTCTGGGACAACACAATCGTAGTCTGTAAAGGCTATGATTTCTCCGCTGCTGTTTTTTATTCCAGTGTTTCTTGCAACGTTTACTCCAATTCTTTCTTCTGTTAAAAGTTTAACAGGGTATTTGGAAACTATTTCCATTGTGGCGTCCGTAGAGTTTCCATCCACAACTATAATTTCGAGTTTATCTCTTTCATAATCAACACGCATAAGTGAATCTAAAAGATCTTTTATTTTTTCAGCACCGTTTTTAACTGGAACTATTATTGAGACTTTGGGATACCGCTCATCCCCATTCTCCAAACATCATTCCTTCGTAAGCATAATGCTTTCTCGGGTTGTAACTAGGCTTTAAATTAATTTTCTAGGCTGTTAACTTTTAAATTTATCCTAATTTCATACGACAGCTACCATGAAAAACGCATTATATCTCAAGAACAATGCAAAAATTTTTGTTACGAGCAAGCATTTCCGAAGTTTACTTATGCCCTTCTTAGAGCTAACCATAAATGGTCGCATTTAGGACGGGGAAGCCTTGCTTCGCTACCATTTCTGCGAATTAAAACATATTTTCCTGAAATATCAAGAAACTCACCGATCACCGAAACATCAATTTTTTGTTCCCTAAGGTTTTCAACAATCTTGTCTACAGAGTTAGGATTTGCCGCTATGAGCATTGCCCCTGAACTAATGAGCTGTAAGGGGTCTATCTTGAAAAACTTACAGATTTCACGGGTTTCCTCTGCCACTGGAATTTTCTCTTCAAAAACTTTAACGCCGAGATTTGAGGCATCTGCCATTTCATGGATTCCTCCGAAAACTCCTCCTTCAGTAGGGTCATGCATGGCGTGGATTCCGCCAGTTCTAAAGGCTAAAACGCCTTCGGGCACAACGCTTATTTTCTCAAAAAACCTCTGCGCCGACTTCAACAACCTTTCGCTAACGCCCCTACTGAGCAGTAAACCGTAACGCTCAGTGGCAAGTATCGCGGTGCCTTCAACCCCCGCACTTTTTGTTAACAGAAGCTTATCTCCAGGTTTTGCTCCACCTGCAGTGACATAATTTCCTTTATCAGTTATTCCCAACGCGCAGCCGATGACAATGGGGTTAGCGAGTTCAGGGGTTACCTCGCAGTGTCCTCCAATAATCGCTATTTCCAAATTTTTTGCAGCAGCGTCCATCTGAGAACATATAGCTTCAATAATTTTTCGGTCGGCGTTCTTAGGAAGTAAAATGCATGATGAAAAGAGTGCGGGTTTAACGCCGAAGGTTGCGATGTCGTTGGCGTTTACGTTTACTGCAAGCCATCCTATGCGCTCAACTGCCCCGGTAATCGGATCCATGGAGGTGATCAAGGACTTGCCGTTTAGGTCTATTACTGCACCGTCAAAACCAGCTGAAGGCCCCAGAACCACTTCTCTGCGTTTCGCGCCCAAATTTTTGAAGACAACTTCTTTTAGAATCTCAACTGGAACTTTTCCAAAAGGAAGACTCAATCTTATATCACCTTGCTAAACGTACTACACTACTTTTCTTTAAGATATGGGAATGCGCGCCACACCACTTTCGCTATGGGTAATGCCACGACGGTTCCTATTATCATTTGTCCAAGGTTTATTGGGATTTCAGCTACTGCTACTGCTTCGATTTTAAATAGGGGATAAATCAGAAGCCATTCGTATAGGAAATATCCTGAAACCATGCAGAAACCGCCAATGATTACGGAGAAAATTATCCAACCAAAATGTGGATCTAAGACATAGCCTGTTACGGCTATGGAAAGAGCTGTCGCAGCACCCGCAAATATCCAAAACTCTGCTGGGATATAAAAGTTGAATGTCCCCCATCCTAATGTGAGCGCTACATCTCCACTGTAGTAAACCGCACCAATGTAGCCTAATAGGGATCCAGCTACAATGCCTAAAATTAATGTTAAAAGCTTCCACTTAAGTTTTGAACTAAGTTTTGGGTTTCTTTTCTTAAGCATCCCAACCATGGCGCCTTCACAAGCTTTGACAATTAGAGTGGCTGGAGCATAATAAGGGAAACCTAATAAAAGATCAGCTAGCATAGAGCCAACTCCTCCAGCAAAAGCTCCTACAACAGGTCCGAAAAGAAGGGCTGATAGATAAACCATGGACTCGCCTATATTGAAGAATCCTTGTGTAGCGGGGACATTAATTGAAAATATCATGGTTACTACGCAGACAAGTGCTGTGAATACTGCTGTGGCTGCTAGATCAAACGGGGATATTTTGACCCTCATGGCTGTCGCCGTAATTACTTTAGTATAGTTATAACTATACTATATCAATTTTTCGCTAAATCAACAGTTTTAGATTATCAATAGCCTCTAAAACCTTTTTACCCCGCTCAGTTATCCTAAAAAATTTCTTTCCATCCCTCTTATAATCTGCGGTTAGTCCTTTTTCTGATAGTTCGTTTAGATGCTGGTATATAGCTGCTCTAGTCATGGTTTTTCCAAGTTGTTTCCACAAGTCATAGCCATACGTGTCCTTTTCGCTTAAAATTCTGAGGATTTTCTCTTTTGTGCTTAGCTCTAGGCCAACAACTGCGGTTTTCTTCTTCTTTGTTAAGGCTTGAAAAATGTCTGTGGCTTTAAGTCCGCTTCCAGTAATCAAACATATAGCTTTGTCTGTTTCGTTAATTATCCTTTGGTTTGCCAGTCTTTTTAGAGCTGCGTAGGTTGCGGCGCTTGCAGGTTCAGCAAAAATCCCTTCAAGCTTAGCCAATTCTTGTTCTGCTAAAAAGATTTCTTCGTCTGAAACAGACATGGCCAAACCCTTTGACTCTTTAACCGCTTCAAGGGCAAGCTTTCCATATGAGGGATTTTTAACCATTATAGCAAGCGCGTGTGTTGAAGGTTTCGTCTTGAGAGTGGGTTCCTGCAAATTTTGCATGTAGGCGTTAACTATTGGAGAACAGCCTTCAGCTTGGACTCCAATCATCTTTGGAAGAGAATTAATTTTTCCAGTCTTTTCAAGTTCCTTGAAGCCTTTCCAAATGGCGTAGAGGGTTCCGCCGCTTCCCATGGAAACTATAAACCAGTCTGGAACACCCATTTGCTCATAAACTTCGTAGGCTATAGTTTTTAGGGCTTCTATGGCTAAAGGATTTAGCTCTGCAGATCCCTGGTACCAGTCTGTTTCTTTGGCTATTTCCTCAGCCTTTTTCAAAGCATCGTCCACAAGTTCTCCATGTTCTTCAATTATAGCGTCGTAAATGAGCATCTGAGCAAGTTTTCCCATGTCCACGTTTTTTGGAACCACAACGTGACATGCCAGTCCATACTTTGCGCAGTACGCGGCTAAAGAAGCTCCGAGATTTCCATTTGTAGCGCAGATTACTGCCTTATACTTTAAGTCTATGGCGTTGGAAACAAGCAGAGCGGCACACCTATCCCTAAAGGAATTAGTAGGATTACGCGTCTCATCTTTACAGTATACATCGCTTAGTCCAGTAGTTTTAGACAGCCTTCTTGCTTTATGAAGGGGGGTTCCACCCTCCCCCATAGATGCAATGTTTCTAACTTTAGGCAGGAAATTCTTGTAACGCCAAAAGGAAAAGGATCCGACAAATTTGCTAGTTTTAAGCTCTTCATAGTCGTACTGGTACTCCACAATGCCTCCGCATTTCTGGCAGTAATGCTGAACATAAGATGTCAGCACTGTTCCGCAGTTGTTGCATTTTAGAAAAGCCATTTCCCAAACTCCATTACTATATGTGCAAGCATTATTCTATCAATTTAATGGTTTAAAGGCTGTAATATATGGGTTTCATTTTCCCCAATTTAGTGTAAGATTCTCTCGGCCTTTTCAGCGCCTTTATTTCAGATTTAATTCTATTCCAAACGATGTGCTTTGAAATGAGTTTTGGCAATGTCTCACCATGGGAGTGGAATACGCTGAACTTGGGGTCAATAATAACTTTGTACCCTCTTACTTGCATTTCTATTGCCCAGTCGTAGTCTTCTCCCCCGAACTTTTCTGTGCATGGGATTATACATGGTAGTCTTTCGTCAAAGGGGTATTCCTTCCACAACGATTTTCGTAGGACGCAGTTTATAGTTGAGAAATGGTCGCCTTTGAAATATGCTTTGCTAACTTTGTTAAGCCCACTCCAAGAGTTATATATGATTTTTTCCCAAATAGTTCCATCTTTATGTGGAGAAAAGTAGCCTCCTACCCCTGCAACTTCTGGACTTTTAAAGTGGCTAACGCCAGTCTCAAGCCAATTATCAGAAGGGGGTAAAGAATGCCCATTTGTAATGCAGATAAACTCGCCGCTTGACACGTAAACTCCCACGTTTGTAGAAAAAGGATGTGAAAACTCAAAATCGGATATAGGAACTAATTTTAAATAAACTTTGCCATTAAAAAATTTCATTTTAGCCAAGGATAAAAAATTCAACATCTCTCCCAAATTTTTCCTTGAGGAAAAGTTGTCAACAACCACAAGCTCTAAGGGCGGAAGGGTCTGATGAGATAATCTCCATAAAAGTTCTGGAAAACGGTTTTCTATATCTCTTGTTCGAATAAGAATGGATACATCGCATTTTTTGCGGGACATCACTGGTTAAAATGACTGAGTGGCACTTTTAAAATTTGCCTAATTTTAATGGGTTTTAAGAAAAACTTGAAATGGCTAGACTTCCAGCTTTGGAAGGATAGCTAAAACCTTCGCCATTCTTTCAATAATTTTCTGGTTAAGCTCCACTTCATCATCAAAATCTAAAAGCGGAATTTCCGGTGAAACGCTTAGAATCTGCAAGGAAAGCATGTCTTCAAGTATAATTCTTGGACCAGCATCTTTTGGTTTTTTCAACTCGATAATGGCTGGCAGAAGCATTACAATAATGAAGGCTAAAACTGCTATAAACAATGGTATAATCGATGCCAGAGTCGAAGTCGGAACCATAATCTATCTTTTCATTATTTTGGCATGGTTCATAATATAACAGTTTCCATTCCCTGTGTGGGGGGTCTTCTCCCAATGATTATCGACTTTTCCCCGGAGCTTTGATATGATGAGGTCTACGAGGGCCTTTGTGCATATGGGAATATTGTACAGAAAAGTGAAGATTAATAATGGGATGAGCCACTGTGCTCTAGTTCTGCCATCAATATAGGCCCCAACTGCCACTTCATAGAATGGAGCAAAGTTTCCCACAGAACTGTAAAAGGAAATTGCCACCATAGTCCAAAAGGCGGGAACCCACTGAGAAAATTTTAAGAAAAACAGTGGGACCCCGACTATCCATGCGAAGAGAACAAGGACTGGCATAAAATAAACATTTAGCAGCAGCACTCCGTCAATTTTTTCCACAAGCCTCAAGTTTTTGCTTTTCAAAACGCTTAGCAAATGTTTGAACGCGCACTGCATATGGCCTTTAGCCCACCGATATCGCTGTTTCCAGTAAGCTCTCCAGTTTTCAACCGCCTCTTCATAGCATTCTGCATCCATCACATACTTAACCTTAAAACCTGCAAGATAAACTCGAAAAGTTAGGTCTGTGTCCTCTGCAAGAATGTTTTCGTCCCATCCTTCGAGGGATTCTAAAAGGCTGCGTCGAAATCCCCCGACGGTTCCGCCGAACTGAGTTATTAGACCAAGCTTATCTCGGGCTTCTTGATCCACACCGTATCCGCCTATCCTTTCCAATGCTACAAGCCTTGTCACCATGTTTTGCGGTTCGTTTAGAACCACCACCCGGCCTTGTACCGCTCCAACCTTCGGATTAGCGAATTCTTTTACAAGTTTTTCCACTATGTCTTTCTGCGGGTAGTAGTCTGTGTCAAAGCAGAGGATTATTTCACCTTTCGCATGCCGCATTCCAGCATTTAAAGCCGATGCCTTTCCCCTTCCACCTTCTTCTTTGTTTCGTTTCACAACAGTTATGTATTCATAATTTTTAGAATACTGCTCAGCTATTTTTCCAGTGTCGTCTTCTGAAGCGTCGTCAATTACTATTACTTGTAACTTATCTTTTGGATAAGTCAACTCTGTCACTCTGTGAAGAAGCCTTTCAATAACTTGTTCTTCATTGCGCGCTGGTATCAAAATGGAAACTGTAGGCATGTAGGCTTCATTCTCAACTGTTACTTTAGACTTGCTTTTTTGGAAGGTTTTGAGGACTGTTAAGGTGAAAATATAGTGGCGAATAAGGTATGCACTCATCCAGATTGTTAAAAATATGAATAATGCTTCTAAAAATTCAGTAAGCATTGGCTATGGTGCCTCCTTTGTTTTTAGAAGGTGAAATATACGTTAAACTTACAGAAAAGAAAGATACAATCCAAACTAGGTTTAAAAATGGGCTTAGAATGAAGTATAAAGTGTTAAAGATTCCGCCAAAATGCTCTGCAGCAGAAAGTGCAAATAAATAAAGAATGTTGTTCCAAAGGAGACCTATAAGATTACCAGTTAGAAGAAGAACCATTTTCTTTCTCAACGGTCCATTTAACGGGAAAATCGCGGAAACAAATAAGAAATTAAAAAGAATCAAGAACTGTAATGAATCGCCCCTAAGGTAGAACAAGTAGTAAAAAATAAGAAAGATTATTGTTCCAGTTGCGAATCCACAAATTAAATGCCTCATCAGTGTTCATCTCCACCCTCGATTCTTTTTTAGACTGTAAGCTAACTATGAGAGGAATATTATAGGATTTTCTAAATATTTTTAAAATTTATGTGAAATTTCGTTTCTCAAAAACTACCTTATCTAGGACTATGCTTAAAACTTGGAAAACTTCTTCAGCAGTCAAATTTTCAGTGTCTAATATTAGGTGGAACGGGGTGAAGTCTTCGCCTAAACTGAAACCGTAAAGCCTCTTATAAATAGCCTTTGTTTTCTCCTCCTTATGCCTTAAGGCTTCTAAGGCTTCTTGGACGCTTATTCCATCCCTTTTAGCTACCCTTTCAGCCCTTTTTCTCGGCGAGGCTTCTAGCCACACTTTAAAGCCATGTTTAAGAAGCCAGGGCATAGTCCAGCTGTCCAAAATGACGTTTCCCTTTTCAGCTATTTCCAAAAGTTTTTGATCCACAGCTTTGTCAAATTTAGGATCTTTCTCCCTATTTTCCAGAAAGGATAAGCCTTCTTTGCTTTCCCACCATCCCCTTTCCATTGGTTTGTAGCCTCTTTCTATGGCTAAGGCCTTTAACGCTTCTCCACCAGAATAGTATTTGAGGCCGTATTTTTCAGCTAACTTCTTTGCTTGGGTACTTTTTCCACTTCCAGCCATTCCGCAGAAGCATATAACCAGCGGGGTTCCCTTCATTTGGAAAGCCTCAAGCAACATTTATAGTTCTAGTTGCTTGTTTTAAGGCTGTTTTCAAGCAGTCGTGGCACAGTTGCCCTCCGTAAATTCGCCAAATTCTTTTTCTGGTTCGGTTCAACTTTCTAATTTCTGATGGGGAGAGCCTTGGAACTCCAGTTAATGGTTTACCGCAACGGCTGCAACTGCTTTTAGCGACGACTTCGAGTTTAAAGTGAATGCCTGTGCGGCCTCCTGGCAAAGCCTTACAAACGGGTTTTCGGCTTCGAGTACGCAGTTCTGGTCTAGGCATTTTTATCACTCCACACTTGTTAACCCAAACATGTGGGAAAACACTAAGCCGAAAAGTAGAGAACAGAGCAGGTACCACCAGTATAAAGACGCCACTTCTCCGATAAGAGGGACTTGAATCTTTGGCCCAACTCCGGGGAAAAATGCAATGTCGACATTCCAGTACATTCTGCCTAAAAACTGCCATACAAGGAGGAGAGGTATGAAAAATATGAATGTAACTTTCAGTGATTGCCATGTCATTTTGGAATTGAGCTGGAGGATATACTGTTGTTTTTTCATTAGTTTCTCGATTTGTTTTTTATCTCCACTTTTTTGGGCCTTGCGCAGCTGTGCATTCCACTCCATGATCTCTTTCCTCCAAGCTTTAGACTTTTCAGGATCTGTTAGAAGGCGGTTTGCAAGAGAGGTAAGAAAAGTTATTGTGGCAGCGAGAAGCATTATAGAGATTGTTAACCATGTATTTTCAAAGGGCATCTTTACACAACCTCCTTTAGACTTTTACCGTTAACATTAATAACTATTTCACATGTGCCGCTCATCATCTTTTCCAGTTTTAGCTTTATATTAATGTTTAGCCTCCAAACAGTTTCCTGAAGGCTGGGTAAATTTCAGCTGCTCTTTCTCGCACCAATATTTCATAATACTGATAGATTATTCCAACGGAAAGCAGTATTCCTATCCCAGAACCGAAAACTCCAAAAAAGTCTGACAAGCCGGCAATTAAACCTACAATAATTCCGCCGAGAATTGTGACCGCGGGAATATAGCGTTTAAGAATCTGCTCCACA
>JAWCNE010000037.1:0-14498 GCA_038849025.1 Bathyarchaeia archaeon
ATGGTTACGAGGAAATGCAATTATCGTTGTAGAGGGTGTAACGTTTGGCGGGAGCAAGACAACAAGGAATTATCAACTGAAGAAATTAAACGCGGACTAGATATCCTTCGAAAACTTGGTGTTGTGGAAGTGTTAATATCCGGCGGCAATCCTCTCTTGAGAGAGGATATTGATGAAATAATTGAGTATGCGTCACGTTACTTCTTTGTAACAGTTTATGACAACGGCAGTTTAGCGGCAGAAAAAATTGACGCCCTACGACGAGCAAATTTTGTTGCAATTTCAATAGATAGCCTAAACCCAGATAAAAACGACCATATAAGAGGCGTTAAAGGAGCATGGAAAAGAGCGGTAGAAACTGTGGAAAGACTCCATGCAGAGGGAATTAATGTAAGCGTGACACCCACCATCTCACAAGCCAATCTTTACGAAATTATCGATTTCACAAAACATTTCTTGGACAGAGGCATACCGATTTGGTATTCCCTATACTCTTATGATTCGCCAGAGCATTCAAACCCGCTTTTCAAGATAGGAAAAGCTGAAGACGCCTTCTTAATAAAGGATAGGGACGCTATGGTGAAAGTTTGCGATTCGCTTCTCAAAATAAAGCAAAAAAATGACAATGTTTTAATAACAACAAAGGTTTTGAAGGCTGTTAAACACCTTTATTTGAACAATGAGAGACTTTGGAAGTGCCGTGCATTGCAGAACTTCTTTGTTATAAATCATCGAGGAGAAGTTGCCGGCTGCCACCTTCATGAACCAGTCGCCTCAATTTTTGAACTGCCAGACCTTTGGGAAAGCGAAAAACTTGAAGCCCTCAGAAAAAAATACAGTGAGTGCGAAAGATGCGCTTATCTTTGTTACATTTTCTACTCGATTCATGGAAATGTTGCTGGAAACATGGAAATAGTTAAGGATAAGTGGCGCAGCGTAAGATTCTTCTTAAAAAGACATTAACATTTTTTACTTTTGCACGCTGTTAATGCCAACCATAAATGGTCACATTTCGGACGCGGAAGACTTTCTAAACGTTTATCTTTCCGAACAAACACACGCTTTGTTGGATCGCTTAAAAACTCACCAATTACGGACCCCTCAATCTTCTTCTTCCTTAATTTCTCAAGAATTTGTTCCGTGTATCCTGGTTTTGCTGCAATAAGCATGGCACCAGAGCTTATAAGCTGTAACGGGTCTATTCCAAAAAATCTACAGACTTCCATAGTTTCTGGTGCCACCGAAATCTTTTCTTCAAAAACTTTAACACCGAGGTTCGAGGCATCCGCCATTTCATGAATGCCTCCGAAAATTCCGCCTTCTGTTGGGTCATGCATCGCATTCACTCCGCCAGTTTTAAAGGAAGTTATGCCATCTTTGACTACGCTTATTCTCTCGAAAAACTTCTGTGCAGATTTCAGCAATTTGTCATTAGCGCCCATGTTTAGAAGAAGATCATAACGTTCGGTTGCAAGTATAGCCGTTCCCTCTATTCCAGCACTTTTTGTCATGATTAGTTTGTCCCCTGGCTTGGCTCCACCAGCGGTGACATAACATCCCTTACTTGTTATTCCCAAAGCGCCCCCTATAACAACTGGATTGGCAAGCTCCGGCGTTACTTCACAGTGTCCCCCAATAATTGCCATTTTCAAATTCTTCGCAGCAACATCCATCTGAGAACATATAACCTCAATAGTTTTCCGATCGGCATTTTCTGGAAGCAGTATACATGAAAGGAAAAAGGCTGGTTCAACGCCAAATGTGGCAACATCATTCGCATTAATGTTAACTGCAAGCCAGCCGATGCGCTCAACAGCACCGGTAATGGGGTCCATTGAAGCCACTAAGGATTTTTTGCCCAAATTTATGACGGCACCGTCATAACCAGCCGACGGCCCAAGGATAACCTCTCCACGTTTAAACCCGAGATTTTTGAATACAACCTCCTTCAATATTTCGATGGGAACCTTTCCAAAGGGCAGTTTCAATTTCAATGCCCCAAGAAATATTTTAACAGCGTTAGCTTTTAAGTTGTGGCAAGGCTTGCTTTACAATTCGAACAATGGGTGCTGCAACAATCACGCCTACAGTCATTTGTCCAATGTTTATTGGGACTTCTGCGAAGGCGAATACCCCAAGGAAAAGTTGCTCATAGAGGAAGTAGCCAAAAACCATTAACAATCCTCCAAAAATGCATGCAATTATTGTTAAACTGAATTCTGGTTCAGATGTTAGAGCTAGGACTGTTATTAGGACGAATGTGAAGATTCCTATTCCAAACCAAAACTCAACTGGAATGAAAAAAGTTGATGCAGGATTTTCTATGGAGACTATACCCGAATATAATTCGACAAGTCCGCTGTAATAAAAGAAACCGATAAGGCTAATGAGCATCCCCACAAGTATGCCTATTTCAATTGTGAAAATTTTCCATTCGCGTTTGGCATAAGACTTGGCGAAAGTGCGCCCTTTTCGGCTGAGAAAACCGACAAGAAAACCCTCCGAGGCTTTAATTACCAAAGTTGCAGGCGCATAGTAATAATAACCGAGGAAAACGTCCGCAAGCATAGAACCAACACCACCAGCAAATGCTCCTACGAAAGGCCCAAAAAGCAAGGCTGCCGTGTAAACCATTGTTTCCCCTATGTTAAAATAGCCTTTAGTGCTGGGTACATAAACTGTGAAGCTTATGGTTGCTATGCAAACAAGGGCTGTAAAAACACCCGTAATACTTAACTGCCCTGCTAAGTTCGTAGTAGACCTTGTTAGCATTGTTCAAAACCTGAATAGTATAGTTGTAACTATACTATTTTAAATTTGTGCTCCACCACTGCGGAAATTATAGTAGAAGTTTAAGGTTGTCTAATGCGTGGAGAACTTTCATTCCACGTTTTGTTATTTTAAAATATCTTCGTCCATCTTTTTCATAACTTGAAACCAACCCGTTTTTTGACAGTTCGCTTAAATGTTGGTAGATTGCCGCCCTTGTCATCATTTTTCCGAGTTTTTTCCATAATTCATAGCCATAAGCATCCTCTTCACACAGAATTCTCAATATTTTTTCCTTTGTGCTAAGCTCTAACCCAACCACAGCCGTTTTCCTCCTTTTTGTCAAGGCTTGGAGAATATCTGTTGCTTTTAGACCACTTCCAGTTATCAAGCACACAACTTTGTCCTCTTTATCGATAACCTGCTCAGTTACAAGTTTCTTAAGTGCTGCATATGTTGCTGCACTTGCTGGTTCAGCAAAGACGCCTTCAAGTTTTGCAATTTCCTGCTCTGCTGAGAAAATCTCTTCGTCTGAAACTGATGTGGCAGTTCCCCTAGATTCTTTGATGGCTTTAAGGGCTAGTTTGCCATACCATGGATTTTTAACAAGGATGGCAAGCGCACGGGTTAAAGGTTTTGTTTTCAAAGCTAGTTCTCGTCTATTCTGCATGTATGCTTTTACAATTGGAGAGCATCCCTCGGCTTGAACACCAATCATCCTTGGTGTTGCGTTTATTTCACCCCTTATTTCAAGCTCTTTGAAGCCTTTCCAGATGGCATATAGTGTCCCGCCACTTCCCATAGGAACCATAAACCAGTCCGGTACACCCATTTGCTCGTAAACTTCATAAGCTATTGTTTTTAGGGCTTCTATGGATAATGGATTAAGTTCGGCGGAGCCTTGATACCAGCCCGTTTCTTTGGTTAGCTCGCTTGCCCTCTTCAATGAATCGTCAACTATTTCCCCGTGCTCTTCGAGTATGGCGTTGTATATGAGCATTTGGGCAAGTTTTCCCATATCCACGTTTTTTGGCACAATAACATGACATGTTACCCCAGACTTGGCGCAATACGCAGCCAAAGAAGCTCCGAGGTTTCCATTTGTAGCGCAGACAACAGAACTGTACCCCAAATCTATGGCGTTAGAAACAATTAAGGCGGCACATCTATCCCTAAAAGAGTTTGTTGGGTTTCGCGTTTCATCCTTAAAATATAAATTGTTTAGCCCGATGTTTTTGGCTAGTCTCCTCGCCTTAACGAGCGGGGTTCCTCCCTCCTTCATAGAAACAACATTTCTCACCTTTGGCAGGAGTTTCTTGTAACGCCAAAAAGCAAAAGGTCCTACAAATTTTCCATTTTTAAGCGTTTCGTCATCGTACTTATACTCTAGCGGGCTACCACATTTCTTGCAACTGTGTTGCGGCGGAAAGGCTTCAAATTTTGCACCACATGCTGTGCAATTCAAATAGAACATTATATGGTCCTCGCCTTATTTTTCTAAGCGTTAAATTTAAAATTCCCTGTCTATGAGGGTTTCTAAAATTTAGTTTAAGGTTCCAAACTTGGAAGGATAGCAATTATTTCTGCAACTTGTCTTATGATCGCCCAATCAATTTTTACGCTGGTTTCCATATCATGTAATAGATTAATTCCGTTTTGCTCGTCGCCTTCTAGTATTTTAGGGCCTGCGTCCCTCGGTTTTTTCAGCTCCATAATTGCTGGCAAAAGCATAACAATAATGAAAGCTATAACTCCAAAAAACAATATTACAGCCGACATTAAAGCCGAAGCCGGAGCCATTTTCTACCATTTTAAGGTTTTGGTACATTCATAATATAACAGTTTCCATCGCCTGAATGCTCGGTTTTTACCCAGTAGTTATTGTTTTTCCTCGTAATTTTTGAGATGAGAAGGTCAATTAGGGCTTTTGTGCATATGGGAATATTGTATAGAAGGGTAAAGAGAAGTAAGGGAATTAGCCACTGCGCCCTCCTTCTGCCGTCAAGATGCGCTCCAACACCAATCTCATAGAATGGAGCAAAGTTGCCTATTGAGCTATATAGGGCTATCGATGATATTATCCAAAAAGGAGAAAAATACTGCCAAATTTTTAGAAACATTAACAGCGCTCCGATCATCCATGAAAAAAGGACAATAACAGGGAGAAAATAGACATTTAATAGGAGTAGTCCGTCAATTTTCTCTTTAAGTCCAAGCTCTTTGCTCTTTAAAACTTTAAGCCAATGTTTGAAGGCGCACTGCATATGCCCTCTAGCCCATCTGTATCGCTGTCTCCAATAAGCCCGCCAGTTTTCAACAGCCTCTTCATAGCATTCTGCATCCCCAACATACTTAACCTTGTACCCTGCAAGGTAAACGCGGAAAGTCAAATCGGTGTCCTCCGCCAGAATATTTTCATCCCATCCGCCAAGTGATTCTAAAAGCGTGCGCTTAAATCCTCCGACGGTTCCTCCGAATTGCGTTATTAAGCCGAGGGCGTCGCGGGCCTCTTGGTCAACGCGGTATCCGCCTATCCTTTCAAGGGCGACAAGCCTTGTGACGAAGTTTTGTGGTTCATTTAGCACAACAACCCTACCTTGAACAGCTCCAACTTTGGGATCCTTAAACTCTTTCACAAGTTTTTCTACAATGTCTTTTTGCGGGTAGTAATCAGCATCAAAACACAATATGATTTCGCCATCAGCCCACTTTATTCCAGCGTTTAAAGCGGAGGCCTTTCCACGCCCGCCATCATCTTTACCCCTCTTCACAACAAGGATGTAAGGGTGCATCATCGAATATTGTTCAGCAATTATTCCAGTCTTATCAGTTGAGCCGTCATCTATTACTATTACTTGCAACTTATCCTTAGGAAATGTTAATTCTGTCATTCTTTGAAGAATCCGTCCAATGACACGTTCCTCGTTACGGGCAGGTATTAAAATTGACACTCTTGGCTGATAAGACT
This sequence comes from Bathyarchaeia archaeon, assembly GCA_038849025.1. Lineage (GTDB taxonomy): Archaea > Thermoproteota > Bathyarchaeia > Bathyarchaeales > Bathycorpusculaceae > WUQU01. Next base: position 5,738 of record JAWCNE010000037.1, read on the forward strand.
GATTCGCAGTTTCAGCTTCAATAAGGCCAATTTTATTTTCTTTCGATTTCTTTGCAACCATCAAAGTGAAAATGTAGTGGCGAACAAGGTATGCCGCAATTAGGATCGCCGACAAAACGAATAAAACTTCTAAAATTTTCGTTATCAAGTTTTCCACCGTTTTCTTTCTTTTGTTTCAGCCAAAAAAGTCAGACTTGTGGACCAAAATGCTACAACCCAAAAAACATTCAACAATGGACTTAAAAACATATATAAACAGTTTAGTACTCCATCCGCGTTTGCAACGACTAGGTGGACGAATGAATAGAAGAGGGTGCTCCAGACGAAGCTTAGAATGTTGCCTAACAAAAGTATTGCTACTTTCCTTTTCATAGAACCTTTTAATGGTATAAGAATTAGCAGAAATAGAAGATTAAATGTTAGCAGTGTTTGGACTGTTTCCTCAAGTATTGGGAAAGATCCGAAAAGAATTACGAGAATGAACGCGGCAACAAGTGCAAAGAAAAATAGTGCCCTCAAACTCCAATCCCCGCGTGCAGATTTTATGTTATGATCTGGAGTTTAGTTCTAGAGTAATCTTATAGAAGTTTCTTCTATCTACTTAAAAAATTTACGCGCGACTCTGTTTACTAAAAACCAGTTGGTCTAAGACTAAACTTAGGACTTCGAAAACTTCTTCGGCTGATAAATTGTCGGTGTCTAATATCATGTGGAAGGGAGTGAAATCTTCGCCCAATTTGAAACCATAAAGCTTTTTGTAAATCGTTTTCGTCTTACTCTCCTTCTTTCTTAAGGCTTTTAGCGCCTCTTTTACGGTTATTTTGTCTCTATTGGCTACCCTTTCAGCCCTTTTCTTGGGCGAAGCTTCTAGCCATATCTTGAACCCTTTTTCGAGAAGCCATGGCATTGTCCAACTGTCTAGAATGACGTTTCCCTGTTTCGCAATCTCCAAAAGTTTATTGTCTACAGCCTTATCAAATTCTGGATTTTTCTCCCTTTCCTCTATGAAGGTTAGTCCCTCTTTGCTCTCCCACCAACCATGCTCTGCCAGTTTATGACCGCCTTCTAAGGCCAAGGCCTTTAACGCGTCTCCCCCAGAATAATATTTTAGTCCATACTTTTCGGCAAGTTTTTTTGCTAATGTGCTTTTACCGCTTCCAGCCATTCCACAAACACAGATAATCAACGGTTCCCCTGCCATACCTAACCTCACAAGGTGCTAAGCATTCGTGCCGCCTGTTTTAGAGCTATTTTTAAACAGTTAGGGCAGAGATGCCCACCATAAATCCTTGAAATACTCCTTTTTGTTTTGTTAATTTTCCTTATTTCGTAGGGGAGAAGCCTTGAAACTCCGGCCAAGGGTATGCCACAGTTAGCGCAACCGCCACCCTTTGGAACTTCACGTTTAAAATGCATACCCTTGTGTCCTCCAGGCAAAGCCTTGAAAACAGGTTTTCGGCTGCGTGTACGCTGTGATGGCCGGGGCATGTTAATCACTCCACACTTGAAATGCCTAGTAAATGAGAAAATATTGTGCTGAAAAGTAAGGAGCATAGAAGATACCACCAGAATAGAGAATGGAACCAGAGCAGTTGGCCTCCTACTCCTGGAAAGTATGCGAGCGGAGGGACCTCTTGCTTAAAATATACTCCACTTAAGATGTACCAAACTATCATTAACGGAATGAAGAAAAGAAATGAAACTTTCATTGACTGCCACGACATTTTTGCTTGAAGTTGAAATATGTACTGCTGTTTTTTCAATAGCTTCTCCATTTGCTTCTTATCTCCGTTTATACGAGCTTTACGTATTTGATCATTCCACTCGGCGATTTCTTTCCTCCATGCTTTCGTCTTTTCAGGGTCTGTTGTGAGGCGATTTGCGAGGGAAATGAGGAAGGATATGGAGGCGGCTATGATAAGAATGAAAATTGTTGAGCCCGGAGGAGTTGTTGGCGGAAAAGACATGGTTCATGTTCACTCTCCGAATATTCTTCTGAAGGCTGGGTACATTTCTGCGGCTCTTTCGCGCACCAAAATTTCATAGTACTGGTAAATTATACCTACAGAAAGCAAAATCCCTATTCCTGAACCAAAAACTCCAAAGAAGTCTGACAAGCCAGCAATCAGCCCAACTATAATTCCGCCCAAAACTGTAACTGCAGGAATGTAGCGTTTGAGAATCTGCTCGACAGCCTTTCCCGAACGCCTATAACCCGGAATCTGCATACCAGCATCCACAAGCTGCTTCGCCACTGTTGAAGGCCCCAAACCACCAACCTCAAGCCAAGTAAGCGAAAAAATCACACAGAAAACCATGAGAATTGCTAAATATCCAACAGCTCTTAAAGGCTCATGTATCACATTGGTAAGGTTGCCTGGCGAAGTTACAAAGTAAACGAGACCCCCTGCTGGAACATAATGCCCCCCTTCCGACTTGTACCACCCTAAAAGCCCAATCCAAGGATTATCTCTGCCCCACGGTTGACTCCATAAAAGGTATGAGAAGAAGTATATGTTGGCAAAAAGCGCTGATGCAAAAATCACCGGAAGGTTCGAAACGTACAACAGCTTAATCGGATAGCGGCTTCTGAAACCCCGATATCCAGCATAAGAGAGCGGTAATTCCACTCTAACGCCCTCCATATAAATTATGACAAGAAAAGCCGCTAGCGTCGCAATAAAACCCGTTAACGATGGAAGATTGCCTCTTAACCATAATCCTGTAATCGGTTTCCCATTGATTATCGCACCTGCTAGCGCTGGGAAAATTCCGTGATTATAGTACTCATCAACGGCTCCGCTTATATCGAAGCATTGAAGGAATATTTGCTGTGCAACACCTGCCATTATGAACAGGCTTATTCCACTTCCGAATCCCCAACCTTTTTGGACAAGTTCGTCTAAGAGTAAGACTATGAACCCTGCAGCTAGAAGTTGAAGAAAAACTATTATGGCAGTTGTTCCAGGCAGGTTACCGTACATCCCACTTATTATGTAAGCTGATGCTTGTACCCCCGTTAAAATTATCGCTAAAACTTTGCTCGCCGTGGTGAATAGGGCTCTGTCTTCAGGCTTTGACATGTCGCATTCTATCATGGCTGAGCCAACTAAAAGCTGCAAAATTAAGCCAGCAGTAACAATTGGCCCTATACCTAGCTCCATTAAAGTGCCGCGGCTTGAAGCAAAAATTATCCTAAGAGGGGCAAATTCCTCGGATCTTTGAATGCCGTAAAGACTGCACGCGTTGCTGGCCATTACCAAGTAAATTATGAGGGCTATGGCTGTCCAGAATAGTTTTTCATTAAAGCTTACTCTTCGTTCCGGGGCCTTAACTTCCGGAATGAACCGCGCAAGAGGTTTAAACACGTTAAGGAATCTTCCAGCCATGGGTTAACAGCTACTCCCTAAGTTCTGGAGTTTCCACGATAACTTGTCCTCCAGCCTCCGCTATTTTACCAGACGCCGATTTCGAGCAGGAGACAACCTTCACAATAAGGGGTTTCGTAACTTTTCCAGCGCCTAGAAGCTTCGTGTAACCTAAACCTTTTAAGTCTATGAGAATTTTGCCCTCTTCGGTTTTTCCTCCGTATTTTTCGGCTAGCTCTTCAAGCTCTCCAACATTTATGGCTTTCACTTCACGCCTTAAACTTTTAGGACAAGTAAAACCTTTCTTCCCAAAGTATTCTGGCTCATATTTTATGACATACGTCCAGCCATGCTTGTGGCGTCCAGCCCTTCGGTATCCCTTTGAGCCAGATTTTCTATGCTGCCCTACCCTTCCGTAGCCGCATGTTCTTGAACCACGTTTTTTACGTATCTTCCTGAGCTTATGAGGCATCTCTAACCAGCAACCCTTTTTAGCGGCTTCTCTTCTTCTATGGCCTTCATTAACTGTATTTCAAGGACACCGTTTTTATATGTTATGCGGGTCGCCTTTGGAATCACAGCCTCTGGAAGATTTAAACTTTTAGAGTATCTTCTTCCCTGAGCTCTTGCCGTTAGGGTTAGACGATGTTTCTCGGCGAGAACATTTATGTTTTCCCTTTTAAAGCCTTTAAGCTCTGCAACAACAATTATTCTATCCTTCTCCCTAAAAACGTCCACCAGGGGCTCGGGTTCTCTCCATTTTTTAACTTTAAACGTCTTCAAACCTTTATACTTATGAGGGGACTGCCGGCGTGGGGACCTCAAATCTTTGAACCTGAAAACATTATCCCCGGTTCTGCCAAGTCTTTTAGCAGCTCTAAACCATTTTGGACGTTTCTCGCTTCTCCGCCATCTCACGCTGATTTATCCTCCCTTTAACACAAACGCATCTTCAAACAAGTTATAAAAGATATCGCCGCAACACGAAAGGCCTTAGATCATTCTATCCAAAAGCTCGTTTATTTTTTCGCCGCGGTATCCAAGCTCGCCGCCCATACCGTAGCTTTTCTTTATCTTACCCTTAAAACCCTTTGTTGGCGGGTGCAACCTAAAATATGGCTGGATATTTGGTAGTTTCCAATACTCAACTTTGCAGTTGTAAATTGCCTCCGCAAGCTCCTCCAAAGAGCTGTAACCAAGCTTTTTGGCGTATTCGTCCGTCAACTTTTTATTGCCAACAAGTCTGCCCCTTTTCTTTAAAAGTGTAATTAAAGATTTCTTTGAGATTTCGCCCCAAGTAATAAAGCTTTGAGCTGTTTTCAACATTCCAATGAAAGATGGCCTATTGTCGATTAAAATGGCATAGTTGTTTCTTTTTAAATTTAGCATTTTCACGGTTTCCCTAACCTGTAAGGGCGCACTTATAATCCCGCGAATACGTATTGCTGCAATGCATTTGCGAATTTCGGTTTCTTCCGACAAGCTATTTCACCCAATCCATCGGCGTGATTAGGCTGTAAGACTTCTTTAGGGCATCAAAAACCGCGTAAGCAAAGGATGGAACTGTTCTTGTAGAGCCATAGCTCCTCGTCCAACAATCTTTTATTCCTGCTAGTCCAAGAATCACTTTTGCAACCTCGCTGGCAACTAAACCTAAGCCCCTCGGCCCGGGGACAATTACAACTTTTACGCCCCCGCATTTGCCCTCAATTTGGAAAGGGACAGAATGGGGTTTTCCACATCCGCATTCCCAGCTGCCGCATCCCCGTCTAATTGGAACAAGGTTTAGTCTTGCATCTGCAGCTGCCTTCTCTATTGCAGTCCTCACCTGACTTGCTTTTCCAGCCCCAAGCCCAATGTAGCCGTCCCTATTGCCAACGGCAACTATCGCTTTAAACCTGGACTTCTCACCAGCATCTGTTTGCTTCTGAACAAGATTTATGTTTATAACCTCTTCTTGAAGGCCTGGAAGTAAAGCATCAACAACTTGGGGTTCCCGTATTGGTAAGCCTTCCATGAAAACCTCTTCAATGGATGTTATTTTTCCCTCCTGAATCAGTTTTCCAAGGCGTGTTTTGGGAACCCACTCTTCTAAACTTCTAGCCCTATCTACTGCCATGGCTTTTGCCTCCGATCTTAAAATCGGAAATTACAGCATTCTTAACCTTTGCAAAATGTTCAGGAAGGCTCTCTGGAGAAACCTTATTTTCAAGATATTTTGAGAACGTTGCCATGTACTTTTCAGAGTTTGCTGAAAGCATTTTCGCGTATTGAGCTATATGAATGCCTTGAATTCTACTGTCGTCCGGCAGTTTCTCCTCCCCGTATGGAACACTTAAACCAGCATCCAAAACTCCTTTAAGAGCTGCGAAAATTCTCGCACCCTTCGTTGGAGAACGTAGCCCGATGTCTAGAACCGCCTCTTCTATACCTTTTGCTTTGGCCTTCAACCCACACAAAAGCCCTGTTAGATAAGCTGCAGGAATATTACCCCTAGGAGCTTTCCACCCATAATTTTTTAGGATTTCTCTACTGTGGGCTGAAACTAAAACTTCGTCGCCACAAGGTTTAGCGGCGATTATTTGGACAATTATGTTTTTGAGCGAACCGCGAACCACAAGCCTAGGCTTTCTTGAGAGGATTAAGGCTTTTCTTTTGTGATAGTCTGTTTTGCCTTCTCTTCTCCGGCGGTAAGGCACACTATAACGGGAACCCTTCGCCATCAACGTTTCCTCCAGAGGTCGTGAGCCTTTAGAAATCTCTCCATGTCAGCGGTTGATGTAAACCTCCCACTTTTAACCATGGTGTAAAGCTTTCTATAAGTGCTTTCAGTGATTATTTTGTTAGCCTTCAGTTCGCGGAGCCTCTTCCTTAAGGCTCGAACCTTTTTCATCCAAGCCTCCTTTTTAGGGATTTTAGCTTTCGCTGCACCACTTCTGCTTCCAGGACCCCGCCTCAAGCCTTTCTTCTTTTTTTGGCGAATAACTCTTGCTCTCGCTCGGCTGACACCTTTCTTTTTTAAAGGCTTAATCACGCCTTCGTGGATTAGCTTCTTGACCTCCTCACGGGTTATTGCTGCTTCAACATCCTCTATCCTATCAGGATCTATCCAAACCCTATCCTGACCAACCTTTAGTATTTGGGCTGCAAGTCGCCTTTGGCTTTTAAGGCCGGTCACTGTTCTTTCTCCTCTCCCTTGCTTTTCTTTGCTCTCTTTCGCTTGGGCTTCGGCTTCTCTTCAGCCGCCTTTTCCCTCTCTTTTTCCTCTTCAGCTTCTTTTTCAGCCTTTTTCTCTTCTTCGGCTTCCGCTTTCTCCACTTCTTCTTTCTTTTCCTCTTCCCTAACACCCACATTTAAAATGGTTATTTTCTTCTTACGTGCCTCTGCAAGAATTTGCAGTCTGGTTCTTCTTCCAACAGTGTGAGCGATACGCGCGGCTTGAGTTTTAGGATTCACCTTCTTAAGCTCGCCAACATTATACACTAATACCTCTTCATAACCAGATGGGTGGAGACCTCTTGCAGCCTTCGGCCCCCTATAACCAACGCTTACGGTTTGGGGCCATCCCTTAATTTTTCTCCGCATTTTGCTATCTATGCCCTTTGGTCTGCGCCAGTTCTCCTTAAGCCGGTCATACCGCCAGCTTTCCTGCCGAACAAAATCAGGCTTTTTCTTTTTTAGTCTAGCCCTTACCTTCAGGGCTTTTTCCACAACGACGGCGTCATGTTCGTTCAAGCTTCCATTCCCTCACTTTTCTCGTACAGATATAAACCGTCCAAAAAAACACGAGGATCTTTCCTCCGCACCTTTGTAGCCTGCTCTATGTTTGCGGCTGTTTGGCTCACTTCTTCCAGATTTATCCCTTGAACAACTACGTCATCGCCGGAGACCTTCACCTTTGCGTTGCCAACAATTTTTGCCTTCCGAGGGTTCCTTTCGCCTGTAAAGTTCTCGATTAACACCATTCCGTCTTGAACTTTAACTGAAATTGGAAAGTGAGAAAAAACTATCTTTAATTTGTACGTAAAACCTTTCCTAACTCCGGTGATCATATTATTAATGTGAGCGTAAATTGTGCCAACTAAAGCACTTTCCTTTTTTCTAGGCCAATTAGCCCAAATACGGAGGCTTTTGTCTTGAAGCTCCATTGAGATTGGTGCATACGAAAAGTCTCTGGAGAGTATTCCTTTCGCGCCTTTAACTGTCACTCTTTTGCCTTCGAGGGTTAATTCCACGTCGTCTGGAATTTGAACAACCCTTGAGACTTCAATAGCCCGCATTTGCAAAATCCCCCTAGTAAATATAGGCTAAAAGTCTACCTCCAACGCCCCTTTCCTTAGCCTCCTTGTGGGATAGCACTCCCTTTGAAGTTGATATTATTAGAAGCCCCACCTCTCTTGAGGGTAAAAACTTCTTCTCCCAATTTTCAATCTCGTCAACTTTAACGGCGAAGCGTGGTCTTATGGCACCGCACTTGTTTATTCTGCCTAGAAGTTGAACTTTGAATTTCCCAGAGCGCCCATCATCTATAAATTCAAACTCGCCGATGTAGCCGTTAAGCTGCATAACCCTCAAAACCCTGCCCAAAAGTTTAGAGGCTGGGCTAATCACACATTCACGTTTGTTGCGTATCTCGTTGTTTAGGATTGTTGTCAAGCCGTTCGACAGCACATCCATTATGCTTTCCTCATTACTCATATTTTTGGAACCCAAGTTTTTTGGCTACTTCCCTAAAACAATGCCTACATAAATATAAATTATAACGCCGAATAACAGGACCATATGAGCCGCATCTGACGCATGGCCTGGCGCCCTTGCCGTACTTTCTTTCCTTTTTAGGCCTCTTTTTACCCATAAAACGCCCTCTGCATAGTAAATTAGACTATTGCAACCCCCAAAGCATCTTTAACAAAAACCATAGCCTCCTCGGGTGTTAAAACATGGCTTGAACCTATTTTCGCTTTGCTTCTGCGCCGATTTTTAACACGCCATCCGGGCCTGCTTAGCGATACGCAGACGTCCATACCGAATATTCCTATTTCTGGGTCATATTTAACTCCTGGAATTTCTATATGCTCCTTTATTCCAAATGCGAAATTTCCGTACTCATCAAAACAGCTCTTTGGAATCTTGTAATCAACAACATGCAAGACCTTTTTTAAGAATTCGATTGCTTTTTGCTTTCTAAGGGTGACAATACAAGCCATTGGTTCACCCCTTCTTATTCCAAAATCCCTAATGGTTTTCTTTGCCTTCCGTTTGCACGGTGTCTGCCCTGTTAAATTCTTCAGCACCTTTGAGGCTTTTTCAAGAGGCTCTCCGGACTTTCCAACACTTATGTTAACAACAACCTTGTCTATTCTTGGTTTAAGCATCGGATTTGTTTCCCATCT
>JAWCNE010000038.1:0-14463 GCA_038849025.1 Bathyarchaeia archaeon
CGAGTCGTATACGCCATAACCCAAAGAGGCATAACCGTCCTCAAACACTTCAAAGAACTAAAACAAGTCCTCCCCATAATAGAAGAAGCCAGAAACAGAGTCCCCGCCCCATACTAACTTTTAAAATCAAACCAGAACCCCAAAATTTCCCAACCCGCAATATTTCTAAAACTGAAACATCCCTTTTATCTAAAATAGACCATCCTCTTTTCGACCAAAATGTTCGAGCAAATGGCAATAGCTGCATCTCAATACACCGTCACCCTGCTCCTATTCACCATGCTAGCCATGATCATTCTAGGCGCCTTCTGGGTTAAAACAGGCGCCTCAACCAAATTTTAACATCTCTATCCTAAGTAAATTAACATCTGTTTATGAATCATTATAACAGTTTCGTAAGACTTAATAAACCCTTTTCCCCACTACCATAATGTACAACCTTAAAACACAACGAGGAAAACCTTGTGGCCAGCCGAGAACCCCTAGACAGCAAAAAACCCATCCAAGTACTAGAAAAAATCAAAGAAAACCTTGAAAAACTAAACGAAAAAATGGAAGTCATGATCGAACTGCAAAAACACGGAAGAAAAGAAGCCCAAACCCTTCCCTCAGAAGCCCCTCTAGACGTCATGACACTGCTTTCCATGCCAGATCATCTAAGAAAAACAGCCATGACCGTATGCAGACTCGGCCGCGCCACAGCCGAAGAAATCGCCCAACAAACCCACAGGGCAAGAGCCGTAGAAAGCGCCTACCTAAACCAACTCGTAATCATGGGATACCTTAAAAAGGAGAGAAAGGGAAGAAAAGCCTACTTCTACGTAGAAAAAGAAAGCCAGGGATAAGCCATGGGCAAAATAGTGGCAGTACACTCCTACAAAGGCGGAACCGGAAAAACCCTCCTCTCCACAAACCTAGCAGCAACCCTAGCCAAACAAGGCAAAAAAGTCTGCCTCTTAGACCTAGACTTCAGAGCCCCGAGCCTTGCCACCCTCTTAAACATAGAAAAAGCCGAATACTGGCTAAACGACTACCTCAACGGAATATGCGAAATAGACAAAGCCCTCATAGACCTAAGCGAAAAAACCGCCACCCCAGGAAAATTTTTCGTCTGCCTAGCCAACCCCTCCGTAGAAGCCATAAGAGACATGTCATCAAAAGACAGAAAATGGGAAATGCGCGCCCTCGGAAGACTCCTATCCCTCAGAAACTCCCTCCTAAACGCCAAAGGCTTCGACTACCTAATCTTCGACACAAGCCCAGGACTCCAATACTCCTCCATAAACGCCATAGTAGCCGCCGACCTAGTAATAGTAGCCACAACCCTAGACGCCTCAGATGTCGAAGGAACAAAAAGAATGCTACACGAACTCTACGACCTATTTGAAAAGAAAACTGAAATCGCCCTAAACAAACTCTTATACGAAGAATCCCTAAGATCAGGAAAAGAAAAACTGCAAGCAATGACAAAAAACATATACAACGCTCCTCTTCTAGGAGTAATACCATGCTTCTGCGACATCTCAAGAGCCCAAGGAAAAATAATCTTCGTCCACGAAAAACCAGACCACCCCTTCACAAAAATTCTAGACGAAATAGCAAACAAGATAGATAAACTCTAAACAACCTTCAATGCATCACCAGCTTATTCACAAGCTGATACACCTTACAGCTTTTACATTTTTCATAGTCCTTCTCATTACACTGTCTACATATTATGCGGTTTAATTCCCTAATCTCGGAACTCACCAAATTTAACCTCCACACATACAAATCACAGTTCTTCTTTGTATATTCTATATTCCCATTTTGAAAATAATAAAATCCCAGTAAGCAACAAATTTATAGCGCATTCTGATACAACATCAAAATGCAGGAAAGACAACCCATTGAAACATTCAGCAATAATTCTTGCAGGAGGATTCTCAAAAAAGTTTGAACAAGACAAGGGATTAATTCCCTTGGCTAACAAACCTCTAATAAAATATGTTCTGGAAGCAGTCACCCCCATAGCTGATGAAATAATAGTAGTTTTAAACTCAAAAGCCCAAGCGAATATATACTCCAAAATTTTAGAAAACGTGAAAGCCGTCATTGTCGACTTGCCCATAAACGGACCACTTGTGAGCGCTGTAACAGGCTTCAAAACGGCAAGCGGAGAATACGGGCTTCTACTTCCATGCGATACTCCCCTTGTCTCCCAAGAAGTTTTAAGGCTTCTTCTCGAATTGTGTGTAAATAGGAATGCAGTTATCCCCCGCTGGACAAATGGCTACATAGAACCTTTGCAAGCCGTCTACCGCGTAAAGCCCGCATTAGAAGCTGCGAAAAACGCTTTAAAAGAGGGAAAAAGCGATATGCGCTCCATGATCGAAAAGCTAAGAGGGATACGTTACATCTCCACTCTAGTCATTCAACAACTAGACCCGGAACTTAAAACCTTCTTCAAAATCCGCACACCCCTAGACTTAAAAAAGGCGGAGCAGATGTTAAAATCTTAAAACCACACCCTCCATCTCTTTCTGAATATCTAAAAGGCTTTTACGAAAAAAATAAAAGGCGACCAAAATAACAAAAGAAGTGGAGGAAACAAAATGGAAAAAATGAAAAGCAAAACACTGAAGGCAACAGCTTTGACACTCATAATAGCCTTTGCGTTGCTCACGGTGAGTATAGGATCCGTAAACGCTGCGGTAATTGAAATCAACACTTACCTCTACGTTATGCTTGCTCCAAACCCTGTTGGCATCAACCAAACTGTAATAGTTACAGTTCAAATGGATAAAACATCGCCAACAGCCATGGGAGTCAAGGGTGGCGACCATTTTAAGGGCTTTATGGTGGAAATCACACACCCGGATGGAACCGTTGAAACAAAAGGTCCTTATGAGGCATGGGCAACATCAGGTTTCTTCTTTGCCTATAAGCCCACCATGGAAGGAACCTACAAGTTTCAAGCGCGCTTTCCTGGCCAGTGGATTAATACCACAAACTTTGCAACTGGAGGATACCTAACCAACACTCAGTATTGGTTTAGGCCCAGCACAAGTTCAATTGTAGAACTTACTGTTCAACATGAGCCGATACAACCTTTCCCCAGTGTTCCACTTCCCACAGACTACTGGACGCGCCCAATATATGCGGAGAACAAAGGATGGTGGCAGGTTACAGACAACTGGTTAATGCAAGACTACGATATTCCGCTTCGCTCTTTTTGCATATCAACAGCTTTTGCTCCATACACTTCAGCGCCAGACAGTCCCCACATATTGTGGAAAAAGCCCTTAGTTTTTGGAGGAATAGCCGGCGGATCCTATGGTGACAAAAGCTTCTACACCGGGCTGTCATACGAACAGTTCTATTTGCCGCTCATCGTTCAAGGGCGAATCATTTACGTTGATCATAGTCCCATGACTGCTTCTGACATTATTGGCACCCGTTGCATAGACCTATACACAGGTGAAGAAATATGGTTCTTGCCTAATGTTAACATAATCTTTGCGCAGATCTTTGATATTGAAAATCCCAATGAGCATGGGCTCATAGCGCATTTATGGGAAGTTTCAGGTCCAACAACCAATGCCACAGCCAGAATATACGATGCATTTACAGGGCATTACCAATTTACAATCACAAATATAACATGGGGTGGTTTTCTATCGTTTGCTGGAGGCCCAACAGTTTTTGGACCAAGTGGTGAAGTTTTATCTTATAGGCTTGACAACGTAAAGCATAGATTAATCCTATGGAATTCAAGTTTGGCCATTTTCAAGGCTTTTCCATGGATAGGTGGTGAAGTGGGTGAGATTTACAATCCTGCACCGGGAGCCAGAATAAACGGTCAACTAGGAATACAATGGAATGTGTCGATACCCACCTTGCCGGGAAACCCATCCATCTCTGTTGTAGGCGAGGGATACATACTCGCGCAAGACCGTGTTGCAAATCGAGGACCCGGCCCCTTAAAGTCTCAATTTATCTATATAGATTCCGCTTTTGACGCAAAAACTGGAAGCTGGCTGTGGACGCGGAACCGAACTGACATTTATTCAGCCTATTTCAGGAGACCAGTAGTTATCCGTGACGGAGTTTACGTAATTATGGATGAAGCCGAATTGCGAATACACGCCTACAACATCAAGACAGGAGAAGAGCTCTGGGTAACCGATCCACTTCCATCAGGATGGAACATCTTCACCTATCAATTGCACATAGCTTACGGCAAACTCTACACAACAAGTTACGATGGTCATGTCCGCGCATATGATATTAAAACAGGTAAACTAGCGTGGGACTTCTACATGGGCAACGCCGGCTTAGAAACCGTCTATGGATCATGGCCTACATATAACGGTTTCACCATTGCTGATAAAAAGATATATGTAGCCAACGATGAGCATTCGCCAGATGCTACTATGTGGAGAGGAGGTAAGCTGTGGTGTATCGACGCGGAAAATGGCACACTCTTATGGAGTATCTCTGGATGGCTTCGCAATCCTGCAATTGCAGACGGCTATCTTACGGCGCTTAACTCGTTAGACGGTCAGATTTACACTTTCGGTAAAGGTCCTAGTGCTACGACGGTTAGTGTTTCGGCGAAGACTGTGGTGAAGGGTTCGAGGATTTTGATTGAGGGTTCTGTTACTGATTTGTCTCCTGGTCAGAGGGGTACGCCTGCTGTTGCTAGGGAGAGTATGGCTGCTTGGATGGAGTATTTGCATATGCAGAAGCCTGTTCCAGCTGAGGTTAAAGGCGTTCCAGTGGAGTTGTACGCCATATATCCAGACGGCTCCTACAAGTATATAGATACAACTGTCACCAACGGGTTCTATGGAACCTTCAGCCACGCTTGGACACCGCCTGAAGAAGGCACATACACCATAATCGCCGTGTTCAGAGGCGACGAATCCTACGGAAGCTCATCAGCAGCCACAGGCCTGCTGGTAACCGCAGCCCCGCCAGAACCACCCACACCAGCCACAGCAGAACAGGCTGGAACATTGCAGTCTATAATTGAATCACAGCAACCGCTGATAACGGCCCTAATAGTGCTGGTTGCCATAGCAATAGTCATAGGCGTTGTCAACATAGTTATCATAATTAAGAAAATGCGCAAGTAAAGCCAAAAACCCTCTACCCCCCATTTTTTATCTGTTAAACGCAATTGGGTGAAAGAACTCCAAGGTTTACGCTTGAAATTTGAGCCGTTTTTCTCTGAACGATTCTAATAGCCTCATTCATGCACGCGATGCGGTTATTTTCGGATTGGAGGCGGAATCGTCACCAAAGTCTGGGTGCGGCGCACACCGTTGATACCTTGAATTTTCTCAATTATTTCTCCAAGCTCCTCCATCTTCGCAAACTCCACATAGATAACATCGTCAAACTGTCCAGTCACGGCATGAGCGGTTTTAACACCTTCAATTTTGAGCGCGGCTTCCGCAACCTCCCATATCATGCCAGGCTCAGCATTTATAAGAATATAGGCTTCCAAATAATCACCCTAGCATAATTTGGTTAATTGGACATAAAAACTTAAAGCAGATTTTGTCCATCCAAAACTGAACACAGCAAGAAAAGCTTAGATTCTGAATTCTACAAGTTTCCTTTTAGTAGAGATTTGGGTGCATGCTCGAAACTTTTATTAGGTATGCCTCAGGTTGTTTCAAATGGTGAAGCGGTGAAGCTTTTACCGAAGAGGCTTTATGGAATTTTAATTTTCGCAGTAGTTTTAGCAGCGCTTTTGTTTCTATCAATAGCTGGAGCGCGTGTTATTAATGTGACCTCATCGGATTTTGTTGCAGGATATCCCTTGCCAAGTTACCCGCTTCTTGCAATGTCTCAAGAATACATTAATTACACAATTACGCGGATTAACGGAAGCTTATGGGCAAAGGTTGATGGGGTCTTCCCCATACGCAAAGTGTTTGGGGCTGGAGAGATTTTCGAGTTGAATGGCATCGAATACGTAGTGATTTCTGATGAACTGCCTCTGGTTTATCCAACTCCTCCAGGCACAACTAATATTTCTGTGAAATTTAACGAAGCAGAACTAAACTGGAGCAATTACACTGAAACCCATCCAAAAGCCATGCATCACACGGCCATCGGCGATTGGCCCATGATTTACTGCAAAATCGACGAGGCTCCAAGCCACTTCACGCTGGAAATCCATTATGAACACCCCATTTCAATCATAAATGGAAGCTACACCTTTCTTTACGACTTGAACATAAGCCCCTACCTATCGCCTTGGTGTAACAAATCCACGGCTTACTTTAACATACGCATGGAAACAAGTTATAAGGATCTCCACGTGTACATGGCAGAATCAGATAATAAATTGAATCCCGTAAATTATACCATCACAAATGATGAGACAGCGGAAGTAATAAGCGTCAAAATCATCTCTGAATATGGCAAACCGCTTCTTGGAGATCTGGTTATAAGTTTCAAGGAAAACTCTGCAAGTTTAGCTTTACCAGTGGAATATGGCTATGCAGGAGTGGCTTTGACGGTCGTCGTCGCAACTTTTGTTGGATACCGCTTCTTTAAACATAAAAAGCTTCTACGGCAACTGAAACCAAATCCCAACATTAAGAGGGTGAAAGGGCGATGAAGAAAAAATTAGTTCTTGTAGTAGTTTCCGCTATTCTGTTGCTTTTGTTTCAGGCGACGGCGAGGGTGCACTTTATTCTGCTAGCCTCAGCGAATTTTATTCCCCCGCCAGTTCCCCCTCCAACAATTTCGATACTTCATCCAGAAAATAAAACATACAGTGTAAACAATATTTCCTTAAGTTTTATTGGAGAAGTATATTCTCCTTTAACAGAGCCAACTCCAAGTGTAGGAATAGGAGATAGAATAGCAAAAGTCTGTTACAGCCTAGACGGACAGAAAAATGTAACAATTAAAAATACAATTGCAACGACTTTTCCAAAAATAACCATAACTGGAACCGAAACTCTACACAAGCTTTCTGAAGGCTCGCATAGCTTAATAGTCTATATATGGGACGTAAATGGCGGAGTCGGTTCATCAGCGGCAGTCCACTTTACTATAGATACTACTCCTCCAATCATCTTAATTCTTTCACCTGAAAACAAGAGCTATATTACAAATAATATTCAATTAAATATTACATTGAATGAAGCTGCCTCATGGATGGGCTACATTTTGGATGGAGAAGCAAACGTTACCATCACTGGCAATATAACATTAATGGATTTATCTTATGGTTCGCATACTCTAGTAGTTTATGCAGAGGACACTGCTGAAAATGTTAGGGCTTCTGAAACAATTCACTTCACGGTAAACCCTCCCTCAGCATCATGGACTAACCCCATAGTATCCGCATCGGCGATGATAGCAACTTGCGGAGCAGCAATTGTACTTGGTGTAGTGTTTTATAGAAAACGGAAATCAATACGTGGTGAAGAGGTGAACAGCAAATGGGTTCACCACCGAAAAGCCTTCATTTAGCCTTTTTCCTTCTAGCAGTTTTGTTTTCCGCAGTGATTGGATCACATTTATTTAAACTCACATCAGCAAATTTTTTCCCGCTTCCAACTCCCGAGCCAGCGATTTATATTAGAAGTGATGGAAGTGTTGATCCTTTAGGAGCACCGATTCAACGAATTGAAAATACTTATATTTTAACGGATGATATCGCGGGCTATACTATTGCGGTTGAACGCGATAACATCATAATTGATGGAAAAGGGCATGTTTTAAAGGGGTATGGAAATTCTACTGGAATTTTTCTTCAAGAGCGAAGTAGGGTAACAGTGACAAACATGACCATACAAAACTTCTATTATGGTGTCATGATTTATGTTGTGCCCGGATGGCCGTCTGGAGGTAATGTAATTTCAGGAAATATTTTGAAGAACAATACTTTTGGCATATCCGTCGTCTTTTCAGGAGGCAACACTATTTCTGGAAACACTATAGTTGAAAACGAGTATGGCATTTCCCTAAGCTCTTCAAATAATGTTTTGAGGAATAACACCCTTAAAGGTAACAAGTATAACTTATGGATTAATTCTGAAGTATCGTTTCCCGTGTCAACATTTGTTAATGATATTGACGCGTCAAACACTGTTGATGCCAAACCCGTATATTACTGGATAAACGAACGAGATAAGACTGTCCCATCTGACGCGGGTTATGTAGTTCTTGTAAATTGCAGTGGCATCACCGTTCAGAACCTAAATCTCACCCACAATGCGCAAGGCGTACTACTGGTTTCCACAACAAACTCGCTGATAACGAGAAACCGTGTAAAAAATAACGGTTACGGCATTGTGCTATACGGCCCTTATGTTCCCTGCGAAAATAACACGGTGAGTGAAAACTGGATAGAGGAAAACACCAAAGACGGCGTTCACCTATGGAGCGGCCACAACACACTCATAACTAAAAACTATATAGCAAAAAATGGAGAAAACGGCATTAACGCTTACGACTCACATAATTTACGCATTTTCCAGAACAAAGTAAAAGAAAACAAAGAATATGGCATTAAGCTTTGGGGATTCGACTCCTACAACAATGTGGTTTCTGAAAATTACATAGAAAAGAATGGAAACGGCATATTGTTTTATGCTTACTCCAACACCGGCATTATTCGCAACAACGTGGTAAATAATACTGGCTGGTGTGTAATCATTAAACAATACCTTTCAATGAATTTTTCAAGTAACAAAATCCACCATAACAACTTCATCAACAACCAGCAAGTCTTCTACTCTACGGAGGATTATCCTGGGCTAGATTTGCCTCCGCCTGTGGATGAATGGGACGACGGCGAAGAGGGCAACTACTGGAGCGATTATAAGGGTGAAGATGGCAATGGCGACGGTGTAGGCGACACGCCCTACGTCATAAACGCAAATAATAGGGACAACTATCCCCTCATGAAGCCCGTTGAAATCCCATCCGTGATAATCCCAAAACCTGGCGAGGCGAACCCCTCAGCCTCCAGTCCTTTTCCAATGTGGATCGCAGTTGTAATAGGGCTGGTGGCGGTAAGCTTAGCCACCCTTCTAGTCTACTTCAGAAAGAAGAAAGCCTCTATAAAACGGTCATAGGGCCTAATAGCCCACGTAGCAAGGCATTCCGCAAGACACGCAAGAAAAACTAAAATTTCATTGCAACATAAATATTACTAGTGAGCGATGTTTCTCCATAAAACTCTCATTATCTTTCCATTTATGTCCTAATTACTCCATTCACCATTTCATCCACTTCTCTTTAAAGCCATAGGTTCTAGGAACGTTTCTTTAGAAGGTTTTTGAGGGCCTCCCTTATTTCTTTTAAGGTGAAGGCTGCTGGATGAAATTCTGGCTTGAAGGGATGGGTTTCACTTTCCAACAGCTCTTTTAAGCGGGCATAGTAAGCTTCGAATTCTTCAGGGGTGTTGCTTTTAAACTTGAAAACAGCTATGCTGCCCTTCGGTTCTTCCCACCGCTTATCATACGCAGCAATGGGCAGTGCACTGCCAAATTTTTCCATGCTTCTTTCGATGAGAATTTCCCTTTCAACGTTTAATACAATCAATAGTTTGCTGACATCACTAACTTTCGAAGTTAATAGGAAATGGCGAGTTATATTGTCCGGAGCTGTGGCGTCCACCACAACGCTGTAACCTTTCTGAAGGAGTACATCCCTCATTTCAGCAATCATAGAATAAACCAGAAACTCGTCCCGGCAAGGATAAGTCTCATAGAAAAGCATCTCCCTCAACTGGTCAACGCTTACTCGGGCAAAATAAGGGTAATCAGCAACAAGCCTCTTAGCAAGCTTGGTTTTACCTGACCGTGGGTAACCGCTCAAAACAACGTTCCATAAACCTTTAAGGCCTCCGCCCATAATAACCCTTCAATTTTTTGTAGACAGCAAGCCTTAAACTTTACCGCAAACAAGAACAGATTTTAATGATAAACAATAAGTTTTATGCTCCAGAAAGGGAAACCCCCGTAGTTTTGCGCAGAATCTAAAGCTAAGAAAAATAGAGAAAAAGAAGTAAGCTAAGCCAATTTTTCTCCGCAGTTCGGGCAGAACTTGGCTCCAGCTTGAACTTCACTTCCACACTTGGGACATTTGCTTGTAGCCTGTAACGGATTTCCACAGTTAACGCAGAATTTGGCTCCAGCAGGGTTTGAGGCCCCGCATTTTGGGCAGTTGATTCCGCCAGCCGCCACTTGCAACGGTGCGCCGCAGTTGCCGCAGAACTTTGATGTCTGGGGGTTCTGAAAATTGCATTTAGGACATAGCACCATGGGCTGTGCTGGCGCTGGAGCCGGAGCTGGCTGTTGAAACAGAGGCGGGATTATGGCTACTCCTGCCCCCACGGCTGCCCCCGGACTTTTAGATAGGCTTTCAGTTGATTTCTGAACAGTTTCCATTCTGAGAACTTCTGTTGCGGCTACTCCTGTTTTAATGTAAAATAGGCGGTCTCTCCATTCTGGAGTTGTGTCTATTCCTTCGAATTTCACGTCAATTAGTTCAAGGCCTATTCTTGAAAACGCGTCAAAAAGAGTGTTCTTTGCCAAAAGGCTTGTCTCGTCGAGTTTGCCGTAAACATCTGCAAGCGAGTATTGGCTTATAGTGTCGATGAGTTTCTCGTTGAAGTAGCCCCTGAGGAAGTTCTGAAGCCCATCAGTGGTGAAGGCTCCTTGTCCACCTACAACTTCATTAACAAATAGATTCGGCTCTTCAACCCTAAACCAGAAGCCCCCGAAGAATTTTATGGGAGCAAGCTCTTTCGTCTGGCCTTGAGCGCCAAATTTTCCTTGAAACTGTTTTAGCGATACGAAGACTATTGTTGATCTGAAAGGAACCTTGTCGAATCCGGCAATTTTTGAAAGAACTTTAGTTAACAACGGAAGGTTGGCCGTAGTTAAAGCATGTCTACCAGCTCTGAACACATCGTAGGCTTTTCCATCTCTGAAGAAAACTGCAGCCTCATATTCGTGAACAATTAGGTTGTCTCCCCAAGCAATCTCCTCAACTGGGTATCTCCAAACTATGTCGCTTTCCCTTGCTCCAACCCACTCTATAACTTTAGGCATCTAAATTTCACCTCCCTTTAACCTGCACTGGAAGCCAGGGTCTTTGCCCTGCAATAACGCTTCCATTACATGCGTCAATTATAGCTGAGAAGGATCTTCCGCCCATACGGTATTCAATGAACCACCAAGGCGAATAAATCAGTTCTGGTTCCCCTATGGGATTAGCCCAGACGCTAAACCGCGATACAAAAGTGTAGCGTGACCTAACTTCTTGTAATGCTAGCCCCTTTGCCCTTTCTGCAGCTTCTTGGGCGCTTATCTCCACGTTAAGGGTTTCTTCCCCTGTTTTTCTGAAGGGTTCCTTCTTGTCTAGGGGGATCCTATAGACTCCTGGATCAGGCTGAAACTCCGCAGCCTTCCGCGCCACAACCGAAACATCCAACGCTTCGCTAATGGATATTCTTTCGGTTCTATCTGCGATGGCTCTTCCAGCCCCCCTTCCGGCGCCTCCGAAAATGCTTCCAAGGGCTCCGCCAAACGCTTGCATGGCAACTTCTTGAGCCACCTGCGCCTTAGTGTCCTTTGTTTTTATAAGAGCCTTCTTGCCTTCAATTTCCCCTTGAAGCTGGATGGTTACAGCCCAGTTGGGAACATATCGAAGAACTATGGCACCCCATTCAGCACGCTCAGCCATGCCTCTGGTAACAAGTATACCTTTTGCAACATGCTCCTTAGCTGTTTCTATGGCTTGAGAACCGTTAACGGTTACTGGAAGCATACTGTACCTTGGAGGCTGTTCGCCTGTAGTGTTGTTAATGTACCCACAGTAGTTGCAGATCACAAGAACTTCTTCAGGGTTATAGGTTAACGGAGCGCCACAATGTAAACAAGCTTCAAGTTTGGGTTTTGCTAGAGTAAGCGGTGGTGTGGGCTGAGGCAGGGCAGTTGGAGCTGAAGGTGCTTGGGCAGGAATAATTCCGGCGAAACTCTTAGCCATTTCCATTGCTTGCTGCTTCGCTTGTTCTCTCCACCCTACTAGCGCTGCTGGGTTGTCACAGGAGTCGGCTAAGGCTTGCTCTACAATATCCATTAGGGCTTGCGGCCCTTCAACCTCTACATATAAGTCTTGGGGGATTCCGCGAACTTTAAGCACTGCCTTGTCAAAAAAGCCCTTTTTTAGTTCAAGCATGAAGCTGTTCTGTCCAGGTATAACTTTTTTAACGTTCCAGCCTATTTGCTGAACATATTCGGGTAAAGCTTGTTTTAAAGCGTCAATTCTAACTCCAATCTCGCGGTAGCGTGCAGAAATCACCCCTCAAGCCCCCTAAGGATTTCTGATCTTTGATCGACAAGCTTGTCGAGTTCCTCGACTTTGGACATTAACTCGTCCATAGCTTGTTTCCACTCGCCTTTGCCTACTTCAATTTTAACAACATTTTCGACATTCGCCTTTATGGATTCAGCTTTCTCTATTAGGCTCAAGTCGTGTTGAATAACCGTGTCAAGTTTATCCTCTTTAACTTTAACCGCATCGAACATTCCTGCGTAGCCTGCAACCGCGCGGTCTATGCGTTGAGTGACTCTGTCAAGGCGGGCTAGAAGGGCTTCAAACTTATATGTATCTTCGCCTGAAAGCTTCTGGACAATCATGGGATTTGCAAAATTTCTCTTAAAGGCATTCTTTGCAGCCTTAAGTCTGTTCACAACCTCCATTCTTACGAGACGGTCGCTTTCCCTTCTCAACTCCTTCTCTTTATATCCTCTATATCCTGGAATGTAGCCCATGATCTTTTCTAAAAGTCCCCTTTCTTCGCGAACTTTTTCTAAGTAGTCTTTCCCACTCATGATTTACTCCTCTGATATGCAACTATACCTATAATCGCAATTGCAATTAAAAGCATTCCTAAAACGACAAAAGGGTTTATTATTTTATAGGAGGCTGAAACGGTGCCTACAGCAAGCATTATGGCCCCCCAAACTAGATAATAAATTGAATCCTTGCGAGTGAGCAACGCATAAACAATGGTGTAAACTCCAAGGGGACAGAAAACCCACGCAGGAAAATTGAAAAAGTCAAGAGGGAAAAAGTTCAAGCTGTAAACCAAAACTGCAAAGCCAATTGATGCCACAAGAATAACAAGGGCACCTGGACCATAATCAAACATTTGGGAACTTTTTTCAGTTTCCATATAATTCCTCGAGTCGCACGTTAATTCTATGCTTTGTTCATTTTTAAAGTTTGTTAAGGTCTATTGAATTTTCGGAAATGCACTCCTATAGGAAGGTTAACTGGGGGACTCCAAAATTAACGGGTAAATTTCTTTATTTACATATTCGAGATATTTCTCCTTGTCCGTCAAATTGAATATTGTCACTGAAGCATCGCGAGTTATGCCCACCACATAGCCGTATTCTTTGGCCCTTGCAACAACATACCACAAGTCGCCATGTTTGCAGTAATCTTCGAAAAGCGAAGTGTTAATTAGGTCCGGCCCATAAAGGGAAAGCTTGTTCACGTTTGGAATATCCACATTGTCGAAAAAAGTAATTTTGGTGTCCTCAGGATTTTTCAAGTGAAAATCCCTAAGGGTTTCTGGAGGAATTCGTGCTTCCACTATTCCGCCTATACGGTCAAAGAGGATTTCGCTAAGCTTGTTGGCTATGAAGTTGGCTAGGCGCTTCTTTTCCACAATAGTTAAAAATGTTGATGTTTCTAGCTGGGCAAAGCTGAAGAGGGCCTCAACGGTGCGGGGCAAAGGCGCAACCTTCCCCCTATGAAAAACGTGAATCACATAATCATGGGAGTAAACGCCCCTAAGCATGTTCTCCTTCGGCAGAAGCCCAACAACCTCAGTTACAAGTGTAAACTTGTAGCCGCCCTCCTCATAAGGCTCTTCAGCGCGGTAGCCTTCAAGCCTCGAAGCAATCTCAGCTATGGAAAGCGGTTCTGAAAAACGGAAAACCTTGCCAGCAACAACCATAAAGCATCGCCTAAGCAGTATTCTATATTCGGCCATAAAAGACTAAAGGTTTGCGGTTTGCGCTTCAATGCCCCCTTAGAAAACATGTTATAAACATTGAAGAAATTCAATAATACCCCAATAGTTGAACCTAACAACATCTCAAACGGCGAAGCCTACGAAAACCGGAGCCAAAAGAATCTCCTTAAAAGACTTCCTAAACCTCCAGAAAAAATAAACTCTCCAGTCGACTTCAAAATATCCCATGCGCTTAAACGTTATTAACGGCACGTTTCGAAAGCGAATGGTAAGGTGGGAGGTTAGTGGAGCCGAAACGCTTGGATGAAAGAATCTTTTTAATTTAGGCTCCTTTACGTAAAATAAAGTATTTCTTTTTTCCTATATTAATCGATTTTAGCAAATATTATAAGAGACTTCCTCATTTAAAATGAATGTGTTAATGGGGTGTGTATTACGTCAGAAGAAAT
>JAWCNE010000039.1:0-13885 GCA_038849025.1 Bathyarchaeia archaeon
ATACCTTAATGGTTATTGGATGGGGGACATAAATAATCCTCCATATCATTTGCTGAGCAAAGAGATTATAAATCTGCTCACAAGAGTATGAAGCGTTACTTACTTCAGCAGAATTCTGGTTCCATTGAGAGTCATAGATTACGCTCGCATAATTATATTCATAATCGTACCCGTATCCTTTACCAAAGACACTACTGATGTTGAGGCAAACATTAGAACACACACGAAAACCGTTAAAGAACAGTATTTTTCACGTCCTCTCATTTCAGTTACCCACTTCAATCTTATTTTCCTTTCCCATATAGTCTCCCTTTTCGTATCATTCAAAAAATTAGAATATCAAACTATTAAATTTTCTCTATTTTCGGCGTTTTCTTTTATGGTTTTCTGGCTTTTTGAAGTTTAATTTTTAATGGTTTAAGGCGGTGAGGGATACGAACAGAGCAAAAGTAATGGTCGTATCTCTTGTGGTTTTGATCTTGTTGGCATCTATTTATTTAATTATACTTCCATTTAAATGCGCGAGACAGCATCCTAGACGCTGTAGACCCCTTATCCACTTTTAACAACTACATAGAAATTTCAATAATAGGTGTTTGCGCATTTTATCAATCTCTATAACAGAAAGGTACTTCCATAGAAATAATTCTCAACAAACTGCAAACACTTGATGACTATTCCTAATTCTCTACTTCGGTTTAACTTTGAATAAATATGCAAAATAGGCGATTCAAGGCGCGTAATATGCTATAGTTACCCTTTGACAACTGCCAGTGGCACAAGTCTTGCGACTTTTGTAGCTATGCCGACCTTGTCGCTGACTTCAGCCACCATATCCACATTTTTATAAGCGGGATCAGCCTCTTCAGCTAAGACAACGGCGCTTGCAGCTCTAACGGCTATGCCCCGCTGCTCCAAACTCCGCCTAACGTCGCCTCCGAAAAACCTTTTTTTAGCAGCTGTTCGGCTTAGCATTCTGCCAGCACCGTGGGCTGTGGAGCCGAAGCTTAGCTCCATGGCTTTCTCAGTGCCTACCAGAAGCCAAGAACTAGTTCCCATGCTTCCAGGTATTATGACAGGCTGTCCAACGCTTCTGTAATCCGCTGGAATTTCTGGATGCTCCGGCGGAAACGCGCGTGTAGCGCCTTTCCTATGAACCCAAACCTTTCGTCTTTCACCGTTGACTTTGTGGTTTTCTATTTTTGCAATATTGTGCGCCACGTCGTAAACGAGGTTTAATCCAAACTTTTCCGGATCTTCTTTGAAGACTTGCTGGAAGCTCTGCCTAACCCAATGCATTATGGCTTGGCGGTTTGCAAAAGCGTAATTGACGGCGCAAGCCATAGCCTCATAATAGTCTTCAGCTTCGTTGCTGTTTCCAGGGGCGCATGCAAGTTCTCTATCGGGCAAAACAATTTTGTATTTTTGGATAGCTCTTTCCATAACCCGCAGGTAATCCGAACAGATTTGGTGGCCGAAACCCCTAGAACCGCAGTGAATCATAACCGTTACTTGTCCCTCATTCTGGATTCCGAAGGTTTTGGCGGTTCTTTCGTCGTAGATTTTGTCAACTTTCTGGATTTCCAGAAAGTGGTTTCCAGAGCCCAGCGTGCCTATTTGGGTTAAACCCCTATTCTTGGCTGTTGTTGAAACCTTGTCTGGATTAGCATTTTTCATGCACCCGCGTTCTTCGCAGTGTTCCGCATCTTCGGACCATCCTAAGCCTTGATCTATAGCCCACTGAACCCCTTCCACAACCAGCCTATCTAAGTCATGAACAGTAACCTTGAAGTCTTTTCTACGGCTTCCAAGTCCTGAGGGAACATTATCAAAAATGGTGCTTGCTAACTGAGCAAGTCTTGGCCTAATATCCTCCTCTGAAAGATTTGTTGTTAGAAGGCGGACGCCGCAGTTTATGTCATAGCCAACCCCGCCGGGGCTTATAACGCCTTCATCGAAGTCTGTTGCCGCTACGCCGCCTATTGGAAAACCGTAACCCTCATGACCGTCTGGCAATGTTATAGAATACTTATATATGCCAGGTAAATGGGCAACATTAGCGCACTGTTCAAGTGTCCTGTCCATCTGCATTTTATCTAAAAGTTCCTTGTTAGCGAAAACTATTCCTGGAACCCTCATTCCGGGTTTATACTTTGGAATACGCCAAGTGTAATCATTTATTTTTTCAAGGGGAACCCGTTCTGAAGGAGGACGCCCTTCTCCCTCTTCGCCCATAATTTTCACCCAAACCTCCTAAATGGAGCTGCTAGGTATAAAGGATTTTGGCGCACCCAAAAGGTTATGTTGAAGCATTTTTAAAATTTCTTTGCAAAATCAATGAAACCCTCTACGCTCTCATTAACCATAGCCTCGCCAAAAAATCTCCTATGTGTTCTAATGTAATCCATGGCCTTTCTAACATCCTCATCATTTTCAAAAATTTTTTCTCTGACAGCTTCAAAGTTTTCCCCATTTTCTATTGCTTGCCTAGCAATTTTTGCCCAAAGTTTAAGTCTCTCAGCGTACTTTTTGAGTTTTTCAAGGGCGTTATCTGCCGCGCCAAAGTGCGTATAATATAGAACTTTTGGTTTTAGATTAGCCAGCTTGTCCAAAGAAGCTAAGGCCATGTCCAGACGGAAAGGCGGAGGAGTTGTAGGCACAATAACATCAATTTCACCTAAATAAACTCCCGCGGCATCGCCCGTGAAGATTCCTCTACTTAATGGTTCATAATAGCAGATGTGGTGGGGTGCATGTCCAAGCGTTTCTACAACCTTAATCGCTGTATTATCTCCAATTTTGAAATTCATGCCATCTGATGCAGCAATTATCCTTTCTTGGGAAACAGGCTCTGGCTTCCCATAGATTTCAGCTATTTCTCCTAAAACCATTTTTGATTGTTGCCAAAGTCTATCTGGATTTACAAGATGAGCTGCCCCCCTTTGGTGAACAATAACTTTGGCTTTTAAAAGGGTTTTTAACAGTGTTCCAACGCCGCCGCCGTGGTCTATGTGAACATGGGTAACAGCGATGTATGCTACATCCTCAGGTTTTACGTCCAGCTCCTCTAAGCCGTTAAGAAGATTCGGAACAGAAGATGCTGGGCCCGTTTCAACTATGGCTATCTGTTCACCTATCAAAACATAGCTGGCTATAAAATTTCTTATGCCGCCTGCTTCTACATCAATTAAATAAAGGTTGTCTCCAATCTTTTTTGTCCTCATGTTGGCCATTTCTCTTTTTCCGTTTCACGCGATAACATATAGTTAAGGCTACAGTAATATTTTTAATTATCAACCATCCAGATTGTTTACCAAAATGGCTTTAAAAGAAAGAGGAAGACGAAATGGTCAACTTAATAATCTTCGGCGCACCGGGGTCTGGAAAAGGAACATACGCCTCGCGGCTGCGATTAAAGCTTGACTTAGAGGTTGTTGCAACCGGAGATATTTTCCGGGAGTTGATCAGAGAGGAAACCACTCTGGGAAGAAATGTAAAGGAATATGTTGAGAAAGGGCTGCTTGTTCCAGATGAGCTCACGCTAGAGGTTTTGAAGCAAAGTTTAGCTAAAATCCCAAAGGGCAAAGGCTTCATTTTGGACGGCTACCCAAGAACAATTGAGCAAGCCAAAGCCTTAGAGAGCATAGCCAAAATAGACGCTATAATCCACCTGATAGTGCCTGAATGGATAATAGTTGAACGCTTGTCCTCGCGGAGAATATGCAAAGACTGTGGCGCTATCTATAATATACTATATTTAAAGCCGAAAAAAGACATGATATGTGACAAGTGCGGTGGGGCTCTATACCAGCGTGAAGATGACACTCCAGAGGTTATTAAGAGGCGTATAGAAGTCTACGAAAATCAAACTCAGCTCCTTTTAAAATATTACAGGGAGAAAGGCGTTCCCTTCGTAGAGGTAAAATGCGAAAAACTTGAAATCCCGCCAGAAACCGTTGTTGAAGAAATACTGAAAGGAGTGGAGAAGCTAAAACTAGCCTAACCATTTATTTTACGCATTAAATGTCAAGAATAAATTTCACAGTAACCTTGTTCGGTTCTTTATTTATTTCCATTTGATGATATGTAACGGCTTTAACGCCAACCTTCTGAACGTGTTTTTCTGGATTAAAGTTTTCACCCCAAATTTTCGCTTCCAGCTTGAACCCTTTTTCGGTCTTTTTTAAGGCTAATATTTTAAACTTCGAGTAAAGTATTTGGTTGATTTCGGATTTTACAAGCAAGTTTTCAAGCCAACTGTAAAGCAGTGCATACTCGTCCTCTGCTTCAACTTCAACATAATCCTCAACTTCAGAACTAACATTCTCGATGTCTGTCATAACCTCAAACATCGCGGCCGCAGCGTTTTCAAAGGCTTCCGCTAAGTTCTTCCCATAAGCGGCAACATAAGCGTCAGCCATATGCTCCAAAAACTCAAATTTTTTTTGTTGGCTCATAACCTTAACCAAGATATTAAATGGAAACTTGGTTTTAAACAGTTCTGCTATTTGCCAGAAATGTTTGGCTTTTGGGCTGGCTTAGAAGTATTTTGGAATTTTCTGGATGGCTGCCACCGTCAATTTTACAGCGTTTTCAGCGTCTTTTAGGCTTAGAAGGGATGCAGGACTGTGGATATAACGGGTTGGTATGGATATGACACCGCTTGGAACCCCTTCCCTTGTCAAGGATATACGCGCCGCATCTGTTGAGCCTGGCAATCCAGTCTCAAGCTGATAGGGAATCTTGTTCTCCTCTGCTACGTCGACGAGGAGCCGCAAAACTTTCGGGTGGGTTATAAGCCCGCAGTCAGCTATGGTTAACGATGGTCCTTTTCGCAGCTTTATTGGAGCTTCAAACTCTTTAACTCCTGGAACGTCGCCTGCCACTGTCACATCAAGGGCTATACCAACATCTGGATATATCCCGAAAGCAGCTGTTGTTGCACCTCTTAATCCAACTTCTTCCTGGACTGTTCCTACTGCGTATAAAGTGCACTTTGTTTCCTTCAACTGCCTCACTGTTTCCACCATAACTGCGCATCCTGCACGATCGTCGAAGGCTTTACCTATAACAGTGTCGTTTCCAATTTTTGCGAATTTTACATCAAAACTGATAGGGTCTCCGATTTTCACTCCCATTTGTTTTGCTTCTTCACGGTTTTCTGCACCGATGTCGATGAAAAGTTCGTCGTAAGTTAAGACTTTTTTCCGTTCTTCCTCTTTCTGTATGTGAGGTGGCTTAGAACCTACTATTCCATGCAGCGGCCCTTTTTCTGTGTGAACTATTACTTTTTGGGCTAGCAGAATACGGTCGTCTATTCCGCCCATCTTTGCAAACTGGAGAAATCCATCATTAGAAACTGTTTTCACAAGTAAGCCTATTTCGTCCATATGCGCTGCAAGCATCACCCTGGGAGCGTTTTCCCTTCCCCTTTTTATGCCAATAATGTTTCCAAGCTTATCCTCTTTAACCTCGTCCACATAAGGCTTCAACAATCCTCTAAGAATGCTCCTAACTTCTTCCTCCCTGCCAGCAACACCACAAGCATTTGAAAGCTTTTCTAATGTTTCAACTATGGCCATGGCTTTTATCCTCTTGAGGGTCAACGTTAGCAATTGTAGAAACTTTATATTAAACTATTATGTAAGTTGTAAATTTAAATCAAAGGGGCTGTAATATGGATAATAAGAAGTTAACGAATGCAGTTTTCATTTCAGTTGTTGCCATTTTCGCTGCCTTTAACATTGTTTGCGATTCTCTGGTGGTGCCTCCGCTATTGCCTTATTCAGGTGTTTGGTACAGCTGGGTTTTCATATCTGAACCCATCACTGGAATAATGCTTGGCCCGCTGGCAGGGTTCTTTTCTAGTCTAGTGGGGGTTATGGCTGGTCATTTCATTAATTTTATAGATGTTTACGAGTTTCTCTTCACGCTTGGTGCTCCTTTGGGAGCTTTGGTTTCTGCCCTTGTTTTTAGAGGTAAATGGAGAATAGTGCTGGTCTACTATTTTGCCTTGTTAGGAGGCTTTTTCGCTGCGCCCGTTTCTTGGCAACTCCCCTTCTGGGGCATGTGGGACGTTTATCTGGCATTTTTTGTTCTTGTCGTGACAGCGGTTGTTGTAACAAAGTGGAAAAGCTTGTGGAACGTGAAGTCAAACATCCGCCTTGTTTACATACTAGCACTAAGCGCATTTATTGGCCTAGAAGCTGATGTTCTATTCCGCATCTTCATCTTCGTGCCTTGTCAAACTTACCGTCTGTTCTATGGCTATGATGTAAGTGTTCTTCAAGCTATATGGGCTATGGGTGCTGTTGAAACTCCTATCAAGGCGGCGTTATCCACTGTTGTAACGTCCTTAGTAGGCCCACCGATAATTAGCGCTGCAAGAAAAATGGGCTTGTCAGTTTAAGCCTCGCGAAGCTTACCATATATTAGCTTGGCAAGCCTTTCAGCCTTTCTAAAAGAGGAACTGCGGCTTTTTCCTTCAGCTAGAATAGAGCAAAGGGGCTCCCCTTCCTCAATTATACTATTTTGTAGGGGGATATCCCATGCTTCTTTAAAGGTTGCCAAATTTGGAGCGAAAACGCGTCTAGGCGCATACAAAATTAGGCGAGTGCAAAATTTTGCAGTGCTCCTTAGCGTGGGCAATTCGCCATATAAGCAAGCATTTATGTGGGATTCTACAAGGTTTAATCCTAGAACCTTTTCAACACACCCCAAAGTTCCTTGGAACCTCGGATTAACCTCTATTACGTAGGGCACTTCACCCTTAGAAATTACTATGTCAATGCCATTGGAACCCATGAGGTTGAAATGCGAGGCTATTTTTTCCGCTATAGCTTCGCATTTTTTAAAAATAGCGTCGCCAACTTTCAGTGGAACAATGTTTCCACAGTACCCAAAAGATTCATGCTGAAAAACAGAGGGCAACCCCAATAACTGTTCGTTTATAGACAGGACCCTAAAAATATTTTCTCCAGCTAAAATGGATATACTCGCATGAATGCCTTTAACAAATTTTTGAATGATGACATTTTCGTCGGTTTGAGAAATTAAGGGGAAAACTTTTTCCAACTCTTCTTGGTTTTTCACAAGCCTAATGTTTGCCCCTCCGAAGCCTTTAGTTGGCTTTAAAACAACTGGAAACCCTATTTTTGAGGCGCATTCCCTTGCCTTATATACATCGTTTGTAATTTCTGTTTCAGGATAGGATATGCCAAGCGCTTCAAGTTCGTCAAAAAATTTGGGTTTTTCACGAACCTTCTTGAAAGTGTTTGGGTTATTTCCAATTATTGGAGCTAAACTGTTCAACTCGTAAAGAATACCAAAATAATCGTCTAAACCGGAAGAAATCAGTATGGCGTCCATATCATGCCGTTTACTAAGAATTTTCGCTATTTCCAGAAAGGCCTCTGGTTTAAAGTTCCACATCATCCTTCCACAACTTTTTCCCTCTTGCTGTTCTATAACCGCCATAAAATCGTGGCATACTTGCTGAAGATTCATGTCGCCGAAGTAATCTGCTACATACACATTGTAGCCTGCTTTTTTTGCAGAAAAAGCGACAAAAACCGTGTCAACCCCTACGATTAAAAGATTCTGCAATTCAGCCTTTTCCAAGGGTTCACCCTTTATCATTACTTTATAAGCCTTACAGAAAAACAGAAAAATAGAAAACTTAAGAGGGTGGTGTAGGCGGTACTGGCGGTTGAGGCGGAGGGTTTTCTTGTTTTGGTTGTTGCTTCTGCAATTCCATATGTTCAGTTAACAGCAAAACCCCTTCTATTATTAGGAATATGCCGACTATTATTCCCAGCAGGGCGGGTATAACTATCACTAGTACGCCGAAGACTATACATAGGACAGCTAATACTGGCTTAGAAACGGTTACGCCAATTTTTTTAAGACCCTTTTCAATTGCTTCAGTCAACTCTATTCCCTTCTAATCGATTTTCAATGGCTAATTGATAAATATGCTTTGTTATTTAAACTATTCTAAACAGATTTTACTAAGATCTTTTATTCACCTAATATATAAAAATATATATTTGAAGTTTTATGCTAATACAATGGTGAAACTTTATGGAACAGCGGAAAATCATGTCTCTTGGACGCTCTTCACTTGTTATTTCCCTCCCAAAATATTGGACACAGTTAAACGAGCTTAAACAAGGAGACGTGGTATCAATCGCAATAAATAGAGACCGCTCTCTGGTTATTTTCCCAAGTTTAAAGAAGGAGGAGGAACTTGCCAAAATAACCCTTCATGTGGAATCTGATGAAAACATAACCTTCATTATCCGCAACATAATTGCTTGCTACTTAAACGGTTACTCCTACATTAGGCTGGTTTCAAAAAATTTCTTCACCGTACCCCAGCAAAAAGCCATCCGCAAAATAGCTCAAATGCTCTATTTGCGAATACTGGAAGCAGACACCAAGGAAATTCATATGGCAACTCTCATAGACGAGTCTAAAGCTTCTATTGAAACCGGAATAAACCGAATATATAAGATATCGAGTTCCATGTGCCGCGACATATTCACAGCCTTAAAAAACCAGGATTTCTCCCTTGCAAAGTCGGTTTACACTCTAGATGATGAAGTTGACCACTTTGCATACTTTTTGTTAAGGCTACTGCGCAAAGCAACCGTTGATCCTGCTTTAGCCAACCAGCTTGCCTTAGAGCCCATTGACTGCCTAGATTATCAAACCCTTGTTCACAGGATAGCACAAGTTGCTGATCAAGCTGCCAGCATAGCTAGACACTTGATAATGATTGAAGGAAGGGGAAAGAAATTTTCAACGCCTCTCTTGGAAAAAATGTACGCAACCGGAGTTGACGCTTTAAATTTTTATGATACCGCTGTGAACGCTTTGCTCTCCAATGATGTAAAAGGTTCTATTGAAATTATTGAAAATAAAGCTAAAATAGAGAAGTTAGATCAGGAAATAGCGTCTTTAGCTTTTTTGAAAGAAAAAGATACAGAGGTTATTTGTGCGTCTTGTTCCATGCGAGATAGTATAATGCGAATAGCAGATTTTGCCGTGGACATTGCAGAGTTAACTATAAACCGCTCTTTCAAGCCAGTTTCCTAGATACGCCCTAAGAATGCTTCCTCTCTTTGGAAGGATAGCTCACAGTCACGGCGAGCTTCACTGGTGATATTTCGCCCTTTAGCATTTTTCTTGCAAGTTCCATTGCATGGTTGTAGCTGTAAACTGTGCCTTTACCGTTTCTTCGGGCTTCCCTTAAAATTTCTTGTTCAAGCTTGTATTTCAGTCTACCAATGGTTATTGGACCTATTCCGAAAATTCCTGGCATAAATTCTCTCATGTTGTCATCGAGTTTCATTCCTTCTACGCCTAACGGTGGAACAGCGTTAACGTCGGCTATCACTTTGACAAACTTCGATTCGCTCAGCATTTCTCTTGTGATAATTCGGACACCAGCAACAGATGCGCAGAGAATGACGTCAGCATTCTTTACGATTTCGGCTTTTTTAGCATCTGTAGGAGCAAAAACTCCCTCGACCATTACTCCGTATTTTTCGCGGAGCAAATTAGACAGTTTCGCCATGTATTCCTCGCCATCTTTCCTGTCTGGGTTAGGGCTTACGATAATGACTTGGCATCCAAGTTTAGCTAGGAGGATGGCTGCCACTCTTCCAACAGCGCCTGTGCCGAAAACTGCAACTTTCTTGTCCTTTAGATTTCCAAGCTTCGCCTTTTCTATCGCATCTTCAACCTTCGCAACCATGGCCGTGGCAGTGGTGTAAGAGCCTGCCGGGTCAATTATAACATTTGCTTGAAAGGGTGGAAACATGGATTCTCGAACAACTTTTAAGACATCTTCAGCTTTTTCCATGTCCTTTCCGCCAACGAAGAAGCATGTGCGTTTGACTCCTTTAGGATCTCTGGAGAAAATGGCGTCCTGCACTATTCTTTTGGCTTCTTCAGAGGTTACATTTTCATAGGGAACTACAGCGTTGAATCCTGCATCGTAAGCTTGGCATATGTCGAAGGGGCTGGCTCTTTTGTCAGTGTCTAGAAAGAAAAGGATGTAGGGGGCATCTTCAGACATTGTTTTGATAACTGGCTTAATTTGAATTTGCATAGATCTGAGCAGGTCTTCAATTTCCGCTGATGATGCTTTTTCCTCCTTTGCGAAGATCAGCTTCTTTATCGGGTGAATTGTTTCTGCATCCACATCAAC
The DNA here is from genome assembly GCA_038849025.1 of Bathyarchaeia archaeon. Classification (GTDB taxonomy): domain Archaea; phylum Thermoproteota; class Bathyarchaeia; order Bathyarchaeales; family Bathycorpusculaceae; genus WUQU01. The sequence goes on from JAWCNE010000039.1 coordinate 10,217, forward strand.
TGACTCCAATAGTTTTTTCACTCCGCTTACATGTTCCGGGCTGGATATGTGCACGCAGGTTATTTCTTCTTTCTCTATTTTTCTAGCATTTTCAATGATGCCCATGACAATCCAGCTTTCTCGAACTGAAAACTTCACTTCACGTTCCACCTCTTCAATTTCCTGCTGCAAGCATTGACCATAGGCTATCAAGTACTCTTTTTCGGGACTGTCTTCGCCTGGCAGTTCCTCTATGGCTTTGAGGATGCGATCTCTCAACTGTTTTTTCTCTTCAAGAAGGGAAGCCACGTATCCCTTTGCGTTTTCATCAATATCCACCGCGTAAAATGGGATGTTTCTTTTCTGGGCTATTTGGGCAATTTCGCTGATTTCTTCAGCGGAGCGATTTCCTTTTTCTTCTGTTATGAAGTCGGGTTTCACATCATCTATTAACTTCTCCAGAAAATTGCAGAAGGCAATTGATGGCTTAAATCTAGATGATAATATGTTTTTGGGCGCATGGTTGTTTGTTGGCTCTATAACCCAAAAGGGTTCGCTGTATTCTTTCTCAACTATTAGTGCTCTTAATACCTTTCCTTCCAATGGAGTTATTTCAAGAGCTTTCAATTTCTTTCACCTACGAGAGAGGTGGGTGGAGTATTATATATACCTAGCCGAAATATCATATGTATAAGTTAATACCATATATACATATATACTAATAACGAATAGCCTATAGCGTATAAACTATGTGCGATCATCAACCTTTAAAGACTTAAACCATTTTTGATATGCAATCTCATCAAATTCCAGGGGCAGCATCAACTTTTCCTTAACCTTTAACCGCCCATCTTTGGAATGCGGTCTTCTAACTAAGGTGTCCGAATATTTTTCAATTTCTCTTGCCTCTTCTGCAAGTTTGGCTGCAACCTGCGCGATTTCATGGGCGCATGCAACCAACGGAATATACTTCTCCTTTTCCTTTTCCATAAAGCATGCCCGCGTGTTTATTTCTGCAACTTTTTTCGTTAGTTCATATGCAGCCATAGCCTTCGCTTTTGCATAGGGATTTTTAAAGTCAGAATTATCCCTAATGCTGTCAGTGTCTATGATTAGCCTTGGCAGTTCAGGTGTTAACCCTTCTTTATAGCCAAGTATAACCCTATCAATTTCTTGGTATATCATCCGATAAACGCCAGTAACTGCAAGTACTTTTATTACATTGGAGTTGAAAATCGCCATTTCCGAGGGATCTAAAAACTCTTTTCTGGCTCCGATGAGAGGGTCGCCCATAATTATAATGTAGCCAAAGCCTTTTTTTTCAAACTCTTCCTTCAAACGTTTTCCCGGAGCGTCAGAAATGAAAATGCTTGGGATTTTCTTTTCCAAAAGCATTTCTCTAGCTTTAGTGGGTCCTTGAACAGCAGGGTTCGGCGAGGTAAACACTATGAAGTCTGGGTTAAAATCAAAAATTTTTGGTAAGGCTTCTTCCACTTCCTCGGCAAGCATTTTTGCCCCTGTAGTGACAGTGCGAACGCTTATGTCTTCCCTATCTGCCAACTCGTCGATAAGAAGTTCAAGTAATGGAGCAGAGCCGATATTGCCGCACTTAAAGATGCCTACCTTAACTTTTTTCAAGGGAGCACACCTGGAAAGCCAAACTAAAAGCCGTATTTAGAAGATGATGTTTATAAAATTTTCAGAATTGAATTGATACGCCATGGTCTAGTAGGTAAAGCACAGGAGCTACATTTCATAAAATCATTGAAGCTATTCGAGGCGCTTCGCCATTCCATATAGTTTTCGGTCATTAATAGCGGCTTTAAACTTTATTGACCGCATTTCTTCCTCTCTTTTATCCTCAAAACCTTTCCACTGCAAGTTCAGCGGATAAAAAATATTTGGTTTCTGACAAAGATTTCTATTGAAAACGTGATTAAACAGGGAAATCATGATTTTTAGATCTTGGAGTTTGATTGTTTGAAGCGAAAAATCTTAAAGAGAGAAAGCATTATCAAGGCTAGGTTTGAACATGTCTCAAAGCGGGATGGAATTGAAAGTAATAGGCTATGATGAAAGAGACAAGTTTGGGCCATGCTTCGTTGTTAAATCTCCAATGGGGCACACGGTAAAAGTTGCAGATACGTTTGCTGAAATGTTTCCCTTATGGGTTGGACGTGTTTTAATAACTGCTGACAGTGAAAAATGGGCTTTGACAGCCGCTGAAGTCGCAACGGGGTTTGCAACAAGCGTGATTATGGCTCCGGCGGAGGCGAGCATTGAAGGCATTGTTCCGAAGGATGAGACTCCAGACGGCCGAGTAGGCGCCTTAATCCAAATTTACAACCGCAACAGGTTTGAATTGAAAAGCCAAATGATACTGCGAATAGGGCAGTGCATAATGACTTGCCCCACAACATCTGCCTTCGACGCCCTTTCCAATGCAAAGAGAAGGCTGAAAATAGGGAGAAGCCTACGATATTTCGGTGACGGATTCCAAAAAAAAGGCATCGTAGGAGATAGAAAAGTGTGGCGAATACCCGTAATGGAAGGCGAGTTTATCGTGGAAGACTCCTTTGGCGCCATGGAGGCGGTTGCTGGAGGCAACTTCCTAATACTTGCCAAAGACAAGGCTTCTGGGCTTATGGCTTCTGAAGAGGCTGTCAAGGCCATCAAAAGCAGTGGGGCTGAAGTGATATTGCCTTTTCCTGGGGGAGTTTGCCGTTCTGGCTCTAAGGCTGGCTCCTTAAAGTATAAGCTTAAGGCTTCAACTAACCATCCGTTCTGTCCGTCATTGAAAAAAGTTGTGCTTGACTCACAGTTGCCCGAAGAAGTCAACTGTGTCTACGAGATCGTTATCAATGGTTTAACCATCGAAGCTGTTAAGAAAGCTATGGGCGAAGGGATAAAAGCAGCTTTGAACGTTTCAGGTGTTGTACGGGTTTCTGCTGGCAACTACGGCGGAAAACTAGGCCCCTACAAGGCTTTTTTGAAAGAAGTTCTAGGAATAACCTAAACTTCAAAATACAAATTTTTATTTGGCTCCGCTGTGTGTAACTTTACGGCTAAATGAGAAAGTGAAAACGCTTTGAGCAAAAAAAGAACGTCTCTCGAGCTGTTTAGATTAAAAAAGATACTTAATACGCTGGCAAACAAGGAAGGCCGTGGCACAGAGCTTATTTCGCTTTATGTTCCTCCTGGAAAGCAGATAAGTGAAGTTGTTAATATGCTTAGGGAAGAGTATGGCACAGCCTCAAACATAAAGTCGACAACGACTCGCAAAAACGTTCAAGACGCCATTGTAAAGGTTCAACAGCGCCTAAAACTTTTCAAGGAGACTCCTGAAAACGGGCTTGTAATATTTTGCGGTGCTGTTCCCCAAAACGGAGCTGGGAGCGAAAAAATAGAAACTTATGTTATAATACCGCCTGAACCTATAAACATATATCTATACCGATGCGACTCTCGTTTTCACACTGAGCATTTGCAGGAGCTTTTGCGGGAGAAGGAAACCTACGGCATAGTGCTTATAGATGCTACAGCCGCAACCCTTGCAACCCTTCAGGGAAGACGCCTTGAAATAGTGAGGGAAGTGACGTCTGGTGTTCCGGGAAAAACTCGTGCTGGAGGGCAGTCCGCGAGAAGATTTGAAAGGCTAAGGGAAATGCGCTTGCAAGAATATTTTAGACG
>JAWCNE010000040.1:0-13527 GCA_038849025.1 Bathyarchaeia archaeon
TGTAGAAGATGCTCAAGATATTGTTATAGAGGTTTTAAAGAAGAATGGCTACGAAAAAGTCGCGTCAGAATATCAATTATATAGGGAAAAGAAAACCGAAATAAGAAGGCTTAGAGAAAAGCTTGGAATAGAAGAGCCGAAGCTAACGGTTAACGCCCTTGAAGTTTTAAGAAAACGCTACTTGCTAAAGGATGAAACAGAGCGGATAATTGAAGACCCAGCCAAAATGTTTAGAAGAGTAGCCAGGGCCATAGCGCGAATCGATAGAAAATACGGCGAAAACCCAAAAGAAAGCGAAGAAACCTTTTATAGAATGATGGCGAGGCTTGAGTTTATTCCCAACTCTCCAACGCTTTTCAATGCGGGAACAAGGCTAGGCCAATTGTCCGCATGTTTCGTTCTACCCGTCGAAGACTCTTTAGAAAGCATTTTTACAGCTGTGAAAAACATGGCTTTAATCGAAAAAAGCGGCGGAGGAGTTGGCTTCGACTTTTCAAAGCTTAGGCCTAAAGGCGACATTGTGATGTCAACTAAAGGCGTAGCCTCTGGGCCGGTGAGTTTTATGCGGGTTTTTGACACCGCAACCGAGGTCATTAAGGCTGGCGGAAAAAGAAGAGGCGCCATGATGGGAATATTGCGAGTAGACCATCCAGATATCCTCGAGTTCATAACTTCAAAGCAGCAGCCTGGATTCCTCTCCAACTTTAACATATCCGTCGCCGTGACCGACGAGTTCATGAAAACCATGGAAGAAAACGGCGAATACTGGCTAATAAACCCGAGAAACAAAGAGAAAACCGGAAAACTAAAGGCGAAAGAAGTTTGGGAGTTGATGGCTAGATCTGCATGGGCAAGCGGAGACCCAGGTGTAGTGTTTATCGACGAGATTAATAGGCACAATCCAACACCAGAAGTCGGCAAAATAGAGTCCACCAACCCCTGCGGCGAGCAGCCACTGCTTCCCTATGAATCTTGCAATTTGGGGTCAATTAACCTTTCAAGGATGGTTGGGGATGGAGAAATCCTTTGGGATAAGCTTAGGGAAACGGTTAGGAACGCTGTTCACTTTTTGGACAACGTTATAGACGCCAACAAGTATCCTTTGAAAGAAATTGAAAAGATAACGAGGGCTAACAGGAAAATAGGCTTAGGCGTTATGGGATTCGCTGACATGCTCATAAAGCTTGGGGTTCCCTACAATTCTGAAAAGGCTTTAGAACTTGCTGAAAAGCTAATGAGCTTCATCAATGAAGAAGCACACAAGAAGTCCGAGGAAATCGCCGAGAAAAGAGGCTCATTTCCAAACTTTGAAAAGAGCATCTGGAAAGACAAGTATAAGGCTATGAGAAACGCTACAGTAACAACAGTAGCCCCTACAGGGAGCATAAGCATAATAGCCGGATGCTCCTCTGGAATCGAGCCCATATTTGCAGTTTCATTCATAAGAAACGTGTTGGATGGGACAAGGCTTTTTGAAATTAACCCGCTTTTTGAAATGATAGCTAAGGAAAAGGGCTTCTACGATGTCCAAATCCTTGAAGAAGTAGCTAAAACAGGATCTGTTCAAAAAATTGACAAAATCCCAGAAGATGTTAGAAGGCTTTTTGTAACAGCTTTAGATGTGGCGCCAGAATGGCACGTGCAGATGCAAGCAGCTTTCCAGAAGTACACGGATAACGCTGTTTCAAAAACTGTCAACATGCCTTATGAAGCAAGCGTTGAAGATGTAAGAAAAGTTTTCGAGTTGGCTTGGAAGCTGAAGTGCAAGGGCGTAACCGTCTTCCGCTATGGAAGCAAACCAGAACAAGTTCTATACATTGGAGAGGTTAAAACCGCCGAGAGAAAATTTGTTTCAGCGGAATCGGAATACGCTGGAGGCTGCCCAACCAAGACCTGCCCATTCCCATAACTCTGAGAAAGAAATATAATTTTCCCTATTGTAAAGTAACGCCTATGAACGACCCTTTAGGGTTTGTTGACGAAGAAAACATGGCCATGCTTACAGACTTATACGAGTTGACAATGTGTGCAAGCTATTTTGACAACCGAAAGCTTGAGCCGGCCTCCTTCGACCTTTTCATTAGGAAACTGCCTCCAAACCGCTCTTACCTCCTATTTGCGGGTTTAGAACAGGTCTTGCATTTCATTGAAAGGATGAGGTTTACTGAAGAGCACATTAAATTTCTTAAAAGCCAAGGATTTAAAGAGGATTTTCTAGAGTACCTGCGAAATTTCAAGTTTACTGGTGATGTTTGGGCCGTTCCAGAAGGCACCGTGGTCTTTCCAAACGAGCCGTTAATTAGGGTTACAGCCCCCATAATAGAAGCCCAACTCATAGAAACTTTCGCTTTAAACACTGTGAACCTTCAAACAACTATAGCCACTAAGGCTTCAAGGGTTGTTTATGCGGCTAAAGGTAAACCCGTCATCGAGTTTGGTTTAAGGCGGGAACACGGAGTGGACGCTGGAATGAAAGTGGCGAGGGCAAGCTACATAGCGGGATGCACTGGAACCTCAAATGTTTTGGCTGGAATAAAATATGGCATACCGGTTTTTGGCACCATGGCTCATTCTTTCGTTATGTTTTTCAGCAACGAAGTAGAAGCCTTCAGAGCCTTTGCCAAAACCTTTCCAGACAAATCAACTCTCCTAATAGACACTTTTGACAATATTAAGGGCGCGGAAAACGCAATAGTTGTGGCAAAAGAACTTGAAGAAAAAGGGTTTAGGCTACGCGGAGTAAGGTTGGACAGCGGAGACTTGGCAAGTATAAGCAAGAAAGTTAGGAAAATGTTAGATGAGAATGGGCTTAGTTATGTGCAGATATTTGCAAGCGGAGACCTCGACGAGTATAGGATAGATGAACTGCTGAGGAAAGGGGCAAAAATAGACTCTTTTGGTGTTGGAACGAAAATGGGGACATCTGCAGATAGGCCCTACGTTGACATAATCTACAAGCTGTGCGAAAAGATGAGCGAGAAGGGCGAGTTTCAGCCTATAATGAAGCTAAGCGAGGGTAAAGCTACACTTCCAGGACGAAAGCAAGTCTTCAGATTAAAGGATGCGGATGGCAACTTCATAAAAGATGTTATCGCTTTGGAAGACGAAAAAATAAACGGGGAGCCTTTACTCGTTAAAGTTGTTGAAAAGGGGAAGGTTGCCTACGATTTTCCATCGCTCGAGGATATGAGAAAAAGGGCTTTGGAAAACCTTTCAAGGCTTCCAGAGAAATATAAACGGTTAAGAAATGCGGCGAAATATCCTGTTGAGCTAAGCCCCAAACTTAAGAAGCTGATAAGGGAGCTGAGGTGGAAGCTGAAGAAAATTGAAGGTTTAGGCGCCAATTAACCAAACTTGCCTATTTACCTTGTTAAAATTGTTATTAGTATGTTTATGAAGGCAACTTCTATTACTGCTGCAATTAGGAATATGCCGTAGATGTAGAGTAAATCCTTCGTGGACAAGGTTCTGCTCAAGGTTTTCTTGATTGTGAGGTATATGCCATACCCTTCAACCAGCCCTACAGGTGTGCTGATGAGAAGAATTAAAGGCAAAGTCTCAAGAATGATTCCGCCATAAAGAAGGGTGCCGCCCCGCAATATGCTCAGAAAGACTATTATCAGCGTAAAGACTAAGGCGAAGATCCGCGGGTGTTCAAGCACTATGTGTGAATATTTCTCTCGCTTAAAAAAGTTTGAAACCACTAGGTTCACGTAGAAGGACATGCCTAAAAGGATAAGGGATATTACAAGAACGTTGTGGATGAAAAGCATTCCTATGGCCAAAAACTGGTTTTGGAGGACATCCCTTAAAATCGTGAAGAAAACAGTGTTCTCAAAGGATGCTAGAAGTAACAGGAAGAGGAAAGCCAAGCCTAAGAGAACCGTGCGTTTCCTTGCATTATCCAACTGGAAGCCTCGCTGAAAACCGTTAAAGCCCTATAGAGAGAAGCCACTCGAATACTAGGTAGAGTATGTTAAAAAGCAAAGCAATAAGAACTAACACCGCTACGAAGACTATTAGGGCTAATATGCCAACTGCGATGGCTCCAAGCCATCCAGTTTCGTAAAGCCTCTTAATCAAGAGAAGCCAGACAAAAACGCTTAGAAGCAAAGCGAGAAGGCTGTACGGGATAAAAACCATGAAAACGCCTGACAGAATTATTCCGAGAAGTGCAATTATGAAGGCGTCGGAGAAAAGGGCGCGTTTCCCACCTACAACAATTCGTCCAGCAATATAGAGAACCACAGATAAAACCAGAAGCTCAATGAAAAACAAAACTATGCCAAAGACTAAGTTACGCAAAACCCACTCTAACCTGCTTTCATTAGCTCTTAGAAGAGACGCGTAAAGAATAAGCTGGAGTAGTTTGGCCAGCAATTTAAGCCTCCCATTGTTTGGCGTTAATTTAATTTAGTGTTTTCAATAAAAGCTTTGTGAATCCGCTTTTAGAGTTTTTCCCGCCTTATTTCGAAAAGCACCGTTCCACCTGGGGTGTAGGGTTCTCCAGGATCTAGGCATTGGAAATAGCCTTTTTCACCTTCCTCTTTCGTCAAGCCCAGCTTTTTAAAGCTGGCTCCATGACTTAAGGGCGCGATCATTGAGAGAATAGAACCAAATGCGTGGATACAAAGGTTATCGGTTTCTTCGACAACTATTTTTGGCGATTCCACAACAATTTTATCGCCAACCTTAAAGACTGGACATCTTCCTCGTATCTCCTTAACATATATAGTTAAACGATGTTTCTCCTGAAAGCTCATGGAGTTTCCTCCATAATATAATGCGCTTTGGTTTGGTAATTAAAATAGTGTGTTTGAAATAGAAATAGCCTGTGTGGCGCGATGGAATGGGAAGCTTAATTTATGATTGGTCTAGAAGATAAAGCGATAATTGGAGGCGCTTGGTTAGTTTGACTAAAAAAATTACAATGGATAAGCCTATTGTGGAGATGGATGGGGATGAGATGGCCCGGGTTATGTGGGCTTTGGTTAAAGAGAATCTTATCCTGCCCTATGTGGATTTGAAAACTGAATACTATGATTTGCACATTAAGCGAAGGGATGAAACTAGCGATAAGGTGACGGTGGAGGCGGCTGAGGCTGTTAAGCGGTGGCGAGTAGGCGTCAAATGTGCTACTATAACGCCTAACGCTGAAAGGGTGAAAGAGTACAATTTAAAGAAGGAGTGGAAAAGCCCCAATGCCACTATAAGAAACATGCTGGACGGCACAATTTTCAGGGCACCCATAATTCTAAGCAATGTGGTGCCTGCTGTACGGTTTTGGAAAAAACCCATAGTGGTTGCACGCCACGCTTTCGGCGACATATATGATGGGGTAGGCGTCAGATTTGACTGTTCTGCAGAGGCTGAAGTTTTGGTTAGGCAAAGCAATGGTAAAGAGCATAGGGCGAGGTTTCCTAGCTTTAAGGGTGAAGGGGTTCTTCAAGGAATCTACAACCTAGACTCTTCCATAGAGAGTTTTGCCAGAGCCTCTTTCAGATACGCATTGGAAAACAGGCTGGACTTGTGGTTTGCAGCTAAGGATACGATTTCAAAGGTTTACGACGGACAATTTAAGGCTATTTTCCAAAAAATTTACGAAGAAGAGTTTAAGACAAGATACCGAGAAGCTGGGCTGAAATACCACTATTTCTTAATAGACGATGCCTTGGCACGAGTGGTTAGGTCTGAAGGAGGGTTCGTCTGGGCTTGCAAAAACTACGACGGCGACGTCTTCTCCGATTTTGTAGCAACCGCCTATGTTGGCAGCCTAGCTCTAATGACCTCGGCGCTGTTCTCGCCTGAAGGCCACTTCCTGTCAGAAGCAGCCCACGGCACCGTTCAAAAGCACTATTATATGTATTTGAAGGGCGAGAAAACCTCAACCAACCCCACCGCTATAATATTTGCTTGGGCTGCTGCATTGAAAAGGCGAGGCGGGCTAGACGGTATAAAAGAATTAATGGACTTCGCATCAAAGCTGGAAACAGCGGTAAAGCTCACCATAGAAAGGGATAGAGTAATGACCGTTGACGTAGCTAAGGTTTCTGAACCACCAGTGAAAAGCATTGTTACCACAGAAGAGTTTATCGTGGCAGTGAAGAAAAACCTAGAAAAACTTCACCCTTGACTTTGTGTTTTATTTTTTGTTTTCAAATTTTTCCATGAAACTGTAAGAGGAGCTAGTAATGTCCAGCCAATGAGAATTCCGAATAAGGTGTAAACAAGTATATTGCGGGCAAAGAGTATGTTAGTTGTAAATCCTATGCAGAAAGCAGCTACGCCAAGGTATGCCCCTTCTTTCCTTAAACGCCATAAGAGGCAAGTGGCGCCAAGCGATAAAATGGCACTTGCCAGCATTAAGATTCCCACGTAAGGAAGCTATGTAGTCCATCTTACAACATGTCCACGGAAATACTCGTCAACATGCTTATTTAAGTCACTTTGTACACACATTTTATTCTAAACCTTGTTGGTTTTCAATAGATAAAAGTTTAACGGAACATTTCCTCTCACGTTTTCTACACGCGTGATTTTGGCAAACACTTAAAAGCCTTTGTGTTAGGGATATTTGCTAATGTGAAAAGGTGCATGGTTAATGCCAAATTGTCCAGTCATAATTGCCGCGGGCAGAACCAAGTTTGGGGAGCATTACGAGAAGCAGCCTGAAAGGCTCATTGAAGAGGCTTGGCTTAGGGCATCCCATGAAGCGGGGCTAGAGCGTAAAGACCTTGAGGCGTGTTACATTTCAGACTATTTCCTCCTTATAACAAACAAGCTTGGCCTTGAAGAAGGCTTCCTTTCAGAGCTGACAGAGCTTCACGTGCCCATGGATTTTGCCCGCTCCTTCAGTTCAGCTTTTTCTAATGCGTGTAATGCCATTCAAGCTGGAAAATACGATTTGGTGCTTATTGGCGGAATAGAGAAGATGACAGACCGTTGGGACAAAATCCGTGACGATCTAATGCTTCTCGGAGATCCATGGAGTTATTATGCGGGCGGCACACCGGAAGCAAACCACGAGCTTATGCTTAGGGCTTACATTAAAAAGTATGGCATAAACGGCGAAAACCTTGAAAAACTAAACATAGCCTTGGCGCAGATTTCCGTTAAAAACCATTTAAACGCTTTGAAAAACGAGTACGCCCAGTTCCAGAGAAAAATAACTGTGGAACAGGTTTTGGAGGCTAGGCGAAGCGCACGCAGACCGTTGGGAATTTATGATTTTGCCCCCATATCTGACGGCGCCACCGCGGTGATTCTTGCAAGTGAAGAAGCTGCCAAAAAATTCACAGATAAACCAGTCTACGTTCTCGGCTCCTCTTCTGCAACAGACTACTTAACCTTCCCAGTAAGGGAAGACTTGGCAGGTTTTCTTGCAACCCGCCTTGCCATTGGAAATGCTTTAAAAACTGCTGGGATAAGCCTATGGGACATTCAAATTCTGGAGCTTTACGACCAGTCTACAGTTATGGAGATGATTTCCCTAGAAGATTTGGGCTTCTGTGAAAGGGGGAAAGCCTGGAAAACAGTGTTTGAAAGCTGCCAAGACTACAAGGGCTATTATGCGGTGAATGGAAGGAAGCTTTTCGTAAACATGAACGGCGGCTTAAAGGCTGACGGCAATCCGTTAGGGGCTACTGGCGGTGCCCAAATATACGAGGTTTTCAAACAGCTCCGCGGAGAGGCTGGCGAAAGACAAGTCACAAGTGATAAAGAGTTAAAGTATGGCTGTGTGCTTGAGCTTGAAGGTTTTGGCACCAAGAGCCATGTACACATTTTTGGGAGGAATTAAATGAGCAGCGAACCCATAGAAAGAAGAGTCTCCTTCCTAGGCGACAGACTTAGGGGGAGACGCTGCCAAATCTGCGGAAAAGAGTACTTCGATATAAGAGACTACTGCGGCAACTGCGGTAGGAAAAGCTTCGGAAAAATGGCGGACCTAGACCTCTTCTATGAAAAGGGTAAGCTTGAAATATGCACCCTTATCAACGAGCCTACAAACAAGTTCACAAAATTGGGCAAATATTTTTACGGGGTGGTCTCCTTTCACAATGGGAAAATAAGGGTTCCCGGAAGGCTGACTGACAGGATAATAAAAGACGGTGAGACGGTTGATTTTTCAGCCCTTGAGGGCAGAGAGGTTGTTCCAAGGTTTAGGAGACGCTATTCCGTAGGTAAAAGCGAAATAGTTCCAACCATTTCCTTAGCGTTTACTTTTGCAGATGAGTATTATCCACATCAAGAGTATGCTGTGGTTAAACCCAATAAAGAGTATGATGTGCCTGGAATAGTGGGTTATGGCGCCTACACTTCAAAGTTTAGAATTAAAGAAGAGGGCATGGAACGTTCAATTCCGTTTATAGACGAAGACGCTATAACTGCAGCTGTGGAAGCCGGAAAACTCGCCTTAATCCATTCAGGCGTGGACAACTCGCTTATAGGAAAGATTTACGTAGGCTCAGAGTCAAACCCCTACGCTGTAAAACCCATAGCTTCAAAAGTCGCGCAAGTTTTAAAGCTTGGAGAGGAAGATGAGGACGTTCAAGGTGTTGACGCTGTAGACACGGAATTCGCGTGTAAAGCCGCCACAAGCATGTTTAAAGACGCCGCCTCGCTAGTTAACTATCCAAAACTCGGCATTCCATACGTAATGGTTATAGGCGCAGACAACGCCCAAGCAGCTCCAAGGGACTGCCCAGGCGGAGAATTAGACTTTTTCGTAGGCTTCGGCGGCTGCGCCTACATTTTTGGAAAAACCGACGTTATAGCTGAAGTGGAAGGATGGTACTCATGTACTTCAGACACCCCTGACTTTTGGCGAAGAGACGGCGAGCCATATCCAATGCATGGCGGACGGTTTACAGGCGACCCGGCCTACTTCAAGCACATACGGAAGGCAGCGAAAAAACTTATGGAAAGGCTTAACCTAAAAGTCAACGACATCACCTATTTTGTGGCTCACCAGCCTAACGTCCAATTTCCTGTACGAATTGCCAAAGAGCTTGGGTTCAAAGAAGAACAGTATTTGCCCTCGCTTCAAGTAGCCAAGTTCGGCAATATTTATTCAGGCTCTTCGCCTGCGGGCTTGGCAGCAGTCCTTGACATCGCAAAACCCAACGAGCGCATTCTAATCGTAAGCTACGGTTCAGGAGCTGGAAGCGACGCCTACTCCTTCATAACTACAAGCCAAATAACCGAAAAGCGGCAACGTCAAAAACTCACAGTCAAATATCAAGCAGAAAACCCGTTCATAGAATACGTGGACTATACGACATATAGACGCTTGAAGCTCGGATTGTAGCGAACCCTTAATAAACTAGCCTAGGCAACCTATAAACGGAGCCTAAAACATTGTTCGCATACGGCATATTCAAAGTAATATACGCGCCTCACAAAGCATTCAAAGAAATAATCCAAAACCCAAGGTACATTGGACCAATTTTAATAATGATACTTTTTATTGGCGCGAACGCTGCATCAACTTACACCCTTTTAACCAAAACTTACGTTGAAGAGACTCTGCCCACATCAAAAGATGAATGGACTGAAAACTCGGCTTTGTGGAGAACCCTAAATGGAGCGCTAGCCACCGAAAATTTCACAGACCATATTAATGGAAATATTTATGGAAACAGAAGCATAGAATTCTCAATTAAAAACAGCACGAAAATTTCCATGCAGCTAGACGATATAGGATCAATAAACTGTTCAAGCCCAGATGGCTATACTAAGATTTATTTAAGAATAAAATGGACAAGTCCGAATGTTTCTCCCAAAAATATTTCACTTTATCTATATTCCACAACCTCTTCAAACTATTTCTACTATAATTTAACTGAAAAATTTTCAAACCTCACGGCCAACATATGGAATAACTTAACAGTCCCTTTTACAGACGAAAAATGGTTAAGGAGTGGCGCTGCAGATTGGTCAAACATTACAGGTCTAAAATTGGAGCTTGCATGGCTTGAAAAATCCAACATAACAGTTTTAATGGATGGGTTATTTTTCGGCGGCATTTTTAAGTCTCCGGCGGAAAACCTTGCTGCCTACATAACTAATTTTTCGGTTTTAGGATTCATGCAGTTCGTGCTCAGGTGGGTGCTTCTAGGAGGAATAATTTTCATCATGACTAAAGTATTTAAGGCCAATACTTTTTGGAGGGTCACGCTGATTCTTATTGGATTTGCTTTAATAACCATGTTTATTCAAGCCCTAATAAACACCGCTGCATTTTCAACTCTACCCACCCTTAAGTATCCATTTGAATATATTGGCGGCGTCAAAGGCGAAAGCGAAACAGCCTACAACAAGATCATAGAAGAGGCGTGGTTTGTAAACCAAATTTACAGTTACGTTCAAGCAGCAATAATCCTTTGGACCATAGCCCTTTGCGGCATTGCTATCCGCTTTTCAACCGAGTTTTCATGGGCTAAAAGCCTCCTTATAGCAACCGTAGCCTATTTCGCTGCAACCACCGCTGAAAGCTTTCTAATAGGAATTTAAAAAGCTGGAAAATGTTTTTATAATAACGGCGTTTTTGATAAACTGGTTTCAAGGGTTGGGACTCGCTTGACAGCTATCCTTGAAGTTCATGGCGTTAAGAAGAGCTATCCTATGGGCAAAGTTTTTGTCCCAGCTTTGCGAGGCGTCACCTTCAGCGTTGAAGAAGGAGAATTTTTAACAATTTTTGGTCCCTCAGGCAGTGGAAAATCCACTTTACTCCATCTTATAGGAGGGTTAGACCGCCCTGACGAGGGAGAAATCTTCATAGATGGCTTAAACATTTTAGAACTTGGCGACAATGAGCTGGCTGAACTACGTCTACGTAAAGTGGGTTTCGTGTTCCAATTCTTCAATTTATTGCCAAGATTGACTGCTTTAAGAAATGTTGAGTTGCCCCTTTCGATTGCCGGAGTCTCTGAGAAAGAGGCCCTGCAAAGAGCAAGGGAAACGCTTAGACTTGTGGGCCTTGAAGCTCGCATGAACCATAAGCCGTCAGAGCTGAGTGGTGGTGAACAACAACGCGTAGCCATAGCCAGAGCCTTAATAAATAATCCAAAAATAGTTTTAGCAGATGAACCTACGGGTAACCTTGACACCAAAACCGGATGGGAGATAGTTCAGTTAATGCGGAGACTTAACGATGAGAAGGGGCAAACTTTTGTGGTGGTCACCCACGACCCCCACATTGCAGAGGTCGCCCATCGCATAATCCATTTAAAAGATGGATTAATCGAGGGAATAAAAAAAGCCCCCAGAAGGGAGAGAAATGAGGCTTAAAAGAATTTTAGCCATAGCTTGGGAAAACATGAAACAGAGGAAACTGCGGACTTCGCTTACAACCCTGGGCGTAGTGATAGGAATAACCGCCATAATCGGCTTAGCATCCTTGGGCGAAGGCTTCAGGCTAGAGATAAGGAACCGGATGCAAACAGGATTTGAACTTGACAATTTAACAGTCATCCCGGGAAGTCTTTTTGCGGGTTTATCCCGGGAACGTTTCTTCGATTACGATGTGAAAAACATTTCAAAAATCCCAGGGGTTAAAATTGCAACCCAAGTTATGCAAATAGGCAACGTGACTTTGCGTAACAGCAAAGGCGAAACAGTTAAGGCCTTTGTCGCAGCTGCAGTGAACTTTACAGAGTTTGCCCAAGTTTTTCCAGATAGATTTGAATTTGAAAGCGGCGGGCTACCTGCAGAGGACAGGAACGACACAATAATCATTGGATATAAGGTCAATTATCCCACCGAAAACAGCACTATACCCTTTGCGGTTGCCAATGAAACCGTAACCTTAACGTTGGGAAAGTTCTTCGAATCTCCACCGCCCCTTCCACCTAGGTACGAAACGTTAAGTTACAATTTTACGGTTGCAGGAACGCTGCAAAAAAGGGGAACCCCAGGAATAACAAACTTCGACTACTGGATTTTCATACCCTTAGAGACAGGGAGGGAAATTTACAAAACAGAACAATCTGACCTAATTTTCGTTAAAGTTCACGACCCTGAGGATTCGGAAAGAATTGCCAATGAAATTGAACGCCTTTTTCCACCCTTCAAAATTACAATCCTTGTTCCACTAACTTTTATTAGGCAAGTGGACAACATCCTCAATTTGGTTCAACTCTTTTTAATGGCTATAGCCTCCATCTCGCTTCTTGTGGCGGGGATAGGCATAATGAACATTATGACAGTCTCAGTTATGGAGCGCACCCGTGAAATCGGCATTTTGAAGGCCATTGGAGCTAAAAATCGCTCGGTTCTTGCAATGTTTTTGAGCGAAGCAATACTGATAGGCATTATAGGCGGGTTTATTGGAATGTTCACAGGCTACGGATTTTCCTACGCTTTAGCATATATGCTTTCAAGCTTCATGCAGCCTCAACATCAAAACACGATTCTTCAAACTCCTGAAACCCAAAGGATAACGATAAATCCCGCATTTTCCCTCGAGTGGACCGTAACGGCTTTCATCTTTGCATTAATCATCTGCATAATTTTCGGCTTATACCCTGCAAGGAAGGCAGCGAAGCTGAACCCTGTTGAAGCTTTACGATATGAATAGTGGAAGTTAGCAAGATTTATATGCGTGAACAGTGTTTGTGGTTGTAACTGGCCTTAGCCAAAAACTCAGTGTTGGAAAGCACTCGAGTTTCGTGGTTTAAAGGCTGGTTCCGCGATAAGGACGAAAAGACAGTATGCCAAGAAGGCTTCCGGAAAAAACAAAAAACATGCAGAGAAAACCAAGAAGGTTTGGGAGTAGTAGACGGTTCAATCCAAGCAGACCATTGTTCCAGACAACACCGGTTAAGGAGAACCAGGAATTAGAAGTTGTTATAGATGATATCGGGAGCAGAGGCGACGGAATAGCCCGAATACAAGGCTACATGATTTTTGTTCCAAACAGCAAGATAGGTGAACGGGTTAAAGTTCGGATTCTATCAGTGGGCGGAAAATTCGCCGTCGCGGAAAGAATGACCTAGATGGGAGGATAGAGTTGAAAATTAGGGAACTGCGAAGCGGAATGAAACGTGTAACCGTAGAAGCAAAGGTTATCGAAAAATCTACGCCACGCGAAGTCTTGTCAAGATTCAGCGACACAACCCACAAGGTGGCAACAGCAGTCATCGCCGACGAAACAGGAACAGTAAAACTAACCCTTTGGAACGACCAAATAAACCAAGTAAACGTCAACGACAAAGTCAAAGTAGAAAACGGCTACATAACAAGCTTCAGAGGGGAAATCCAGCTGAATGTTGGAAAATATGGAAAACTCACGGTGGAGTGACACGCGGAAAATTTGGTTTTTTAAACTTTTAGAGAGGTGAAAACCGTATGGAAGAAAGAAGAAGGTTTGGCGGAAGAAGAGATTTCGGCAGAGAAAGACGATTCCCTCCGAAACCCGTTGAAATAGGCAAAGAATACGAAGTAGATGTTCAGGAAACAAGCAGAAGAGGAGAAGGAATAGCAAGAATACAAGGTCTAGTGACTTTTATACCGAATACTAAGCCAGGC
>JAWCNE010000041.1:0-13255 GCA_038849025.1 Bathyarchaeia archaeon
GAGACGGTCGAACGGTGCTATTAAGGCCTATAAAGCCTGAAGACGAGCCGCTTTGGCTTGAAATGTTCCAAAACTTCTCTGAAGAGTCCATACGCTACAGGTTTTTCCAAATAATAAAGGACACGCCTCATGAAGTAAGGGTGCGCTACTGTAACATCGACTACGACAGGGAAATAGCCATAGTTGCAGAACTAAATGAGGAAAGCCATAGGCGAATACTTGGTGTTGTTAGAGTAAGCTTAGAACCGGATAGAAAAAAGGGTGAAATAGCCTTTATTGTTGCAGATCCATGGCAAGGACTGGGATTGGGCACAAAAATGGTCGACTATGCTATTGAAATTGCTAAGGACATGGGGGTTGAAACCCTTTATGCTATAATGCTTCCTGACAACTATCAAGCCATAAACCTAGTGAAGAGGATGGGCTTTACGCTGCAGAGTCAAGAAGACGGGACAGTTAAAGGAGTCTTAAACTTAAATGAAGAAAAATTGAGTGTTAAAAGCGTAGAGTTGGAAGGCGTTTCAAAGATTGAGCGAAATGAAGAGGCTACCCAGATGTGCTAGAAAAGAGTGCGGAAGAAAGTGGTAAAACAGCTGAAACTCTAAGTAGGCCTTGATTTAAACCTAAATATTTCTGTTAAACATAACACAATTTTTATCATGATATTTTTCTATTTACCAACGGCTAAATTTAAATTAAAGAAAATATAATTACTTAATTCTTTCATTAAAAGCATGCATCAATATGGTGATGGTATGGATAAACTTAAATTCGCGTTCTACTGGGCGGCTAGCTGTGGCGGTTGCGAAATTGCTGTCCTAGACATAAATGAGAAAATCCTAGATGTGGTGTCGAAAGCCGACATAGTCTTCTGGCCTGTAGCTATGGATGTGAAATACAAGGATGTTGAGGCCATGCCCGATAAAAGCATAGACGTATGCTTCTTTAACGGAGCCATAAGAAACGAGGAAAATGAACATATGGCCAAACTTTTAAGGCAGAAATCAAAAATACTCGTGGCTTTCGGTTCATGCGCTTGCGACGGTGACGTGGTCGGCCTTGGAAATCTATGGAATAAAGATAAAATCTTTGAAAGGGCATACCTTGAAACTCCATCGACAAATAATCCGCAAAGGGTAACTCCTCAACCTCGCTTCAAGGTTGCGCATGGAGAGCTTGAGCTTCCAGATTTTTACGATACTGTTAAAACGTTGGCGCAAACGGTGGATGTGGATTACTTTATTTCTGGTTGCCCGCCTCCTGTTCCAAGGATAATTGAGGCTTTAGATGCGATTTTAAGCGGCAACCTGCCCCCTAAAGGCTCGAGCTTCCTACTTAACAAGTCAATATGCGATGAATGCCCCAGAGAGAAAAAACAAAGGAAAATAACCCAAATTAAAAGAGTTTACGAAATAGAAGACGACTTCAAAACATGCTTCCTAGACCAAAACGTCATATGTATGGGGCCGGCGACTCGTGCCGGATGCGGTGCTCAATGTTTGAAGGCAAATATACCTTGCACCGGCTGTGACGGTTCAGCGCCTCGAGTGCCCGAACAAGGTTCAGCCATGATAAGCGCTTTGGCCTCAATAGTTGTCGACCCAAAGGTTATAGAACAAATAGTTGATCCTGTGGGTACTTTCTACAAGTATTCTCTTGCCAATTCGATTTTGCGAAGGAGGGTGATGCGCGAATGAAAGAGATTGTTATAAATCCCATAACAAGGCTTGAGGGCCACGGAAAAATAACCATATTCTTAAACGATGAAGGTGATGTGGACGAAGCCTATTTCCAAGTTCCAGAGTTTCGCGGCTTTGAAAAATTCTGTGAGGGTAGAAGAGCAGAAGACCTGCCCATAATAACAACGCGCATATGCGGTGTCTGCCCCGTAGCTCATCACATGGCTGGCGCCAAAGCCTTAGATGCCGCCTTCAACGTAGAGCCTCCAGAACCAGCCAAGAAGCTTAGGGAGCTTATGTATTGTGGCTATATTATCTATGACCATACGTTGCACTTCTATTATCTAGGCGGACCAGACTTTGTTGTAGGCCCAGATGCGCCTCCGGAAAAGCGAAACGTTTTAGGCATCATTGAAAAGGCTGGTCTTGAAATAGGAAAGGAGGTTATTAAGCACAGGGCTTATGGACAGAAAATAACTGAAATTTTAGGAGGAAAAGCTACACACCCAGTGAGCGCATGCATTCCCGGCGGAATTGCACGGCCCATTTCTGAAGAGGAAAGACGCGAAATAGAAAGAATGGTTAGAAGTTGCATTGAATTCGCCAAGTTGTCCCTCAAAATTTTCGACGACATAGTCTTAAAAAACACAGACTATGTAAACCTAATCAAAAGCGAGCCTTACACCTTGAAAACCTACTATATGGGAACTGTTGACAAAAATAACAAGGTGAATTTTTACGACGGAAAAGTGAGAGTTGTCGACCCTGATGGAAAGGAATTCGTAAAGTTCTCTCCAAAAGAATACCTAGACGTTATAGAAGAGCATGTGGAGCCCTGGACATACACTAAGCTTCCATACTTGAAGAAGGTGGGTTGGAAAGGCCTAGTGGACGGCCCTGAAAGCGGATTATACCGTGTGGGTCCCCTTGGAAGGCTTAACGCGGCAGATGGTATGGCTACACCGCTTGCTCAGGCAGAATATGAGCGGATGTATGTCACTCTAGGCGGAAAACCCCTTCACAACACTTTGGCTTATCATTGGGCACGGCTTATAGAGCTTTTGTACGCGGCTGAACGCGCCCTAGAACTTGTAACAGACCCTGAAATAACAAGTACAAACCTCCGCAATAAGCCTGGAAAACCCGGCGAAGGCGTTGGAATAGTGGAAGCCGCGAGGGGCACACTTATACATCATTACCAGCTAGACGAAAATGCCTTGGCTAAAAAAGTAAACCTCATAGTGGCTACGGTGAACAATGTACCAAGCATATGCTTGTCCATCAAAAACGCTGCTAAAGGCTTGATCAAAAAGGGCAAGGTTACTGATGGAATACTAAACATGATTGAAATGGCTTTTAGGGCTTATGATCCGTGTTTCGCGTGCGCTACACACTTTGCGGTAGGTCAAATGCCCCTTGAAGTGGAAATTTACGACAGTCAAAAGCGGCTTGTCCAAACTTTGAGAAGGTGAGTTTGAATGGTAGAATCTAAAGTTGGCGTTTTTCTTTCAGATTGTGGAGGACAAATCTCCAAAATTCTTGACTTTGAGGCTTTAATAAACTTCGTGAAAAACGTTGATGGAGTTGCTTTGGTTGCAAGAGGCAGCGAGTTTTGGCGTGGTCAAGGCCTCCAAACCATTGTTGACGCAGTGAAAGCCAATAAGATAAATCGAGTTGTTGTCGCAGAAGGTCTTCCAAAAATTAGCGAGATAGCCATTGCAAAGGCTGTTGAGGAGGCGGGGCTTAACCCGCATTTGGTGGAAGTTTTAGACTTGAAAGATCATTGTGCATGGCCTCACCGCGACGCGCCTTCTGAAGCCACGGAAAAAGCCAAAGCCATGCTTTTAGCCGCCATTGAAAAGGCTAAGCTTCTTGAACCTATTGAAAAGGCAGAATTTCCAGCAGTGAAATCAGTTCTTGTGATAGGCGGCGGAATAGCTGGAATGCAAGCAGCTGAAGACTTAGCTGAAATGGGCTTTCAAGTATACCTTGTTGAGAAAGAGCCTTTCCTAGGCGGTTTAGCCGCCAAGGCGGGGCGTTTCTTCCCCACAGACGACTGCGCCATATGCATCCAGTCTCCAATGGCAGATCTAAAAACCGTAACCCACACATCAAGAAAATGTGTTTACCGCTCTGGTTTTTCAGAAATTCCAAACCTAAACATTCTCACAAACTCTAAAATAGTAAAGGTTGAAGGGGCTTCGGGAAACTATAAGGTTACTGTAGAGCGTAAACCCAGATACGTGAATGAAAAGAAGTGTGTGGCGTGCGATTTATGCACCACAGTTTGCCCTGTGGAAGTTCCAGACGAATACAATGCCAAGCTTAAAACCCGCAAAGCCATATACGTAAACACTCCTCTAGTTTATCCGCCAGTATACGTCATAGACGAGAAGGTCTGCAAGTTTTACGACTGCGCCAAATGTGTCGAAGTTTGTCCCACAAAAGCTGTTGAACTGGACCAGAAACCAGAACAGTTAACGCTTAATGTAGGCAGCATAATAGTGGCCACAGGTTTTAGGGAATACGACCCCAGCGTCATAAAAGAATATCATTATGGCGAGTATCCCGATGTTATAACCCATTTGGAGCTTGCAAGGATGATTGATGCTTTTGGACCCACAAACGGCGTAATCATCAAGCCTTCTGATAAGAAAACCGCGAAGCGCATAGTATTCGTGCAGTGCGTAGGCTCAAGGGATAGACGTTGGAACCCCTACTGCTCAAGCATATGCTGCATGATATCCCTAAAACATGCTACTCTAATAAAGTCGGCATATCCAGACACAGACATAACCATATGCTACATAGACATCAGAACCACTGGAAGGGAGCACGAATACTATTATGAAAGAGCCAGAGAAATGGGAATAAAATTCGTTAAGGGAAGGCCATCTGAAATCCTCCACGACCCGTCTACAAACACGTTGGTTGTGGAAGTTGAAGACGAGCTTTTAAGGAGGCTTCTAGAGCTGGAAGCCGACCTTGTAGTGCTTGCCCCCGCCATGGTTCCATCCGAAGATGCAAAGGAATTAGCTGAAATGTTGGGCATAGAGCTGGAACAAGACGGTTTCTTTAAAGAATACAATGACAAGCTTAGGCCCACTGAAACAAAAATTAGGGGAGTATTCCTCTGTGGGGGAGCAACATTCCCGAAAGATGCTCCAACAACTTCGCTTCACGCCCATTCAGCAGCCGTAAAAGCAGCCAAATTCCTCGCCCAGGGCAAGATAGTAAAAGACTTGAAAGTAGCTTTTGTGAATGAGGATTATTGTGGCGACTGCGAATTCTGTCCCGTCACATGCCCCTATGGCGCCATAAGCCTCGTACCAATAGGAAATGGGCATTTTGTTGCGCGAATTTCAGAGCTTTTATGCGAAGGGTGCGGTGTTTGTGTGGGCACGTGTCCGGTGGGCGCTATAGAACTTAGCAATCTAAGACCAAACCAAATATCTGCACAAATTAAGGCTTTGCTCTCTATTAATGGAACATCTAAGCCGCTTGTACTTGCTATAGCTTGTTCAGAGTGTGGTCACACCGCTGTAGACTCTTCAGGAATGGCTATGATGAGTTATCCCGCAAACGTGAGGGTTTTAAAGGTTCCGTGCACCGGTATAATTCAGGTTCAGCATATTCTGGAGGCTTTCAGGGCTGGCGCTCAAGGTGTTATGGTTGTGGGATGCAAGCCGGACGGTTGCCACTATGAGGTTGGAAGTCAAAAAGCCCAAAAGAAAGTTGAGTTAGCTAAGATGTTACTTAATGCGTATGGCATAGAACCTGAAAGGCTTGAAATGTTTCACTTAGTCTACATTGAGGGTGATAAGTTCGCCGAAGCCGCACAAACAATGACTGAGAGAGTGGAAAAACTAGGCCAAATTCAACTAGCCTAACCAGAAATAGGGGAGCAAAATGACTGAGGAAAAGCAAGAAAAAGCCAAAGCTTTCGATTTTCTCAAAGAAATTACTGGCAAGCTTGGCGGGGAAACGATAACTTTCTGTTATCAATGTGGAACATGTGCCAGCAGTTGTCCAGTGACAAAAATAACTGACCGCTTTAACCCGAGGCAAGTTATTAAGCTAGCTCTTCTTGGGAAAAGAGAAGAAGTTCTAACCGACGGCGCCATTTGGCTTTGCGCTTCATGCTACAACTGTCAAGAACGTTGTCCCCAAAAAGTTGAAATTGCCGACGTCATATACGCGTTAAGAAATATAGCCATAAGCGAAGGCCAAATCCCAAATATTTATGCAGAGTTTGCAAACGCGCTAATGAGCGAAGGACGCATAGTCCCTATGTCAAAGTTTTTGGAAAAGAAAAGGGCGGAATACGGCTTGCCGCCGCTGAAGCCGCCAGAAATGGAAGCCTTAAGAAAGATTCTTTCAGCCACGGGATTCAACAAGATAATGGCTAAGAAAGGTGGAACGCAATGACAAGTTACGCATTGTTTTTAGGCTGCACAATTCCAGCCCGCCAACCCCAATATGAGCTTTCAGCAAGAAAAGCCCTAACAAAACTCGGAATAGAACTCGTGGATTTGGGAGGCATGACTTGCTGCGCTCCTCCGCCATTGCAGTCCATAGATCTAGAAACAAGCCTAGCCATCGCAGCCAACAACATCTGCATAGCTGAAGAAGCAGACCTAAACATATTAACCCTTTGCACCGGATGCTTCGAATCCCTAGCCATGGCTAACACTCTTTTAAAAGAAAAACCAGCGCTAAAAACCCGCGTAAACAAGATTCTTTCAAACGCAGGAAAAGAGTTCAAAGGCAACAAGGAAGTTAGGCACTTCCTACAAGTTTTAATGAAAGACGTAGGCTTAGACAAGCTAAAACAAAGCATCGTCAAACCTTTAGACAAGCTGAAAGTAGCAGCGTTCTACGGATGCCACATCCTACGACCAAGCGAACTATTGCGGTTTGATGATCCAGAACGCCCTCGTATATTCGACACTTTAATAGAGGCCTTAGGAGCAAAAAGCATATGGTACAAAAACAAGCTGAAATGCTGTGGAGGACTTTTAAGAGGCTACGCTGACGATGTAGCCTTAGCCATTGCAAGAGACAAAATTGTGAATGCATCCAACGCGGGAGCCGACTGCATATCAACGCTTTGCCCCTTCTGTTTCCTAACACTTGACCTTGGACAAATGCTTATAAAAACCACATACAAGGAAGAGTATAACATGCCCATAATCCACTACACTGAACTGCTGAGTCTAAGCTTAGGAATAGAACCCAAAGAGTTAGCCCTAGACTTTCACAAAGTGAAAATCGACAAAGTGCTAGAAAAAATAGGCTAAACACCTTTTTCTATTGTTTCTGTTCTGTCACGCTTTTAGAGAATATTAATATCTCACCGAACTCTTTTACTTTACAGATGCAAAATGAAAGTTACTGCCCTTAAAGAGCATAAATGTTTTTGCTGCGGCGAAAATATAAAAAAAGGTGAGGTGTGTTTCGCTTTTATTGTGAATCCTGAAAACCCAGAAAAAAGCGAGTTTGATGTTATCTATACTTGTTTAAAATGTTCTGGAGAAGAAGCATGCCAAATAAAAGTTAGACAGAAAAGCGTAACAAAATTTTAAGCGTTAGTTTCATAGTTTGCAGTTGTCTTCAACTTTGGAATCTCAACTTCTAAAGCCTTATTATTGTTGCACTTCATAATCATATTTTCAACCTGCAAGTGACTAGTTGGTAAGTTGAGTTTCCAACACTCGTTTTCTAGGCATATTTGTAAGCCGTCATCATGTTTGTTCACGGTTATTTTCTGGTCTCTGCATCGGCACTGTACCAAAACTTTCACGTAAGTATCATCCTCAAAAATGTCAATTAAGGGCTCCTCTATGTGGGGAAGAGGAATAAAGTGTTTAACTTCAGGATTTTTTTCATTTTTCTCTTCTATAACGTATTTTCTTCTTAGAAGCTCCTCAATAGGTTCAACGGCGATTTTGCTCTCAGATTCTTTTCCGCTTTCGCTTTCAATCATTTTCCTAACTAAAACTTTGCAGAAAACATCTATGTTTCGCAGCGCCTCTTCAAAATCATCCATATACAACACAACATCTATTTATAATAAGTACTTTAAAACCTTTTAAAGCTTGTTAAGCTAAACTTAACGTAAATTTAGCTATCAGCTTTTTTTAGCTGCCAACGGCAAGGTTCTTACATGTTTCACTGTTCTGATAATGTTCTCCACATCCTTGCTTGGCTTTTCTAACGCTCGGTTTATAGCTATATCTGCAATTGATGCGCCTAAATCTGCAATTTTATTTAAACATGAGATAATTGCCCTAAGATATGGAATTTCAGGCAGTTCCTGCATAAGTCTATCTGTCTCCATTTCAAGAACTTTCTGCATTTCTACCACTTCATTGGCAATCCTGAGGTCTCGTGTGAAAATACAGTCCACAGCTTTTTGAAAAATGGTCTGTGTTAATTCGCTGAGATGATAAATTCCTTGGACAGTTTCTTCGGTCAGTTTGTTTCTATAAACTTTAAGGCTGATTATTTTTTTGGCCATGTCCTCGGAGTAGTCTGCAATCAATTCTAAATATTGCAGTATAAGGCGAGTAGCGGGGATGAAAAGGATATCTGTGGCGCCTATTTGTTCCGCAACATCTGGTTTCATTTGTGCGGAAAGGAGCAAACGCACTGCAAGGTAGAAAATAGTGTCAGCTTCATCTTCGCGGCTAATTGCTTCATTTGCCAGTGCTTCATTTTTTTCTAGGAAAGCCTGCATTGCCTCAGATAAAATCGTTGATGCTATGAGGGAAAGCCGCCTTATCAGCATGTCAAGTTTAAATTTGGTGGGATCCACAGAGCATTGTAAAAGTATTCCTTTTGATGTTTCTTCCAGAATGCCGAGACCAATTAGTTTTCGGACAACTCTTCGAACTTCATCTACATGTGCTTTTCCTATTCTAGTTGAGGAGGCTACCCTTATGACATCGCGTCCAAGAATGTAGCTTCCAACTATTATCCGTTCAAGTAAGCCTTTCTCGTCGCAAGCGTCAACATTTATTACGTGTTCTTCAGCCTCTTCCCTTTGCGCTACATTAGCTGGCATAACTCTTAAAGTGCCATCTTTTTCTTGCATTATGAAAACTAACTCGCCGGGGCTGATGTTGTTCTGTTTTACCCATTCGCTGGGAAGCGACACCGTCATGGTTGAATATCCTACTTTTTGCACTTTCCTGCTTTCCAAAGGCATCCCACTAGTATTTACTATTATTTATTTTATTGTGATTCTCATATTTTTCTGTTTCTGTAATATACTGTTTATTTTTGAAGTTTGGATAAAGTGTTTAAGAAGCGATTTAAAGAGTTAAAGTGAAAAGAGTTATTTATAATGGCTTGATTTATATTTAGGTGTTGTTAAAAGAGGAATTTTAATGGAGAACCATGTTAGAAGTTTTGTAAAAGCGATTTCCTGGCGAATTGTTGCAACTTTGACTACAATGCTTCTAGTATTTGCATTTACTCAAAGCGTGATGGTGAGTGGACGTGTGGGTATCGCGGAACTTGTGGTGAAAATTCTGGTTTATTACTTGCATGAGCGTGTCTGGAATATGGTGGATTTTGGTAGACAAAAGAAGATTCGAGAAATGTAGAGTTGCGCTTGATATAATAGTATTTACTGCTATATTTTTTATATGCATTACGTATATATCTATGATTTATGCTATATATCATTCAAGTGTAAAGGAGGTTGATGGAAATGTCGGAATGGAAGACCGTGAGCATAAGACAAGAACTGATCAAAGAAATCGAAAAAGCAATCGAAACCGGAAGATACCGAAGCATATCAGAATTCGTTTCAGAGGCCATAAGACTGCGCCTTGAAGAACTAATGCGCGTGGAAGGAATCCCCACCGCCAAACGCGAAGAACTATTGGCTATACCTGAACAAATGCTGTACACGCCTAAACACACATGGGCTCAAATAACTCCAGAGGGAAATATCCGCGTAGGCGTCTCAGACTATGCCCAAAAGCATCTGAAGGGCATCGCCCAAATCATCACAGAACCTGTTGGGAAAGAAGTTAACAAAATGGAGCCTTTCGGCGTGGCTGAGACATGGATGTTTATGTTCGATTTATACGCGCCTGTAAGCGGTAAAATAGTAAAGGTTAACGAAAAGCTTAGAGAAAAACCCTGCCTAATAAATGAGGATCCCTACGAAAAAGGCTGGATTATTGAGATTAAACCCAAAAATTCGTTGGTTCTCGAAGAGGAACTGAAGTCTCTGCTAAGCTCAAGGGAATACAACAAATGGGTAAGCAAACTCGAGGGTAGACTCCGTGAGTAGCTACATTAACCCCTATCTTTTTATATATACTTTATCTTTTTTTATATACTTTGGGCTTTAAGCCATATTTACATCAAATCTGATTTAGGTTGATTAATATATTGGGCAACACATTAAAATTAACTTCTGTAAAGGTCGAATTGACAAATGGGAAAAAGTTTACAAAAAGTTAGAAAATTGCCGCCTTGCCGCGCAGCATGCCCAGCCCTTGTTAACGTTCAAGCATACGTTTCGCTTATCCAAAAAGGCAAGTTCAAAGAAGCCGTAGAAGTCGTAAGAAAAGACATGCCCTTCCCAGCTATCTGTGGAAGAGTTTGTTTCAGCCCATGCGAAGATGCATGTGCAAGAGTCAACGTGGACCAAGCAGTGGCTATTCGCGCCCTGAAAAGACTTGTGGCAGACATAGAACGGGAACAAGGAAGGGTAAAGCCAGAATCAGTTCCAAAGAAGTACAGCGAAAAAGTTGCCATAATAGGCGCTGGGCCTGCTGGGTTGGCAGCGGCCTACGAGCTTGCCAAGCTTGGCTATCCCGTTACCGTTTTTGAACGGATGGCTGAGCCTGGTGGTATGATGCGTTACTGTATACCCGACTTTCGGCTTGAAAAGTTTGTTGTGGCAAACGAGATAGCCTACATCAAGGATGTAGGTGTGGAAATAAAAACTGGCGTTGAATTTGGAAAAGACATAACCATTGAAAGTTTAAAAAATGAGGGTTATACGGCGATTTTTATAGCTGTTGGAACACAGCTTGGAATGAAGTTAAACGTGCCAGGCGAAGATTTAGAAGGAGTTGTAAACGCTGTAGACTTTCTCAAGGCAATAGCTCTCGGAGAACCCATAAAGATTGGTGAAAGAGTTGCTGTTATAGGCGGCGGAAACACAGCGATAGACGCTGCAAGAACCGCCAAAAAACTCGGCGCTAAAGAAGTCCTAATCCTTTATAGGCGTTCGCGTGAAGAAATGCCCGCACACCCCCATGAAGTGGAATTAGCTGAAAAAGATGGTGTAAAATTCTACTTTTTAGTGGCGCCAAAACAGATCCTAGGCGAAAACGGCAAGGTTAAGGCTGTTGAATGCCTACGAATGCGTTTAGGCGAACCTGACGAAAGTGGGCGTAGACGCCCCATACCCATAAGCTTTTCAGAACACTTGTACGAAGTGGACATGGTTATTCCAGCCCTTGGGCAAGTCGCAGAAACTTCAACCATGCCACCAGAGCTTCTAAACAAGGAAAAAATAGGACCGCCAATCCATTATGATCCCGAGACTTTAGAAACAAATATCCCTGGAGTTTTTGTCGGAGGCGATTTGGCCACTGGACCAGCAAGCATTATAGAGGCTGTTGGTGCTGGAAAACGGGCAGCGGTATCCATTCACCTTTACTTAAATGGCCAAGACCTACGGAAGGGAAGAGATGAAAACATAGAAGAGGTAACTTGGGTTAAAGATTGGCGCCTCCTTGATAAAAAAGAACGCAGATACGATCCCCCAATAGAAAAGCCTCGTCTAAGCTTTGAAGAAGCTAAAGAATACCTAGAAAAGTTAAAGCGGAAGGCAAAATTTGAAGCCTTCCGTTGCCTAGGTTGCGGACCATGTGCAGAGTGTCTTACAGGAGTAGAGCTATGCGAAGGCGACAAAGCAGTTGTTGATGAAAGCAAGTGCATAGGCTGCAACGTTTGCGCGGTTATATGTCCTGTAGGAGCGGTTAAAAAAGACGAGAAAGGCGTAGCTAGAGTGAACGAGGACCTATGCAAGGGCTGTGGGCTTTGCGTGGCGAGATGCCCCGAACAAGCCATAACCATGAAGAAGCTGTCAAACGAGCAGATTTTGGCTTTAGCTTCAGCAACTTTAAAGGAGTGAGATGGAAATGGAGTCTAATCCTCCTAAAATTGTTTGTTTCGCGTGCAATTGGGCTTTCTGTGAAGAGGAGATAGGTGTACCCTACAACGTTAATGTTGTACGTGTAATGTGTGTTGGAAGAATAGATCCAGCCTTGGTTTTGGAAACCTTTGAGAGGGGAGCAGACGGTGTCATGCTTGCGGGATGTAAGCCGCCAGACTGCCATTTCGTCGACGGAAATCTTCATGCAGAACGTGCTGTGAAAATGGTGAAGAAACTTTTGGCTTTAACTGGTCTTGGCGCTGAGCGAGTAAAACTTGTTTGGGCTTCGCCTTTAGAAGAGAAAAACCTCGGCGATTATGCCAAAGAGTTTTCTGAGGAAATTTGGAAGCTTGGCAGTTCCCCGCTGAAAAACGACGCGTTGGCGCCTACTGTTATGGTGAATGTTGAAGCAGCTAAAAACGCGGCTTCAGAGTTTAGGCTTAGGGTTCTTTTGGGAAGGGAAGAAGAACTTACAGAATTTTTGAACGCCTACTGTGAGAAAGTTTCCGAGGAAGAGTTTAACGCTTTGCTAGATGAAATAGTCAAAGCAGAATTTATCCGCTATAAAATTCATTGCTTGACTAAGGCTAAGTCTCTTTCAGTTAAACAGCTGGCTGAAGCTGTGGGAATTAAGCCTTCTGCTGTGCTTAGGCACATTACTAACATGCGTAGGAAAGGGATGATAGCCCTGGACAAGGTTGAAGGCCAAACTCCCTTTTACAAGGCTTTGGAGGTGCATTAAAGATGGCTGAAAACAAAGTTGGTGCAGTCCTAGTTGTCGGCGGCGGCGTTGCTGGAATACAAGCTTCTCTTGATTTGGCGGATTCAGGCTTTAAAGTGTATTTGGTTGACCAGTCGCCTAGTATCGGCGGGGTTATGGCGCAGCTTGAC
Source organism: Bathyarchaeia archaeon (assembly GCA_038849025.1). Classification (GTDB taxonomy): domain Archaea; phylum Thermoproteota; class Bathyarchaeia; order Bathyarchaeales; family Bathycorpusculaceae; genus WUQU01. The sequence continues at coordinate 12,760 of JAWCNE010000041.1, forward strand.
AAAACTTTTCCCACAAACGACTGTTCCATGTGCATTTTGGCACCTAAACTTGTTGCGGCTGGCAGACACCCCAATATTTCGTTGATTACGAACAGCGAAGTTGTAGGCTTAAGCGGCGAAGCTGGAAACTTCGAAGTTAAAATTCGAAAAAGAAGCCGCTACATAAACGAAGAAAAATGCAACGGCTGCGGACTTTGTGCACAAAAATGTCCAGTTGAAGCCATAGACACCTACAACAAAGGCTTGACGGACAGAAGCGCCATCTACGTTGAATTTCCACAAGCAGTTCCATTAAAATTCAAAATAGACCGTGAAAAATGCATAGGCTGCAGAACATGCCAAGAAATCTGTAAGGCAAACGCTGTGGAATACGAACAAAAAGACGGCGAAATAGCCCTAAACGTGGGCTCGATAATTCTTGCTCCAGGCTTTGAGCCTTTCGATGCAAGACTTAAAAGCGAATATGGTTATGGACGTTACCAAAACGTGGTTACAA